>JAWUWP010000047.1:0-146267 GCA_034111785.1 Paraglaciecola sp.
GGAAGTATCATCAAAACTGCGGCCATTTAAGAAGATGGCAGGGTTTCAGCCCCCATATTATCTGGGGGCCAGTTATGGCTATTGTATCAATATGCGGCTTTTGACCTGTGGCTACTAGCCGCCTAATTTATCAAATAAACCACTCAGCTTTTCTTTGGCTTTTTCCTTTATTTTCTCTATGGCTTTGTCTTTTAGTTGACGTGTTTGTTCGTCTTTTGCTTCTTTGGCAATGGCTTTAATAACTTGTTTAGCCACTTCACCGCCTAATTGACTGGCCGGCAATCCTTTAGCACCTCCGATATTATTGAGCTTGATGTCTGATAACTGCACCTTGTGTCCTTTATTACCCAATGCGCTAAGATCTAGGGTTAATGCTACACCTGACACAATGAGATGGGTTATTTTAACCTTAGGTTCAGGGCCGGTTGAACTGTCTTGGGCTACGGGTGTTGACGTGGATTGCGGTAAATTTTTATTAATGGCATCCATTATTTGGCTAAAATTAGTGCGACCATTAGCCGTAAGCTCAACAAAGGCTTTAGGATCGGCAATTTTTATGGTGTCTATAATAATCGCTTCAGTCTCGCTGTGAATGTTTACCAAGCTGTTGATATTGATATCTAGGGTGATATCTCCCAAAGATAAGGCATAAGGCTGTTTAAAACCTTGGGGGTTGTTCAGGGTGAGGCCTTTGATACTGCCAAAGCCTTCGAGTAATTTGACCTCTACGGATTTTACCGCCACCTTTTGTTCGGTATATTTACTGCCTTGTCCTTCTATCTGCTCTTTAATCAAAGCATTGAGTGAGCCACTGCTTACAAACCAAAACCCAGCACCGGCGATGGCGACTATAATCCCCCCTAGTATTAATCTCTTTTTCATTGTTGTTCTCTGTTGTGAATTTATATGATTAGCATAAGGATACTGAATTTTAGGCAAGATGCTGCACTGCATCTCTAAAATCTTCGATTGTTCACGCCTTTTACTGGTGATATTGCTGTTAATGGTTGTTAACCATCAGTCTTTGGTGGTGCCCCCCCCCTCTCTCTTTAGTTTATTTTAATCTAAATAATTCTTTTATTCAGCATTTTGTGTATATTAAATTACGGCTGCCCTTACTTTTTATGGCCTACAGGCTGTCACATTATTGCTACATTTTATTTTACATATCCTTTACTTGTTTAGAACAATAAAAAAACAGAAATTTCTTTTGCAATAGGTCATTAATAGTGGGCGGCAACAAACCGTCATCTTAAAATTACTGGAGTATACCGATGAAAAAACTACTGATAATAGGTTTGGCTCTAAGTGCTTTTAATGCAAGTGCAGGCTTAGATAACCAAGATAAAGTGAAATATGTGGGCGATATCCAATACTCAAGTTTCTGCAAAGCGGCAGTCAACGATAACGTCAATATGCTGAAACGAAGCGCACGGGCACAAATAGGTGAAGTGGCCAGTACCAGTAACAAGGTACTTAGAAAAGTGGTGTCTGCAGACGGGATCCAATGTAACGGCGAAAGCTTGATACAATTCTCAAAGGAACGTAACGCCTCCGCAGTGCTAAACTTTCTCGAATCTCTATAGTCACCTTGCCAAACATAAAGGTGAACAGAGCCTAGCCTGCTAAGCAGACTAGGCTCACACTTTTACTTCACTGGCCCTATGTGGCGCCACTAGCAGTAGTTGTTAGGGTAAGCACCCCAGCCTCAATAGGTACCGCAAATTAGCCTTTATAGAAGGTTCTGACAATTTTTGAGCGGCTAAGCCATTGGCTTAAGTCAAAATATAAGAAGGTGATTTTGAACAACCCCAGTCCATTGGGCACACTGACTTTGTTTCGAGCATGGCGCTGGTAAACCGCTATTTGCTCCGCAGATTGTATATTTACCTGAGTGTTAGGCACAAATGAGATCTTGTTTTTAAAGGGCAATTGGTGAAATTGCTGGATCTGCTTACTGTTGGCCTTCCAGTCGTCACACATTTTAAAGAAATACTGATCTTTATTGGTTATTTTTAACATCCTATCTTTTCTTTTTGTCCATTTACTGAGCACTTCTTCTATGCTTTGGTAATGGACAAAATGTATTTCAATATCCTCTAACACTGCCATTGGATAGTATTCTTCTTTAAAACGATAGGCATGTTTGCTTTGTTGTTGAGGTTTAAATTCCAAGGGTAAATTTATGTAGTGATCAAAATTAGACAGCAATTTAATATAACACTCGCCATAGATCCCCAAACCCACAAAGGGGCTGTTATAGGGCTTGTCATACCATTGATAGGCGGCGCCTCCCCAACAATTGTCAGAGATAATGACAAACTCTTTAGCGCCCAATAATTCCCGTTCTTTTTTTACAATTGCTTTTTTTCGCAACACTCTAATTTTACGAAGTACATAGCTGACAAGGGGTCTAAACAAGGGCATGGTTCGATTGTTGATCAATATATTGATATGAAACATTAACACTAGTTTGTCCTAAAAGGATTATTTTATTCTCACCGGCCACCCGCTTGCAGGTGATCTTGGCCCGCCTTTGCTTCAATTCTCTAGGGCGGCCCGCAGTGCGTTTAGCGCATCCACCGAAAATCCCCGATCGTAGAAGTGCATTATGGTTCCTGTTTCGTCTAGTAATATGACCCGCGCATTTTTGGGTTTCTGGTTACCGGTATAACGCTGTAAAACCTCGCCATCGCCGTAAACTGTCACCACCGCTTTCCAGATATGAGGTGGAATACCTTCACGCATGGCATCGTCGATAAGGGTACTGAACATTTGTGGCACCATACCTTTAAGTGTGGGGATCTCATAGACATCCACTTGGGTCTGGGTCATGTCCAAACCTATCAACCAGCGGTCGATATCAAATTGAGATTTGTGCACAAAACCCAGCAACAATAAGGTCTTATTATGAGCAAAGTCCCGGGGGATATTGACCACAGTACCATCAAGGGTCTCACCTGAAACAGCGATCATCTTATCCCCCACTTTTGCTTGTGCAGGATATTCATAGCTTGCGCAA
This sequence comes from Paraglaciecola sp., assembly GCA_034111785.1. GTDB lineage: Bacteria > Pseudomonadota > Gammaproteobacteria > Enterobacterales > Alteromonadaceae > Paraglaciecola. The sequence goes on from JAWUWP010000047.1 coordinate 3,023, forward strand.
CCACTTAGGCTCAGGGTAAATAGGATTAACAAAAGGATAGATTTCATCACGGGCTTAACTCGTTTGGTAGATCTGATGTTGCACATACGTGATCAAGCCTTAATTAGATTGGATCAAAAGACAAAAAGCCTTAGCTGGCGTCACTGAACAGATGTTTTAGGTTGCTTTATGGTCAAGCCAGCCATGTTAATGCCATTACAACGTTGCGGGGCTGGCTGGCTGGCTATTCATGCTTAGATGTGGCCGATTTTGCCCATAAACATCCATGGCTGGCAGGGTAAAAACTGGTTTTTTTTGCCATCCTATGCGCTTAACCAGCGGCCAAAATAGATTCAGATGTGGCGCCCATATTATTTTGTGACAAATTGACATAATTGTTTGTCTAGTTTTGCGGCACAATAGCCTTACTTAGTTTATTAACACGCAGACATCATGAAAAACTTAACTTTGTCAGCTTTGAGCACTAAACAGCAAATGAGATGGGTCTTGGCCGTTTTCCTATTGTTTAGTGTTATCGAACTCATTAATCTTTTCACTGGCCGTTTGCTCAACCAACTAGGCACGATACCAAGGTATGTGCCGGGCTTAAAAGGGATCCTACTAGGTCCTTTTGTGCATGCCAGCGTACCGCACTACTTATCTAATATTGTGCCCTTGTGTATCTTCAGTTATTTGTTACTGCAGTATGGCCTTAAACGATATCTACATATTAGCTTGTGGATAATGCTAGTCACAGGTTTGTTAGTCTGGTTGTTCGCCAGACAGGCTACCCACATAGGGGTGAGCGGCATTGTATATGGATATTTTGGTTACTTGCTCTTAGCAGGCTTTCTCAGTGGTAAATTTAAGCTGATCGTCATTTCTGTGTTAGTAGGCTTCTTCTACGGTGGCCTGATCTTTGGTATTTTACCTTCTGTGGGGTTTGTCTCATGGGAGTCTCACCTATTTGGTTTTATCTCGGGCTTGATGGCAGCCAAACTCTGGTCTACCCCCTCCATCAACCAGAACATTAAATTTTGATTAAACCTTAGCCCCACACCACAAATTTGCATATACTAGGGCTTTGCAATCTGATGCATAATATTAGGTAATAAATGAGTCAATCCAATACACAAAAGCCTGGCGGCCTGCTAGGCAATCTTGCTTTTAATATTGTTATACCCGTGCTGATCATGACCAATCTGAGTGGCCAAGAATACTTGGGCCCAGCTTGGAGCATAGTGGCGGCGCTGATCTTTCCTTTTGGATTTGGTATTTGGGATCTAAGGCAGTCTGGCAAAATCAATGCCTTCTCAATATTGGGTATAGTGAGCGTGGTATTAACAGGGGGGATCAGTCTGTTAGAACTGCCTGCTGAGTATATTGCCATCAAAGAAGCGGCTATTCCTGGGATCATCGGCATTGCGGTCTTGATCACGCAAAAAACCACTAAGCCTTTGCTCAAAGTCTTTGTCTTAAACGAGCAAATTATTAATTGGGACAATCTCAATCAATCCCTTGAAAATACTGGCACCAGTGAGACATTTAAAAAGAAATTGGCGAATAGTTCCTATATTGTTGCAGGTTCATTTTTTCTATCTTCGGCCCTCAACTATATTTTAGCTAAAGTCATATTGGTTAGCGCCCCTGGCACCACTGAATATACCGAGGAGTTAGGTAAAATGACGGCTCTGAGCTATCCGGTGATAGTGATCCCCAGTATGCTGATGTTGATGACGGCATTATGGTATATCTTTTCCCAGATCAAAAAACTCACTGGGCAAGATCTGGAGCACTTTTTGGTGGATGGAAAATAATCGTCAAATCTAGCCACTAGGGGCCATTGCCCCAGCTGCGTCTTTAACCTGCTGTTTAGCCCTTGAATAATAGCGTGAGCACTTTGGGTCCCCAAGGGCCCTAGCAGTTTGTAACACAATTAAGGACTGCCTTGCTGGGCCAACCCTAGCCTAGTGACAATATCACAGCAAAGACAGCATAAGACAAGAATGTGCTAGACGGCTAAGCCACCTGCTGTGGCTCTACTATTGTTATCTAGTGTGTCTTGGCCTCCAGTAGACTAAATAGCTTGTGGGCTATTTGTGTATTATCTAAGTGACCATTAAATAGCTCGCTGCCCAAACCTTTGGCAAAGACTTGTACATCTTCACCCGTATGACCACCGGTCGTCCAACCAGTATACGAACGCTTATCTAATATCTGACAAATGATCTGCTGAAAGTCTCGATAGGCTTCCGTTCTTAAACGGGTTAATAGTTTGCCTTCTTGTGCTGTTAGCTCAAAACCCAACATCTGATTGGCCAGTTTCACTCTGTCTTGGCTGGTCACCATCTGTACGGCTATCTCTGTAGGCGAGGCTTTTAATCCTTTTAACCATTGAGGTTTCCAATTGTAATTGCCGTTAACACCAATAGACAGGCCACCTGTGCTGTGATCGGCTGTGGCCACCAACAAGGTATCTGGATTGGCTAAAATATATTGCTCTAGCCATTCAAGGGTCAGGGCAAGATCATGCATTTCGGCCATGGCTGAGGCGATATCATTAGCGTGTCCGGCCCAATCAACCTGACTGGCTTCGATGAGTAAAAAGTAGCCTTGATCATTCTCCAACTGACGAATAGCGCTTTTAGCCAATTGCCCTAAACGGCTGTCATCTTTGCTGTCTAATGCCCAGGGTAAGCCAACCTCCGCAAACAAACCCAACAAAGGTTGATTGGCTGCTACTGTGTCTAATTGCGGCAATTTGTCCACATACTGATAGCCGGCGTTTTTAAACTCTTCAACTAAGTTACGATCCTCTCGAATGAAAAACTTCCATCCTCCTCCTAACATCACATCTAATACAAACTGCCCTTCGATCTTGTTATCGAAATAACTGTCGGCAATTTGATCATAATTGTGCCGGCTTTCGTTATGGGCACTATAACTGGCAGGGGTGGCGTGATTAATTTGCGAGGTCACCGCTATACCGGTTTTACGGCCTTGCTGCTTAGCAAGCTCCAGTACAGTCGGTACAGGCTTTTTGTTATTGTCCACACCAATAGCACCATTATAGGTTTTAACACCTGTTGATAAGGCTGTGGCGCTGGCCGCCGAGTCTGTTACAAAACCCTCATCTGGGTGTGGGTGAGTGCTGGCCATACCCACTAACAACCTATCAAAGACGGTTTGATCTACTTCGGGTGTGGATTTATCATCCGCATACATACGATAGGCCGTAGTATAAGCAGGCCCCATGCCGTCTCCCACTAGCATAATAATATTTTTAGGCGCTGGCGCAGCGGCTACAGAGCTGCACAGCCCTGCAAGTAAGAGGGTCACAATTTGCTTCATCTTGGCTCCATAAATGAAAGGCGATTTCAAAAGATTGGGGATTATACGTTAGGCTAGAGGGGCATTAATACTAAATTTATATGACAAAATGATGACGCTCATGATTGAGCGCCATGTGCTTTAAAAATTACAGCTGTTGCTCAAGGACTTCACGCATTCTTTGTTGCACTACGTCGACTAACAAGTCAGGTTGAAATTTAGAGATAAATCTATCACAGCCCACTTTCTCAGACATGGCATCATTAAAACTGCCACTTAATGAGGTATTCAACACAATAAATAAATCGCTCATGCGCGGATCTTGCCGAACCTCAGAGGTCAACCGGTAACCATCCATCTCTGGCATTTCTGCATCGGTAAACATCATCAAAATTTCATCGGTCACGGTTTTACCTTGGTCGGCCCAACCTTGTAACAGCTGCAACGCTTTTAAGCCGTCTTTCTCTTCGATAATTTCTAGGCCTAATTGGGATAGTGTTTCGCGGATCTGCCAACGAGCAGTAGAGGAGTCATCCACGACTAATATCTTTTTGCCCTTGAGGTGTTCAGCGACGTCTTCGTCTAACACACCTTGGCTAATAGTAGTGTCATATTTAACGATTTCCGCCAGTACTTTTTCTACATCAATGATCTCAACCAGTTCATTGTTGCCTTCTATCTCTACTTGGGTAATAGCGGTCAAATAATTATTTTTGCCGGCAGCGCTAGGCGGCGGCTGAATATCGCTCCAAGATGTATTGATAATATGCATGACCTGGCCAATTAAAAACCCTTGCACACTCCGATTATACTCAGTGATGATGACGTTACCCGCTTCATATGTGTCTGCATTGGTCGTAATGCCTATAGCAGTGCGTAAGTCGATAACGGGTATAGAGACGCCCCTGTAATTGGTGACACCATTTAAATGGTGATGGGAGCCGGGCATTTGATTAACCAACGGCACTGTCACCACCTCTCGCACCTTAAACACATTAAGGGCAAAAGTATGCCTGGTGCCCAATTTAAACATTAATAACTCAAGTCTATTCTCACCAACAAGTTGGGTACGCTGGTCGATAGAAGACATTAACTCTGACATACACGCTCTCTACTTAAATTATTAATCTACAACATTATAGTACTTATCATTGCAACGCACACATACTTTGGCAAAAGTATCGTAGTGGAATAGGTTTGGCATACCTTTGAGCATCATTCACACAGTGTATGCTGAAGATACTTAATATAGATTTCATATATGCACATGACCTATATAGGATGATCACCAGCAGCAACCAACAATAGCCGTAAAGGTTGCCTTGTTATTCACCTTTCAGTTATAGGAACATTCAAATGTCACAATATCAACTAGATATAGAAAAAATTAAACAGTTAAGAGCGACGCAAAGTGGAGCTTGGAATGCCATAAATCCTGACTATGCTGCTCGTATGAAAGCACAAAACCGTTTTAAGACTGGTTTAGATATTGCCAAGTATACAGCTGCAATTATGCGTAAAGACATGCAGGACTATGACAACGATGCGAGTCAGTACACCCAATCATTAGGCTGCTGGCATGGTTTTATTGGTCAGCAAAAAATGCTGGCAGTAAAGAAACATCAAGGTACAACAGATAAAAGCTATTTGTATTTATCTGGATGGATGGTCGCAGCCTTACGTTCAGAGTTTGGCCCCTTGCCAGACCAATCTATGCATGAAAAGACCAGTGTTTCTGCCCTAATCGAAGAGCTCTATACGTTTTTACGTCAAGCAGACGCTCGAGAAATCGGCGATTTATTCAAGCAACTCGACAGCGCAAAACAGCAAGGCTTAGATTGTTCGAGCATTCAAGATACCATCGATAATTTTGAAACCCATGTGGTACCCATAATCGCGGATATCGATGCAGGCTTTGGCAATGAAGAAGCCACCTATTTGTTGGCCAAGAAAATGATCGAAGCAGGCGCTTGTTGTATCCAGATCGAAAACCAAGTCTCTGATGCAAAACAGTGCGGCCACCAAGATGGTAAAGTCACGGTACCCCATGAAGATTTTCTAGCAAAAATCAACGCCGTGCGTTACGCCTTTTTAGAGTTAGGGGTAGATGATGGGGTAATAGTGGCCAGAACTGATTCCTTAGGTGCGGGCCTTACCCAAAAAATACCTGTGTCCACGGCACCTGGCGATCTAGCCGCGCAATATAATGCCTTTTTGGATACCTCAGAGGTCACTTCTGTAGATGACTTGGACGAAGGTGACTCGGTCCTTAAGCAAAATGGTAAGTTAGTTAAACCCGTTAGATTACCTAATGGTTTGTATAAGTTCCAAGACAATACTGGCTTTGAGCGAGTGGTATTAGATTGTGTTACCTCACTGCAAAATGGTGCGGATCTGCTGTGGATTGAAACCGAAAAGCCCCATGTAGGGCAAATAGGTGACATGGTGAGAGCCATTAGAAAAACCGTTCCTAACGCTAAATTGGTATATAACAATTCACCGTCATTTAATTGGACATTGAATTTCCGTCAGCAAATCTTTGATCTATGGCAAGCACAGAATAAAGACATAAGCGCCTATGACAGAGATGCCTTAATGTCCATTAAATATGACGGTTCTGCCCTTGCCATTGAAGCCGATGAGAAAATTCGGACCTTCCAAGCTGATGCAGCAAAAGAAGCGGGTATTTTTCACCATCTTATTACGCTACCCACATACCATACTGCGGCATTATCCACTGATAACTTGGCTAAAGGCTACTTTGGTGACGAAGGCATGTTGGCTTACGTAAAAGAAGTGCAGCGCAAAGAAATAAGACAGGGCTTGGCTTGTGTGAAACATCAAGCTATGGCCGGCTCAAATTTGGGTGATGATCACAAAGAATATTTTTCTGGTGAGCAAGCCTTAAAAGCCTCAGGGGAAGACAACACTATGAATCAATTTGACGCAGCGGACTAGTCAAGTTGATGCCATCAGGATCCACAGCCTAACTGTGGCTCCCTTTTTTGTGGGCAGAGCATTCATATTTATGATGGTCAGTTCCCTGTATTTCGAATGATTGTAGTCTGATAATATCTCATCACCTCTATATCTTGTTGTTTTACTTGATATATTTAATTTATGACAAGAGATCTCAAGCTCGGTATCATTCAACTATAAAATTCTATTTTCACAAGACATAAAATTTATGAATATTTCAAAAGTGGATTTAAATTTATTGGTCTACCTCGACGTTTTATTACGTGAAGGTAGCGTAACTAAAGCAGCAAATCAGCTTAGCATCACCCAACCCGCTATGAGCAACGGTTTAAGAAGACTAAGAGATCTGTTTAAAGATCCTCTATTAGTGCGCACCAGCAAAGGCATGACACCCACCAAACGGGCCATTGAATTACAACCTGTGATCAGGGATGTATTATCCAAGTTAGAAACCACTATCCAGCCAGAAACTGACTTTACTGCCCTGCACAGTGATCGTACCTTTCGCATTATGGCCAGTGACTACGCTGAGTCTACTCTATTAACTGAGGTCATCAGACGACTGAGTCAACAGGCGCCCAATATTACCTTAGACTTGATCACGCCCAGTGATGTCACCTTCCATGATGTAGAGCAGGGGCGTGTGGATATGGCGATTAATCGTTTTGATGAATTGCCCTTATCTTTTCATCAAAAAGTGGTGTGGTATGACACCTTTTCGTGTGTAGTGAATAGCCATAACCCTATAGTGGCAAAGTTCGATCTGACCCACTATTTGTCGAGTAAACACATATGGGTCAGTAAGACCGGTTTTGGTGTGGGGGTGGGTATCGATCCTAACGAGGTACAAAAACTCGGATGGGTAGATGCCGAGTTAACTAAAATGGGTAAAAAACGAGAGATCCGCGTATTCACTCGCCATTACCACGTAGCCTTACAACTGGCCAAAGAGCAAGATTTGGTGGCCACCTTGCCCAGCAAAGCCGCCAAGCTATATCGACTCGATCCCGAGGTTAAAATACTTGACCCACCCTTTGACATCCCCCCTATCGCCTTAAAAATGGCCTGGAGTGCATTGCTGCAACACGATGCTGGACACATATGGCTCAGACGATTGATCACCCAAGTGGGCAACGAGTTAAGCTAAGGCTCACTCTATTTTTCTGGTGAATGAGCATGATAGATGACATAAATTAATAAATTGTCATACTCAGGGGTAAACTAGTGGCCAGATAACCGCTACTGGGATCAATACATGTCGTCAAATTATATTCAAAGAGGGCGCATAAAAGTTGCCAAGCAACTTGATCAATTTATTACCCAATCTGTGCTGCCAGACTCAGGGCTGTCAGAAGATCAGTTATGGACTGGCTTTGCCAAGGTATTACCCAGTTTAATGGCGCAAAATAGCGCTTTGCTGGAAAAAAGAGTCCAGCTACAAATACAAATAGATGAATATTGTGCCCAACGTGACCACTTAGATATAGCAGAGTATCAGGCATTTTTGACGGAAATTGGTTACCTACAAGCTCGCCCTGAGCCCTTTGCCATTAGCACCAAAAATGTGGATCCAGAAATCGCCCTAATGGCAGGTCCACAGTTAGTGGTGCCCATTAATAATGCGCGCTTTGCACTCAATGCAGCTAATGCAAGATGGGGCAGTTTGTATGATGCCGTTTATGGCTCGGATATTGTGCCGGCCAATGGCGACCAACCATCCGGTTATGATCCCCAAAGAGGACAACAGGTCATCGAATATGCCAGAAGGTGGCTAGACATCATCTTACCCTTAGCCTCAGGCAGCCATATTAATAGCCAGCACTACGATATTTCTACCGGTAGATTGTTAGTCACCTTAGGCGACGGCTCGGTTAGCCCATTACAAAACCCAAAACAATTAGCAGGCTTTCAGGGCTTAGCGACCCACCCTAGCGTGATACTGGTAAAACACCATAATTTACATGTGGAAATTCAATTTGATCCCCAAGATATTGTGGGTAAACAAGATCCTGCCGAAATAAAAGATCTCTTTATCGAGTCGGCTCTGACCACTATTATGGATTGTGAAGACTCAGTGGCCGCGGTAAATGCCCAAGATAAAACCTTAGTTTATAAAAATTGGTTAGGGTTGATCAAAGGCGACTTAAGCGCCCAAGTGGGCAATGCAAACAAGCCATCAATCCGCAGTTTAGCCCCAGATAGAACCTATAAAAGTGTCGGCGGTGAGCCTTTTAGCTTGTCTGGTCGAAGCCTGATGTTTGTGCGTAATGTGGGGCACTTAATGACGACAGATGCCATATTGTTTGACGATTTACCTATCTACGAGGGCATTATGGATGCCTTAGTCACCAGCTTGATCGGCAAACAGGATCTGCTTAAACAAGGCAAATTTACCAATAGCCAAGCGGGCAGTATCTATATAGTGAAGCCCAAAATGCATGGCCCCGCAGAAGTGGCCTTTGCCGATCAGCTTTTTGCTCGAATGGAAGAAATATTAGCCTTACCTGTGCATAGCATAAAAATGGGACTAATGGATGAAGAACGCCGCACTAGCCTTAATTTAACCGCTTGTATTGCCGCAGCCAAAGACAGGGTCGCTTTTATTAATACCGGTTTCTTGGATCGCACCGGTGACGAAATCCATACCTCCATGCAATTGGGCGCCTTTGCCTGTAAAGCTAAGATTAAAACCAAGTCTTGGCTAAAGGCTTATGAAAGATCCAATGTGCTCAGTGGTATCAACAGTGGTTTGTCTGGTAAAGCACAAATTGGCAAGGGCATGTGGCCTATACCAGACAATATGGCGGATATGATGGAAGCTAAACTGGCCCATGTTCAGTCTGGTGCTAACACCGCCTGGGTGCCCTCGCCTACCGCCGCCACATTGCACGCTTTGCATTATCACCAAGCAGAGGTGTTCGATATTCGTCAGCATCTTGACCTGCAAGACACAGGATTATTACAAACTATGTTAGCAGTCCCCCTATTGGATGGCGCATCACTCAGTGATAGGCAAATACAAGATGAATTGGATAACAATGTACAAGGCATATTGGGCTATGTGGTGAGATGGGTTAATCAGGGCATAGGTTGTTCCAAGGTCCCTGATATACAAGGGGTTGGATTGATGGAAGATCGCGCAACCTTAAGAATATCCAGTCAACATATTGCTAATTGGTTAGAGCATAAGATCATCACAACCCAGCAAATAGACAGCGCCTTGTTGCGCATGGCAAGTCTGGTTGATCAGCAAAATGCGGGCGATGGGGACTATATTGCCATGACACCTGACACAGCTCAGTCTATTGCTTTTAGCGCGGCCAGGGAGCTAATACTCCAAGGAAAGGCCCAACCTAGTGGTTATACCGAGCCTTTATTACACGCCAAACGACTAGCATTCTTAAGCAGTAAGGCATGATCCTCATCCATTAAGACAAGCACAGTCATAGATTGGCTTATGGGCTCTTGACCCCTTGTATTGCCGTTAAGGTTGATGAGTGAGATCTGTGACTGACCGCTATTTTGAGAACAAACCTCGGGTATCCACCACCACTTTGGTATTGATAGCGGCAGTGGGGATCAATTTAAATCCAGCATGATCCACCAGCACCAATAACACATTACATTTGGCTAATGCATGATCCAGTGAGCATAACACTACCCCTGACTGGGCAAGACTATCAGGCAATTGCGAAATATTGGGTTCAACCGCTAATATTTCTCCAATATCTAACTCGGCTAATGCTTGGGTGATCTGTAACGCCGGGCTCTCGCGCAAGTCATCGATATCCGGCTTAAAGGCCAGTCCCAGACAGGCAATAACCGGCCGTTTAAAGTCATCTGCCGCGGCTCGAACTTGCTCGATAATATGTAGCGGCTTATAGTCGTTGATTTGTCTTGCGGTTTTAATGATACGGGCTGATTTGGGTGCCGAGTCAACAATAAACCAAGGATCGACTGCAATGCAGTGTCCCCCCACCCCTGGACCTGGACTCAAAATATTGACCCTAGGATGGCGATTGGATAAGCGGATCAGCTCCCACACATTGATCTGTAATTCGTCACATATTAGCGACAACTCATTGGCAAAAGCAATGTTCACATCTCTAAAAGAGTTTTCGGTTAATTTGGCCATTTCAGCCGTGCGGGCATTGGTACTGATGCATTCACCACGGACAAAAGTTTTATATAGTTCAGTAGCAAGCAGGCTGCACTGTGGGGTCATGCCGCCTATGATCCTGTCGTTTGACACCAACTCTTCTAACACCCGCCCAGGCAATACCCGCTCTGGGCAATGGGCAACAGCAATGTCTGCCTTTTGGCCTAGGCCACTAGGAAATATGAGGTCGGGACGCTCCTCAGCCAACCAATCACATAATTTCTCTGTGGCACCAACAGGTGACGTGGACTCCAAGATCACCAAATTCCCTTTTACCAACACTGGGGCTATGGCTTTGGCGGCACTTTGGATATAACTAAGATCAGGCTTTTTTGCTTCTTTAAAAGGGGTGGGCACCGCAATCATAAACACATCGGCCGGCTCTGGTGTCACAGAAGCCCGCAGCTTGCCCATAGTGACTGCGGCTTGCACTAACATATCTAAATCGGGCTCGACAATATGTACCCGCCCTTGATTAATGGTATTAACCGCATCCAAAGACACATCAATGCCAATCACTTCTATGCCTCTAGATGCAATAACCGCTGCCGTTGGCAAGCCAATGTAGCCCAAACCTATCACTGATACTTTATTAAAAGGCATCGTTAGTTATCCCAAAATTCATTGATGGCATGACTGATCCTTGCACAGGCTTTACCGTCGCCATAAGGGTTATGGGAGACCGCCATAGAATCATGCAGGCTTTGGTCTGCCAGTAATTCACACGCCACTGTGACAATATTCTGATACTGGGTACCCACTAACTTCACCGTACCCGCCTCAATAGCCTCTGGACGTTCGGTGGTATCACGCATGACCAGTACCGGCTTGCCTAATGATGGCGCTTCTTCTTGCACGCCGCCAGAGTCGGTCAGTATCAAATAGGCATTCCTCATTAAATAAATGAAGGGCAAGTAGTCCTGTGGAGGGATCAGAAAGACGTTATCAATATCGTTTAGCAAACGATTCACCGGCTCTTGCACCTGCGGATTAAGATGGACTGGATACACTATTTGCACATTTTCTTGTTCGCTCAACTTATTCAGTGCTTGGCATATATTTTCAAAGCCTTGGCCAAAACTTTCTCTACGGTGACCCGTGACTAAAATGAGTCGTTTTTTCGGGTCCAGAAATGGAAAGGCCGCCGCCAGCTGGGCATTTAACTGCCGATCGTCATCAATTTTTTCATCCACCATCAACAAAGCATCGATCACAGTATTGCCTGTGACTAAGATATCTTTAGGATCGACATTTTCTGCTATCAAATTAGATTTTGAACGCTCTGTGGGGGCAAAATGTAACCTTGTTAGACTGGTGGTGAGCTTGCGATTGACTTCCTCAGGCCAGGGGCTGTAGATATCACCCGTGCGCAGACCCGCTTCAACGTGACACACTGGAATTTTTTGATAAAAAGCCGCCAAAGACGCGGCCATAGTGGTAGTGGTATCGCCGTGCACTAACACCAGATCGGGCTTGCAAGTGGCATACACATCTCTGAGGCCTAACAATGCTTTAGCGGTAATATCATATAGATCTTGGCCGGGAGTCATAAGGTTAAGATCATAATCCGGTGTCAGCTCAAACAATTTCAGCACCTGATCAAGCATCTCTCGATGTTGGGCCGTCACACAGATCTGTGTCTCTAAACGGGGATTTTTCTTTAGTTCTATGGCCAATGGGGCCATTTTTATCGCTTCGGGTCTAGTGCCAAACACCAATAGAATTTTTTTCAATTTTGATACCTACTTTTTAACAATGGCATTTTTACAGGGCTTGGCGGATATTGTTTAGCATCAACTTAAAACCAGGACTCAGATTTTCCTGAAGCATAGCGGCATTAATATAATAAGGGGCACGTGGGCCATAATAGTCAATGGTAGGACCAATTTTCTCAAAATGTATACCGACAAATTTCATGCTTGTGGCGAGACGTGGATCCAATAAGACGAAGCTGTGACTAATATTATTGTCTATTACTATGGCCGCCGCGCTCAAATATAGCCCTATACTAATATAGGGAAAACACCTTAACGCTTGGTCTGTGTAGTTGAATTCATTGATCATGCCTGTGGCAGCACCCACAAATTCATCCGATCCACGGCGTCTAAATTCAAGTGGTATCGCCAGCCTAGAGATCTCACAGATCTCACTGGCCTTAAAATCGTTGGGATGAATTTTGCCCGAGGATATAGTGCAAATAGCATCGGCGCAATACTGTTGCAGAGGTATCAGTTGCGTTTGATCTTGTGGCCGCACCACTCGCACTGTGCCTGCATAACATGCGGTAGGTAAATGTTGCACTAAGCTATGGGTCGAATAGGCGTCGAACTGATCTTTTTCAATCTGTTGAGCATTGGTGGGGGCCAACCCTAGCTCCTCACAATAGACTCTGTGCCTGATATTAAAACACGCCAGCTTTTGCTCTTCGCATTGAGCCAATTGTGGGGCCAAATACTTAGAAAAATGATTGGCAACCCTATTTTTTTGGGGATCACTCCCAAACGTAGATAACCAGTTAGCAATTAAAGTGCGCAGCTTATTCAATAGATTATTCTCTTTGACATCGGGTTAAATTTTCTATTACTTATTTTACCTATCAGCCTCTAGGTATACCTTATTAAAGGCCTATGCATCTTCATCAGAACCTAGACTGACGCTTCTGCTGTCAGCTAGAACATTTAGCCTATTCATTATTTAGCCTTGACTGCTAGGCAATAGTATAAAATTCCTTGTACCAGTGCACAAATTTTTCAATACCGTCTTTCAAAGCAACCTTAGGCTGATAGCCCAGATCATTGGCCAAGGCAGAAACATCGGCGAAGGTATCAGGCACATCACCATCTTGCATGGGTAACATTTCTTTGATGGCTTGCTTACCCAATGCACTTTCTAATAATTGGATGAAATCAAGGAGGTTAACCGGTGTCTGTGCACCGATATTATACACTTTCCACGGGGCTTTACTGCTGGCTGGATCCGGTGCCTGGCCATCCCAATCTGGGTTACCTTTTAGCGCTTGATCCAAGGACAATAGGACACCTTGCACAATATCATCGATATAGGTGAAGTCACGCCTGTGCTGGCCATAGTTGAAAACTTGTATGGGTTTGTCCTGCAATATGGCTTGGGTAAATTTAAACAAGGCCATATCGGGTCGACCCCAAGGTCCATACACGGTAAAAAACCTCAGTCCAGTGGTAGGCAATTGATACAAGTGGCTATATGTATGGGCCATTAATTCGTTGGCTTTTTTACTGGCGGCATACAATGACACCGGGTGGTCCACATTGTCAGATACCGAGAAAGGCATCGATTCATTGGCTCCGTATACTGAACTCGATGATGCGTACACTAAGTGCTTGATTTTATTATGACGACAGCCTTCCAGAATATTTACAAAGCCCACTAGGTTGCTATCCACATAAGCATGGGGGTTATCGATTGAATAACGCACCCCTGCTTGCGCGGCTAAATGCACCACCTTATCGAATTTTTCTGCAGCAAAGAGGCCTTCAATGTTATCTCTGTGGGCTATGTCCATCTTTTCAAAGCGAAACTGTTCGTTGTTGAATTGTGCCTTTAACAGCGCCAAGCGCCCCTCTTTTATCTTGGTATCATAATAATCGTTAATGTTATCAATACCCACAACCTGATCGCCGCGCTTCAGCAATGCTTGCGCCACAAAACTACCGATAAAGCCTGCAACACCTGTAACTAGAATCTTCATGCTTGATGACCTTTTAACAAAAAGTGCGGATTAAGTATTTACCACAAGTGCAACCTTGGCAGTATATGAGTACTTGTGTAATTATACCCTCATCAACACTAAAAAAGTAATCTAAGCTTATGATTAAACTAAAAATTGAACCTCTAGTGTTAGTTTTGTTGTGGGCCCTAATGCCCAACGCAACACTTAGCGCCCATTCTATTGTGACAGTGGTGGCTAAAGTCAAACAAGCGGTAGTAGGGGTTGGCCTGCACGATCCCTTAGGTCAGCACACCCAGCAGCTCAGAGGTACTGGATTTGTGTTTGGCGACGGCTCGTTTGTGGCGACCAATTATCATGTGGTATCCCAAGATCTAGACCCTCAATATGTACAACATCATATTGTTTTTTCGGGCATAGGCGCAACACCTAAGGTGTTTAAAGCGAGAATTATTGCTCAAGATATCGAGCACGATCTGGCGATCCTTAAACTAGACACAGTACTGCGAGCCGCAGATTTAGCCTCAGGGGCACTATTAGCCGATGGCACTGATATATTATTGACTGGCTTTCCAATTGGCCCGGTTTTGGGCCTTTATCCTGCCACCCATAGAGGCATATTGGCGGCCACCACACCCGATGTCATACCCAGTAGTAACGCGGATAGACTGACCAGTGAAATGATTAATAAACTAAAAAATCCCTCATTAATTTATCAATTAGATATTACCGCCTATCCAGGCAACAGTGGCAGCCCAGTATATGATGCAACAAACGGCGAAGTGATAGGCATATTGAATAAAGTATTTCTAAAAAATGGCAAGGAATCTGTGTTACAAAATCCCAGTGGTATTAGTTATGCGATCCCCATCCATTACTTGCGGGCTTTAGCCAAAAAAGCGCATATAGCAATAGATTAAAGCCAAGGGTTAGTCATTACCCCCTATTGCTCCCCTAACCTTTGTAATTGATAGGAGCCATCTAACACATTGTTGCACCAGTCTTGATTGGCTAGATACCAGTCTACTGTTTTGGCGATTCCGGTTTCAAAGGTTTCTTGTGGTAACCAGCCCAATTGAGAAGAAATTTTAGTGGCATCTATAGCGTACCTGAGATCATGGCCTGGACGGTCTTTAACAAAGCTGATCAGCTGTTTAAAATCACTAATACCTTGGGGTTTATCCGCCACTTTGTTATTCAGTAAGTCACAAATACTATTGATCACTTCGATGTTTTTGCGCTCATTAAATCCACCTATATTGTAGGTTTCACCTATTTGGCCAAGTGTCACACAGGCATACAGGGCTTTTACATGATCATCCACAAACAACCAATCTCTTACCTGTAGACCATCGCCATATACGGGCAAAGGTTTGCCTGCTAAAGCATTGAGGATAACTAAGGGGATCAATTTTTCAGGAAAATGAAAGGCACCGTAATTATTGGAGCAGTTGCTAATGATACAAGGCAATCCATAGGTTCTTTGCCACGCCCGGACTAAGTGATCAGAACTGGCTTTGGAGGCCGAGTAAGGGGAGCTAGGATTGTAGGCGGTGGTCTCGGTAAATAGTCCCTCGTCCTCTAAATCGCCATAGACCTCATCGGTAGAGATATGGTGAAATCTAAAGCCTGACTTTTTAGGCTCTGCTAAGGATTGGAAATATAAACGAGCGGCCTCTAATAGGGTATAGCTGCCGATAATATTGGTATTAATAAATTCTGAAGGGCCGTCAATAGAGCGATCCACGTGAGACTCGGCGGCCAAATGCATAACATAATCAGGTTGAAAACTGGCCAACACTGCTGATACTGCCTGAGCATCACAAATATCACCCTGCACAAAGTCATAGCGACTATTGTTAGCCACTTCAGTCAGTGACTGCAGATTACCCGCATAGGTCAGCTTGTCAAAATTTAACACCTCACAATCTGTTGCCATGATCAAATGACGCACTAAAGCCGAGCCAATAAAACCGGCACCACCTGTGACTAAAATTCGCTTAGGCATAATGGATAATTTCCTTACAATGTCGCAATTTAAAAAGTCAATATACTCAGGTTAATTAGGCCTTAGCCCATGAGTCATATTCTGTGCACGTCTATTCTAGTCCCCAAAGAGTGTTGGTAGTCCGCAGTTCTCGCCTAAAAATAGCCATGGCATGATAGCATCTAACCCTTAGGTATAATGAGTCCCTGGGGAAAAGTTTTTTTACTCTGGGGCCCGCTTTGCTCATCACTTATCTGACCCCCGTATATGCCAGTGAAGCCCAGACCTGTATCGTGCGCCCCTGAGTTGCCACTACAGCTGATTATCATTTGGGGTGGCTTGGGTTAAGCCAATATTAATCCCAAATATCTTTATTTAACAACTAGCTATATACCAAGTTTCTGGTAGTATTTTAGCCATAGTACAACGCTTTTTGACCCGAAAAAATTCCAACAATCAATGAAACAAATTCATGCATGACATTTCAGTTTCTCACATTGATGATCTACCGTCAGAGCAACTTGAAATCTATTGGAATACGCTCTATCCCGCTTGTCAGGTCAATATTTTTCTGTCTTGGATATGGATAGGAAATTGGCTCGCCTCCCATGCCTATCCCTACTCGGTGGTGATCGCTCGCAAGGATGGTCAAATTGTCGGTCTATGTATTTTGGTGAGAAATAGACAACGGCGCCATGGGGTGTTTTTTTCTGATCAACTTTGCTTACATCGCACTGGACGCCCTAAGGATGATCAATCCTGGATTGAGTATAACGATTTCTTAGTTCAGCAAAAAAATGGCAACCAAGTCAGGTTGGCGTTGGCCGAATATATTACCAATAAGATGCATTGGGATGAATTGGTAATAGGTGCCTCCCAAGAGCCTGTATTCACGCCATTTAAATTATTGGGCCTTAAAAAGCGCGTATTTTGGGCCAGTCAGTCTTATCAAGTAGATTTGGCTCACTTACGCCATCATCAACAAACTTATTTATCTACCTGTTCCAACAATACTCGATACCAGATCAACAGAAGCATTAGGATCTATAAGAAAAAAGGGCCCTTAACCATAGCGCGGGCCGAAAATGGCTCTCAGGCCCTAACTTGGTTGCATGAGGCCGGTCCCTTGCACATCAAGCGGTGGCATGACAAGAAGGTTGGCAGTGGGTTTTCTAATGACAAATTTGTGGCTTTCCATAGCCAGTTTATTAGGCAAAACATTGATCAAGGCAGCATTGATATTCTCAAGATCTGTGCCGGTAATTATGTGATAGGTTATCTATATAATATTATTCAGGATCAAGAGGTTAAGTTCTATTTATCGGCAAACTACTATGATCAGTCGGAAAAGAATATTAAGCCTGGTTTAGTCTGCCATTATTTGGCTATTGAGTATTATCGATCACAAGGCTATGACACCTACGACTTTATGGGCGGTGAATCCCAATACAAACGTTCTCTGTCGTCGGTATCATCGCCGATATTTGTGGGCAATGTCCAAAAACCACGACTCAAGTTGAAAATTGAAAATGTGCTTAGGGCCATTAAGCAGCGCTACCTACTCAGCAAGCAAACTGCAGAGAGTCTTGCCCCCATTAATTTTATTATTACCGGTGGCGCGCAAAATCCAACTGATGATGGACCTCATTACCACAGCGCCAAAGTTGCCCTGTGCCGGATCCAAGGTGATCAGTCCTTAGAGGTATTAGCCAGTCAAGAATATACCCCGCCCCCAGATATTCAGCATCCCAATACCAATGTGATATTCAAATCGGCCCACAGACATCAAGATAGACTGTGGATCACCACTGAAACAGAAATTGTTGAATATCAGTTACCCCAACTGCAGCAAGTCAAGACACACAGCCACCCCTCTTTCAATGATTTACACCATGTTATCAAGCATAAAGATAAACTATTTGTGGTGAATACTGGGCTAAACTGTGTCACTGAATATGATCCTAACAATCAAGCTGTCATCCACCATAAGGTCGATAGCCACAGTGTATTAGATGTGCAGCAAGATACCGATTATAGGCAGCGGGTATCCACCAAACCCCACTTATGCCACCCTAACTTCTGTTTTGTTATTGATCAGCAAATATGGGTGACGCGCTGCGATCTAATGGACGCCATTTGTCTTGATGATCATAGCAAGAGAATAGATATAGGCAGTGGCCTGGTGCATGATGGCGTGGTGTTTAATAAATATGTCTACTTCAGCACTGTTGATGGCTTGATAAAAATCTTTAACATAGAGAGTTTTTGTCTTATCGCTTGTATCGATATGTCCTTGTATGTGCCTGATTTAAACGGTTGGTGTCGAGGTATCATGCCTTTGTCATACAATAGGCTATTGGTGGGTATCTCACAATTCAGGCCATCTAAGCGCCCATTAAAGAGCAAAGGATCAGCGGCCAGAATTTTGTGTATCGATATACATAGCCAAAAATTGATATGGCAATCTAGCACCCAAGAGTTGGGTATAGATACTATTTTCAGTCTGTTACCAGGTGATATGCTATGAAGTATAAAGCCTTAGTACTAGGTGAAGACACCCGCAGTTTTCTCAGTGTTATTCGCTCCCTAGGTCGCCAAAACTATAGCGTAGACGTGGTTTGTTATAACCAAAGATCGCCAACCCTGGCCAGTCAATACATCCACCAAGCGTACTTTTACAACTACCAGGCTTATAGCCAAGAAGAATGGCTCGACAAGCTGCTTGAGCTGACCCACCAGCAAAAATATGATGTGATTATGCCCTGCGATGAGAGAGCGATTTATCCCTTATATGAGCATCGCCATCGTTTCCCTGACACTTGCCATTTGGGCATTCCCAATAGGCAGGTTATCGAGCACTTATTTGATAAAGAAACCACTAAACAGCTGGCGATAAAATGTGCTGTGCCTGTGGCCAAAGGTGAGTTAGTTAAGTTGGGCTCAAGTAATTATCAGCAATTAGCCACCCAATTTGCTGTGCCTTTTGTGGTTAAACCCACTTTGTCTTTTAAATCGGCGCAGCTGTCCAAACGCCAGAAAGTCGAAATTATCGAAAGTCCTGCACAATACCAAAGGTATCTCGATCAAGGTAATGGCCAAGATGTGGTCTTGATTGAAGAATATTTTGCCGGCACAGGGCAAGGCATATCCCTATTTGCCGTACAAGGACAAGTTCAGTATTTTTTTGCTCATACCAGAGTAAACGAGCCGAGAACAGGAGGCGGTAGTTCCTATAGGAAAGCCATTAGTGTCGATCCTGAGATGGCAAAAGCCTGTGAAAGATTGTGTGTGGCAACACAGTTTGATGGTGTGGGTATGTTTGAGTTTAAGAAGAATGAGCAGACTAAGCGCTGGATATTAATAGAGGTCAACGCCCGTTTCTGGGGCTCATTGCCTTTGGCCATTAAGGCAGGGGTAGACTTCCCTGCTTATTATGCTCAGTACCTACTCAAAAATTTTGTTCTCCAGGCGAGTCCAGTATTAGACTATAACCTTAAGGTTTATGCTCGCAGCCTGTCCAGTGATCTTTACGACATCAAAGCCCAATTTGAATTTGTTAATGGCCACGTTGGATTTGGCAAAGCTATGTGGGAAATGATAAAACGTTTTGGTTCTTTTAGTCGACTGCTCAGGCATGAGTCATTAGACAGTTATGATGCACAAGACAGCCAACCTTTTTATCAAGAATGTAAGCAGTTTTACGGCGACACTATTGGTCAAAAAATCGCTCTAAAAAGAGGTAAGCCCAAGTCTGCGCAAATGGATAAATTAATGGCTCTACTCTATTCTTTGGGTGACCATATCACTATCCATTTTGTTTGTTATGGTAATATCATGCGCAGCCCTATGGCCGAGCATTATCTGCAAATATTGTGTGCTGAAGTGGGGTTAAATTGGCATATTAGCTCCTCTGGCTTTCATCAAGCTGAACATAGAGATAGTCCACAGGTATGCCAAAAAGTAGCAAGAACTATGGGGGTCAACTTGCTCGAGCATCGATCCACTTGGTTAAAACAGCGACATATTGCAAAGAAAACCCATATCATTTTTGTGTTTGATCGCCACAACACCATTGGCTTTAAAGAAGCCTATCAGGGTCAGCATGTTTTTAATCTTGCCCATTTTATTCCACCCGGATTGGGCGTACATCAGGCGATTGACGATCCCTATGGTAAGGGTGAGCCGGCCGTCCAACGATGTTATTTGCTCATTGCAGAGGCCGTTAAAAATATTTTTGAGCAATATCGAGTATTAGCCCGTTATGAGTAAGCCTAGGTTATCAATAGTGATACATACTGAAGAAGAATTTGATTGGGCCGCAGGTTTTTATCAATCAAACACTCAGGTCAAGCATGGCCATGATCTGCTACAAATGTGTCAGCCTATGTTAGCGCTGGGTTGTGGTATCACCTTGGCCATGGATTGGGCGTTTATATGCTCTGAACAAGGCCTAGAGATTATTCAAGAGATGCAAGGCAAGTACGCTCCACAAATTGAATTTGCTAGTCACTTACACCCTTGGGTCAATCCGCCTTTCGACAATGATGGACAGGATAAGGTCGAAGAGTTTTTATCTTATCCCGGTAATTTAACTGAGACACAAGAGCGAGAAAAACTTAAGTTACTCACCGAGAAAATACAAGAAATTACAGGTACCAGACCCACCACCTATTTAGCCGGTCGTTATGGCGTGGGCAAAAACACCTATAAAATATTAAAAGAATTGGGTTATAAAGTCGACGTCAGCACCTCCCCATTTTCTGACTTTAGCCGGCAACAAGGGCCCGATTTTTCTGCTTTTACTAATCAGCCTTTTACAACAGAGGGTATTCACTGCATTGCCCATTCTAGAGGCTATATTAGCCACGTAAATGCCTTGAGTGATTGGTTAAACAGTGATCCGCAGCATATAGAAAAACTTAACCAAAATATGTTAGGCAAGCTCTTCTTAAAGTGTCTAGGGGTGATGATCGTGCGCCTCTCTCCGGAGGGTTTCTCTGCCAAACAGATATGTCAGCTGCGGGACTCCCTGGTGAGAATTAATACTGAACATCTCGTATATTCATTTCATTCAGCTTCCAGTCTGTTGGGCGGCACCCCTTATTCAGATACTTCAGCTAACAGAGCTTATCTACAACAAGAGAATATAAGGGCGTTAGCGACACTGACCCAAACCACTCAGAGCGTGCTATTTAGGGATTGTTTTTAAGGTGTTTAACACCGCTGTTGTTAGTCTCATTATACCCATCAGAGATCGCCCACAGCAACTAGCAGCCTCACTGAAGACGGCAAAGATGACATGTCTGCATTTACCTCATAGTTGCCAGGGCCAAGCTTTGCTCGCAATCAAGGGGGGCGATATCGAACGAACCTTGTCTCAATGGCGTATAATGGACAAAGCAATATATAGCAGTGAACACCAGAACCCAATTTAAAATGGTATTGATGGATCATGTATTTAAGAGCGAGTCGGCTCTTTGTAAAGCCCAAAGATAAGGTTTAACTCGACCGACACAAATCATACCTATGCGGTATTGTGGCCATTGCATACACGCAGCATATTGACCTATGAATTATAGATTCACCTATTAAGTTTTAAGGCTCGAAATAAGTAATGGATAACTATACAAAATATATCAGTAGCCTCATAAAAAAACCGCAAATATTGTTACCGCAAAAACATCTATTTTTACTGAGCCATATGCGGGCCAATACCAGTTTAATGGGCCATATAATAGGCGATCATGATGGGATAAATGGTTACTACGAAATGCATATTGGTTACTACAGCTGGAAAAGCCTAATTCGGCAAAAATTGCACTACTTCTCGACCCACAGTGATGACAAGGTGAAGACCTATATTTTTGATAAAATCTTACATAATGGCCACGGCATTGCCCCAGCAATTTTGAACCACAAGTCTTGTTATTTTCTGATTTGTTTAAGAGAGCCGTTACAAACTATAAAAAGTGCGGTAAGTCAATTTCGCAAGACCCACCCCACACATGAATTCACTGATGTATTAGTGGTCTGTGATTACTATATCAAACGCCTCGAGCAGTTAACCACCTATGGCAAAGCGTTGAATGGCAACTATCTATATTACGACGCAGCCAGTTTAGTGGATGCAACACAAAACACCCTGCACAAAATATCAGATTATTTACAATTAAATACCCCTTTGCAGCCAAAGTTTAAAACCCAAAAACTAACAGGAAAAGGCAATGCTGGCGATCACTCAGGCAACCTTCTCCATGGGCAAATCGTACAGAAGCAGCAAGATTACTCTGACATCATCATTCCAGCGCATATGGTAGATAAACTCAGTCAGCATTTTGAAGCCAGCAGGACTAGCCTAATATCCCACTGTGTTTATGAGCAGCCTCTATGATCAGGCCAAGGGGCCTCGATGAATAAAATTGTATAAGGGTTGAGGCAGCAAGCCCATGATCCACTTAGCCTTAGGCATACACATTAGGGCCTTGCATAGGCTTAAATATACTAGCCCATAGACAATAGCCCCGAGCAGTGTATTGACCAACAAGGTTAGATAATGCGCGTCAAAAATCAGCAGAAAGTGCTGCAGAAAAACCAACAATAATAATGAGCAGCTAATAGGAACAAGGGCTAACCCCAGTATTTTTTGGCAACTCAAGCCGGTAATCAAGTGAGCCAAAACAAAAGAAACTAACACAGACGACAAGCCAATCAGCACTCGTACATCAATAAAAAAGTCCACACTAGGTACACTGACCATTGCCACAAACAACGCGATGCACACTAAGCCATATAAATCGGTCAACATGGAAAATTTTGCTTTGCCAAAGGCGTCATATAGATTATGCAGGATAAGTTGTGTGGCAAAAGGAAACATAAGAAATCCCAAAGTATCGATATAACCAATGCTCGCCTGCCACTTTTCGCCTAAAACAGTCAACACAAAAGGCTCGGCTAAAAGATATAAACCTATGCTACAAGGACCAATGAAGCTATAGATCAGGAAAAGTGATTGATAGACCTTTTCCTTAAACTTATCTCTGTCATCTTTAATAGCAGAAAAAGCTGAGAATGCAGGTTGCATGGCCGGCCCAATAACTTCTGTCAGAGGTAAAATGGCAAACTGCCGGCTGATATTAAATTCGCCCAGGCTGGCTTCACCGAATTTTTTGCCTACGACTAGGCTGTCGATAGTCGATCGGCAAAAACCCACTATATTTCTGAGCATCAGTAAGCTTGAAAAGGAGAACAATTGTTGGTCAAAGGTAAAACGAAATGTGGGTCGATAACCAGTGAAATAGTAACTCAATGCCAGCATTATCATTGTTGATACGCCATTGCCGATCAGCAGGGCCATATAAGACTGATAATAGAATGCACAAGATACCGTTAATATCACCGCAAACACTTTTGCTATCACGGCAATTTGATTGTTAATTTTAAAGTCGATATTTCGTTCTAAACGGATTAAGTCAACACTTTGAAAGGCCCCTATAAATCCAAAGATGGCCACCACATTTAGCACAAACCCCAGATCAGATGAGCCCATAAAGCCCGCAATGTAAGAACTAGTGAACAGTACTAGGATCAGGATAACCAACCTCAATAAAATATTTAAGGTCCAAGCCGAGTCGTAATCTTGTTTGCTCGGATTATCGAATAAGATTAAATATCGATTTATGCCGACATCCGACAAAACGATAAACAGCCCCATCACCATCATCGCTAGGGCCATGATCCCAAAGTCTTCGGGCCCTAAAATCCGCACTAAGATTAAGGTGCTAACAATACCCAAGCTTCTTACTGTTGTTTTGCCTGCCATGTTCCACAAATATGCGGTAAGAAATTTACGTTTGATATCCACTATTAAAGCTCGTAGAAGTTAAGTCATCCATTGTTCGGTATCATCTTTTCTGAGCCGCTAGCCAAGACCACTGTCTACTCAGAATGATAGCGGTGTAGCAGGCAAACAGATTAAATCTGTTATCTTAAGCTGCTGGTACAGTATTATTGGGCTGTTCCCGCGCAACTATTATCGCTGCTTTGGGAGCGATGGCAATTAACATCATAATGATTTCATTATAAGCGACACTCAAAGCCGCGCCTGCCACCAAAAAACAAATAAAAGTCAATAACATATAAGAGGCAAAGCTACACATCCAATGTGTAGTCGCTAGGCTCTTTCTTACCTGCTTAAAATGTCGATAGCTTTTGTAAACTATCAGATAAAAAACAATAAAACCTAAAAAGCCTAAATCACCCAATACTTGAAAATATATGCTGTGTGCCACATGTCCTTTGATAGGGTAAGCTGTGTTAATGAAATCCAAAGCCTGCCAATTACCTAATAAAGATGACCAGGTAGGCTGGTAGGCAATAGCATCAAAACCGCCACCCAAGATTGGCGCATCTAGGGCCATTAACACACTTAGCTTCCAAGCCACGACTCGCCCCATAAAAGAGCTATCTTCACTGGCATTTTTGATGGTATCCATTCTTTCGAACCAACTGGCGTCCATCAGGCTCAGACCCACGCCACCGGCAATAACCGCAAAAATCACTAAAGGTAGTTTTTTGTTGCTCTTTAAAAAATAATAACCAAAAAGCACGACTAGTCCTACCAATCCACCTCTGGAGTCACTGCCCAAAATAAACAAAATATTAGTAAATATCCCACCTATTAATCCATATCGAATGATCCGGCTATCTTTGTACTGTGATAATAAGAACAATAAAAAGGGAATACAGATCAAGGCGGCAAAGGCTGATAAGTTATTATCATTAAAGGTAGAACTGATCCCATAGGTCACATGATTACCGCCGCTGGCGAGGACTTTTAAACCTTGGGAGGCAGAAACCGCGGTAACAGACAAAACACAGGCCCACATTAAAGCTTCAACGTGCAACTTTTTATCTACGATCAGATAAACAAAAACAAAAAACACCATAGATTTAAGAAATGACTCCCAACGATCCCATACCACTATATCAAAGCCTTGGTGATAAAGGCTAGACAGGGTAGCCAGGAGTAATAACAACAACATGCCCCAAAATACGCCTTGCAGTTGTACTTTTGGTTTGTTCTTCATCAAAAAGTAGCCCAGCATAGTGCAAGAGGCGAACAATAAATTCCACCTCACTTCAGTTGCCAAGCCATGGGCCCAAGTTTGGATCGGTACTAGGGATGTCCAAAACCATAATGACAGACCTATAAATGGCCGTTTTAAGGCGTAATAAATGAGGATGGGCAATAGCGCCAGTAGTAATATATCGCGCATTATTGACTGGGCATGTTGCCCGCTCCGGCCTTATTTTTACTGGCTTGGGCTAGCTTTTGCCGCTGCTGTTCTTGCTCCTGACGTTCCTGTTTATCTCTTTTAGAGCCTGTGTAACAGAGCCACACTACTAGCAGTAAAACCGTCATGAAAATTATATTATCAATCATAAGGGCTGGATATCCGTTATGTGCTGGAAGGGCCAAAACCAGGTATTTTCTATTTTACTGACACCCTGAACTTGCTCTGAAATGCTGATCAGCCCGTGATAAAAGTTGTTTTCAATTTTAACGTTGCCACTGGAGCGAACCACATCGATACCATGTGAGTGAGCGATGATGTTGTTCTGGATCAGCACGTCTTGCGCATTATTAATGTATATGCCCACATCATTAGTACAATTGCCCACATAATTACCACTCACTCGGCCGTTACTATGCTCCAACCCAGCCTCACCGTTAATAAAAAACAAGCTATGGGTGCCGCCTCCGCCCAATGACAAACCCACTCGTGCATCTAGAGCAGAACTGTAGTCTACTTTCCATTTACACAGTACTACATTACTTTCTAGCACACCGTTTCTGCCACCGCCTTTTAAAAACGCACCATAGGCGTATTGATTGCCTTTGGCCTTGGAAAAATCAGCGATAAAATTCGATTTAATGAGCCAATGATCGCCACCCACTATGTCCAAAGGAGTAACAGAAAGACGGGTTTGTCTTGCCCAGTCATTATAAAAACGGTTGTGGGCAACTTTGACATTGTCAGGAAAGTTCCGCAAACCTGTCTGCGCATCCACTTTACCATTGCTTTTAATGGGTGCATTAAAGTTAGTGAAATCATTATTAACAATAACGACGCTATCTGCATTGCCTTTGAGATGAATGCCATGGTTGCATTTCTTGTCAAAGTCGCAATCGCCGGAAAAAATCAGGTTCTCTATGGCCCAATTGGCCCCGGTAATTTCAAAACCGACTTGCGAGTCCACGCTTATGGTGACTGTGCCAAACTCTGCCGCACGAACTATAATGGGTGCATTGATGCTACCTGAGTTACCTAAGCGTAACTTTTGATTTTGGATAACATAGATCCCAGGTAACAAGGTAATATTGTGCCCGGGCTGAGCGGTTTTCAAGGCGCTAATAAGGGCTTCCATTGAGCCGACTTGCACTTCATCACCCATGCCTGCATACCGGCTACCATCATGAATTGCATCAAACACCGGCCTGATTTGACTATATGGCAACTCGGAAAATTGTGGATATAATCCTGACGCCCGGCCCATGAACTTTAGAGAAGTTTGTCGCCAGCCGTTATTTTTAGGTATATTTTGTGTGGCATATTTATGGGCATTCAACATAAAACGTTGGTGCTGTGCCTGATAAAGAAAATGGGTCGAAAGGAGAACTACAAGCAATACCAAACCGACAATCAAGACCACCAATGGCCCTCTTTTCATTTTACCACTTCCAAGTGAACTGCGTTTAGATAGTCAATGTTGGGTAAAGAGTCGGGCTGCATCTTAGCGGTGTCCCTGTCCTCAAAGAAGTGATTACCCGCAGCAGGGATATTGGCTTTATCCATATATTGCCCAACAAAGACATTACCTTTGATGCTCATTGGTGTCGCAGGCAAAGTGACCCTAGCCATCAAGAAATTATTACCATTAGGACGTTCAGCAATAAAAATATTATTGTGTATTTTGACCTCGTTCTTTCTCTGGCGAGCGATGTCTTCCAGTCCGTAAGAAAGCAGCTCAGAATTAACGGTGTTTAGCCCTTGGTAGAAGACGTTGTTTTCGAGGATAACCACCCCGCCGTTAGAGATATCCACTAAACGACTATCGTAACCGTCTGCTGAATTGAGTACAGAATTGGTTACTTTAGTATAGGGGGCGCGACTTTTAATGGAGTGTCCCTGATCAGTAGTGCCAATAAAGCTAGAGTCGCTAACCACCAAACTTGAACCTTGAGCATAGATACCATGGGCATAGCCACTTCTTCCGAGACGATCAAATCGACTAAACCTAATATGTAAAAACCCTGTATCTGGTGCTTGCAACACCCCTTGTTCTGAGTCATGGAAATAGACATTAACCAAGGTCAAATCTTTACCTTGTTGCCTAACACAGGCACCATTTTTATCTGCCACCTCTATATCGCTGCATTCAATGCCTTCTATTACCGCGCCATTTCCAGAGACTATGATTGCGCCTTTGCCTTCTATGGCGGCATTTTTAAAGTGGCTTCCATCACCGACTACTGTGACTTGATCAGCCAAAATATGGAAACCTTTGGAATAAACGCCAGGCCCAAGAAATATAGTACTGCCATCTTTCAAAACCCCTTCTATATCGTCCACAGTTGCCACGGTTTTACCGTCAACCACTATCTCTCCTGCGGCAACAATCTCTCCTGCAATAGCCAATGTTGGCGGCAAAACAGTGGGAGGTGCAACAGTGGGCACTGTTGCTGATGCTCCTTCCTCATCTTGAATGGGTGTTAATGCATAAGTCTGTACACTAAACTGCATTCCAAACAAAATGAGGTAAAGTTTTACTATTTTCATTGCAACTCCTGCTGTCTACGAGATTAATTACGACTAGATGTTTGAACGCTAGCAAACAAATTATATTGCCCATCAGAGGTCGCCCGCCAGTCATATTGCTCGGCATACTGGCGTACATCTTTTCGTGCTATTGATGCACATAATACTTTTTCGATTGCGCTTTTGATACTAAAACAATCACGATCACATAAAAGTCCTACCCTATCACTATTTACCACTTCGGGTGTGCCCCATACTCTAGTGGCTACCACTGGTGTGCCAGATGCCATAGATTCCAATAGTACGTTAGCCCAACCTTCACGGCTAGATGCCAATACGCTGCAATCGGCAGCCATAAACCATTGATTTACCTCGGGTTGAGACAATGCACCGGTAAAGATGACTCTCTTTTTCAAATGCAATTTTTCCGCTAGTTTTTTTAAGTTACTGTGCTGGGGCCCATCACCGATAATCACTAATGTCACGGCTGGCAAATCTGCCACGGCTTGAATGATAAGGTGGTGTCCTTTACGCTCAACCAGTCCTCCTACACTGACCACTAATTGACTTGAAATGTTTTTGTGTCTTTTCAAGTCTTGTTGCACCTGCTGTGAAGAGTAATCAAACAATTCAAGATCCACCCCGTTTCTAAGTACGGTCAGTTTGTGCCCGGGGGCACCCAAGTCCAGCATTTCATCGGCTAATGCTTGGCAGACTGCCACATTGTGCGAGGCGGCATCAAACACCTTGCGGATCATCTTCTTAGCCAAAGGATTATGGGGGATCAAATTGATATCGGTGCCTCTGGCGGTGCACACAAAAGGCAAATTAAAATGTCTCGCTACCTTGGCAATAGCCACACCATCCGGAAAATAATAATGGCCGTCGATTAGATCATAGTGCGGTGCTTGGTCTGGGTTGCCGCTAAGCAGCTTCTTCAAAGTGCGCATTAACACCCAAGTTAAACTCAATGGGGCAAAAAACATGCCTAGCTTAGGGATCACTAAATACCTTGGATGATAAATACAGATATTGTGCTCTGTACGACTAGCAGGTATGTCCTTTAGGCTGGCAAACTGAGCGCCCATTAGTTTAGCCAGCGGAAACCAAGGCACTGGAGCGATAACAGTGGCCTGTATATCAGGATGATGTTTAAGCAAATGCCGTAATCGGGTTTGCACAAAAATCCCATGCTTTGTATCACTTGGGTTGGGATAAAGGGTAGATATAGTCAGAATATTCATCCTTTCATTGCTCCAACAGTGCCGCATATAGGGGTAGATAGTGGCTAACTGACTTTGCCCAATTTCGCTCTTGCTGTACAAATTCTAAAGCATTGTCTAACAAGGCTTGGTGTTGTGTGTGACAAATGAACTGTATTCGCTCAACCAATTGTTGAATATCGTCGGCCTTAAAAAGATAACCATTAACATTATCCGTGATCAGTTCTTTATGGCCGCCTACATCAGAGGCCAGTACTAATTTTTGTTGCGCCATGGCCTCTAAGGGTTTTAAGGGTGTGACCAAGTCTGTCAAGCGCATAGACTTGCGGGGGAACACCAACAAATCAACTAAATCATAATAATTGGCGACTTGTTCATGTGGCACACGGCCAACAAATAAGACATCTTTGCTGATCCCTAATGTTTTAGCTAAGGCTTTAAGCTTGTCTTCTTCAGGACCGCCTCCCACCAATAATAACTTGAAACCTGAGTTTGAATTCATTGATTGTATTTTTTGCAAGGCATACAACAACTGATCTAGTCCTTCATATGCATAAAAAGATCCAATAAACCCTAACACAAAGTTTTGCTGTAAATTTAACGATAATTTGAGCCTAGCCTTGGCTTTTTCATCTAGTTTACGCTCAGAAAATTTTTCAATGGAGACCGCATTGGGGATCAGCGTGATTTTTTGTCCTAGTACACCACGCTTTAATAGATCATCTTTTAAACCTTGGCAGATAACAGTCACAGCATCGGCTTTTTTGACCACATAATTTTCTAATGCGCGGGTTAACCGGTAGCGCCAGTCTCCCTCTTTGCAGGTGCCATGATCAACAGCGGCATCCTCCCAGAAGGCTCTTATTTCATACACTAGTGGTAAACCACACTGTTTGGCAGCCCAATAGGCGGCCACCCCATTTAATGCAGGTGAATGGGCGTGTATCAGATCTGGTTCTTCTAATTTAATCACCTCTAATAGAGACTGCTTAAGGCTATGGATAATGATAAATTGATTGACTATGGGTAGCTCGAGTAACCAACCCTTAGGCACCTTGGTTCGATAAAAAGTTAAGTCATCGATTATTTCCGGGCTGTGTTCATATGGCCCTTGTTTGGCACTAGTAAGATGAGCGGTCTGGATACCCAATTCTTTTTGTTGTTCGAGTATGGCTCGGGTTCTAAAGGTATAACCGCTATGCAGCGGAATTGAATGATCCAGCACATGTAATACCTTCATTTACCAATGCACCTTATTTTTTTGGACAAATAATGAAAAAACGTACAGGGTCCAAAGCTCAGCCGAGAAGTCCCGAGATTGACTTTGATGGCACCGATACATGTCCATCAATTTGTCCCCATCAAAAATCTCTAAAGCAGCAAGATTTGGGTGTTCAATGGCCTGCAACAAAGGTTCTTTTAATGGCCCTCTTAACCATTCGTTTAATGGAATACTAAATCCCATTTTATCTCGATACAGGGTGTCATGGGATAGGTGGGGCTCTAATGCCTGTTTAAAAATAGCTTTACCTTGATTGCCCTGCATATTCAACTGAGTATCTATAGCAAAGGCCCATTCCACAAAGTGGTGATCTAACATAGGAACTCGCACCTCTAAGCTGTTAGCCATACTCGCCCTATCCACCTTGGTTAATATATCACTGGGCAACCAGGTTTTTAGATCCAGATACTGAGCCTGTTTAATAGGATCATCGAAGGTTTTACCCGCCACCAAGTGACTAAATACTTGATCGGAACTATAGGTCTGTAAGCGACGGCTAAAGGCGTCCGAATATAGGTTTGCTCTATCATCTTGACGAATTTTACTGACACTATTTAAATAGGCTTTCCAACTTGGCATAGCCAATGATTGAAAGGTGGTTTTTGCCCGCATAAAGCGTGGGGCCCAATCAGCCTTAGGGTAGATCCGGCCCAGTAAACCAAAGACCTTAGCTCTTATGGCTAAGGGGATCTTACTGCGTACTTTTTCTTCGTTACCATGCAATCGATAACGCCTGTAGCCGGCAAACAACTCGTCGCCGCCATCTCCTGATAAACACACGCTCACATATCTCTTTGCCACCTGACACACCTTAAAGGTGGGTAAGGCCGAACTATCGGCAAAAGGTTCATCGTAAATATCCGTTAGCTGCTCAATCAGTGAAAAATCATCATGGCTAACAATATCTACATGGTGCTCAGTATTATAGCGTGTGGCTACTTTTGCCGCATGCGGCGACTCATTAAACTGGGCCACATCAAAACCTATAGTACAAGTGCTGACCTTAGTCTGGGGATCTAATTGGGCCATGGCTGCTACTACTGCACTAGAGTCGACACCACCAGACAGAAAGGCCCCTAAAGGCACCTCGGACATCATGCGTTTTTTCACGACTTGTTTAAATTTTTCGTAGACAATTTGCGGCTTTTGTTGGCTTGTATCTGCTTGTGAAGGAAGATCCCAATACTGGATTGCAACAGGCAATTGCGCAGCAGGTTGTTGAACCACTAAATAATGACCCGGCAACAACTTACCCACATGCTGATAGATACTTTTAGATTCTGGCACATACCCCAAGGTAAAATAATCTTCCACAGCTTCAACATTTAGTTGATTTGAGAAATTGGGGTGGGCTTTGAGGACTTTTAATTCTGAGCCAAATATCAACTCATTATCGTTCACTAAACAATAGAATAAGGGTTTTTCGCCAATTCGATCGCGAGCCATAAAGAGTTGTTTACTGGCCTTATCCCAAATGGCAAAAACAAACATACCTGTTAAGTGCTCTAGACAATCCACCCCCCACTCTTGGTATGCATGCAAGATGGTTTCAGTATCACTGCGGGTCGCAAACACATGGCCTTTTTGTGCGAGTAGCTGGTTCACCTCTAGGAAATTATAAATTTCACCATTAAACACTATCACCAAGTTTTGTTGATCATCAAACATGGGTTGTTGACCACTTTCAATATCAATAATAGACAGTCGTCTATGTCCTAAGCCTATGCCTTGCTCAATAAAATACCCTTCGGCGTCAGGCCCTCGGTGCGACTGGGCGCGATTCATCTTCTTCAGCAATGGCTGTGAGATATTGGTCTGACCCGACAAGGACAAAAAGCCACTAATCCCGCACATTATCTGCCCCCCTTGAATAGAGGTGCTGATAATGGTTGAGCATTTTCTTTTCGCTGAAGTTATCCACCACCAGCTGTCTCGAACATTGCCCCATACTTAGAAATTGCCCTTGTTGTGCAAATAGTGCTAAAAAGCCCGCACACAAAGCGTCGATAGATTGCGCCTCAACCAATACCGCTTGCTGTTTTGTGGTGATCTGTGGAATACCCCCCACTCTAGTGCTCAATACCGGTAGTCCGGTAGCCATGGCCTCAAGCATAGTCATTGGGATCCCCTCGGCATCAGAGGACATAACAAAGGCATCAAATTGCTGATAAATTTGTGGCATATTATGTTTCTTGCCTAGAAACTCTATGGGCTGCACGCCATCCTTTTGGGCCAAGTGCTGTAAGTCTGCAGCCAAAGGTCCCTCTCCCACTATCACCAATCTGGCATTGTCTCGAAATAGTGCATTGTGCCCTCGGGCCTGTTTAAAAGCTTGGATTAAATTATGTTGATTCTTAATGCTTTGCAATCTCGCCACATGCCCAAACACTAGACTCTGTTGAGATAGAGCCGCTGCGATAGGCGGGTGATATTTATCTGTGTCCACACCATTTTCAATTAACTGACATTTACTGGTGGGTAATTTAACCTCTTCAATTAGCCATTGAAAAAGGTCCTCACTGACCGCTATGACCTTATGAATAAAGACGCCAGATAATCGCCTTAAATACTGGTGTTTCTTATTTTTACCCTGTGGGTCAGCGCTATCACGACCATGCTCCGCATGGAGTCTTAATGGCACGCCCGCTAGCCAAGCCAGGGGCTGATATTCAATGGTTGCTAGGTTGTAAGAATGCAGTACATCAGGCTTTAAGCTTCTAAATAAGTTGAATAACTTAACAAAGATACGCCAATCTTGTCCCGCAGCTTTGTTAAGTTTAATGATTTCGAAGGGGCTGGAAATAGTACTGACAAATGACTCGGAGTAATGAGTTAGGGCAATAACGGTGTGTTGATAATGTGCGGGCATTTTGGCAATGCTATTGAGAATGATTTGTTCTAATCCGCCTACCTCAAAGCTATACACCAGATGCACAATCTTAATATTTCTATCTGATTGAACCTTGATCAATGTCATAAAAATGGACTTAGCTTTAGGGCCAAGGATCCCACCCTATCTTGGTCATTATGGGCAACCGCCACAAAGCTACCCCGCCCCCCATTGCCTTGCAGCTTACTTTTAAGTTGGTTGATTTTAGTGGCTAACAGACCCTGAGTTTTTATACCGTCCACTTCAAACCAGTAATAAAGCCTAATATTGACGCCGCTCACATTCACTAACTGCAATGCTCCAACTTTGCCTTGATCAAGTGCCACATGGGTATGTGACTTTTTAGTCCAATGGTCGATATTATAATATCGATTCACACCACTGACTAATTCAGCCCTGTCATTATCAAAATGAAACTTGGCTATATAGACTTGGATGCCATCCAAGTGACCTGAAAAGACTTCATGGGGTGCATTAATTTGCGGCTGCCAGGCTAATGTAGATTTAGACACGACGAATTCTTTTTGCAAATTAGCCAGCAGATTTAATTCACCCATAGTCTGATTGTCACTGCTCAGACTCAAAGAGTAGACTGGCGCAAACAACAAGAAGATCACGGCGCAGCTCAAACTACTATTGGTGATCACTGTGGGGGACGGTGGGGATGTCTGCGTACCCTGATCCCATATTACTTTTTCTCGGCCTATATTGCCCAATAAGAATAATACCACCAACACAAAAGCAAAAAACCACCAACCATAGACCAAATGATCGGCACCCACCGCGTGTTTCATATCCGTATAATAACCTATTAGCACTATACCAAATGCTCTGACACCGTTGGCAACAATAGGCACAATCAGTGCTGCTAGTATAAATAAAGCTATCTTCCATTTGGTTTTATAATTCATATAGGCATACAAGGTACCCAAGGCCAGCGAAGCAATTAAGAAACGGATCCCGGCGCACGCCTCGGCCACCAAAAATGTGCCGTTGGGTACATAAAGATACAAACCGTCACGGTACACAGGAATATTCACCAAGCGCAATAATTCAACGGTTAAATAGGCGGTCACATCTTGTAAAACCGGCACCAATTCGTCACCAAAAGGTATGACAAATGCCAAGTATAATAAAGGAAAACTAAAAAATTTGATAAAATGAAAACCAAAACATAAGCCCAGCAAACACACTAAGCTGGCATACCAAGCAAGGTGTGAAATGAGATCGATATTCAGTTGCAAGGCCACAAAGTGCGCCCCTTGGATCAGCAGTAACAGAGGTAGAAAAAAATGACTCGCTGAATAATGGAAAGATCGTAGCTGCGCCCTTCGCTCCCAAAATAGAAACAGCACTAGGGGTATAATTAGAAAACAATGTTTGAATGTTTCAGAATTGCTCCACACCAAAAACATCGACAAACTCGTCTGCCAATAGATGCCAAACCATAACAATAACAACACAGAAAATTTAAGTAACAAAGGGTTCATAACTCGGCGCTATCCGAATGTAATAAGCTGACGAATTTTTGCATTTCCAAAGCCCATGAAAAATTATCCATTACAAATTGCCGATTGCCGTTAAAGCTGTCTTGCTCAGCAGCAAGATAAGCCAGCACCCCTTTAGCAAACGCTAAGGGATCATCCGCGATAGTATAGCCCAAACTACTGGTCTGGTGGATACCGGTAGCAGCCATACTGGTGAGTACTACAGGCCTTTGCATCGACAGCGCTTCTAGCACT
This sequence comes from Paraglaciecola sp., assembly GCA_034111785.1. Lineage (GTDB taxonomy): Bacteria > Pseudomonadota > Gammaproteobacteria > Enterobacterales > Alteromonadaceae > Paraglaciecola. The sequence goes on from JAWUWP010000047.1 coordinate 38,119, forward strand.
TTGTTTTGAATGCCCCGGGCAATGCGCAACGGGGCAATGCTGACCTTGGCAAATTTTATATAAGGTCGAATATCGCTGACTCGTCCCGTCACAGTGATATTATTCAGAATATTGAGAGCCCGTATATCCGAGCCGGGATTAGATCCCACAATAAACAATTGGCAATCAGGTTGCTCTGCTTGTACTAGTGGCCATACTAAGTCAACAAACCATAACATCGCATTAGCATTAGCCCAATAATCCATAGCACCAGCAAACACAATAGACTGGGGAGGCAGGGCACGGGGATGTTCATTGACCTTGTCGGGGTCGAAGTACTGCACATCCACACCATTGTTAATCCCTAGTACCTTGTCTCGTAACTTGGCTGGTAGTAGCGTCTGAAACATTTGCATTTCATCTTGAGAGACAAACACGCTTGCGTCAAAATAGGCACACATTTTTTTTTCATAAAGAGCTAATTTATCAGCTTCACGGCCATAAAACCATTTTTTAACACCGGATAAGTTGGCTGCATACTGTCGCCATTTGTCAGAATCAACATCCACAAAATCTAAGACTTTAGTATGGCTTGAGTAGTTAGCATTTTCTACAAATTGCGCCATTGCCGATGAAAAAACCAATGTTTTTTGAATGTTATTTTGGCTACACACAGTATCGACCCAATCAGCCATGGTCTGTGAGGAATAATAAGACAATGTAATGGCTTGGCGGGTCAAAAACCCTGTGCAGCCTTTAACTAAAGACCATAGTTTGTTGGGCACTTCATAATGAATAGATTGGCAGTAAGACTCTAAAGCACAGACATACTGAAGATCATTTTTATCGTCAATAAAAAAACCCAAATGTATTTCAAACTGCTCTGACAAATGTTTAAGAATATTAAATGAACGGATCTTATCGCCCTTATTGGGTGGATAAGGGATCCGATGACACAAAAATAACAAAGAAGGTTTGTCACTCATTATTTAACCCAAATATTTAGCTAGATAAGGGCCCACAATACGGCTAATCGAAACAGGTAACTTTTTCCACAGCGCGATTAAAAACACGTACTTAGGGTTATTATGACTTAAATTAGGTAAGTGTTTAGCCCGAGCCAGGTAATAACAATAATGCATCTTAACAGGCGTTATGCCCCAACTTTTTTTATATTGGTAGGCACCAGAGTCATCTTTACTGCGGCCAAAATCAAAACGTTGGCACCCCCTATTCTTTAGTCCATGGCAGATCAACTGATAATACATAAAATCGTTGCTTTTAAGCATTCTCGCATCCTGTGTCCCTCCACCATAATAGGGCATGACGCTACCTTTGTAGTAAAAGCTCAAAACCGAAGAAACGGCATCACCTTGATGCTCAACCGTTAACACATCAAGATGTTCGGCAAATACAGACTTTAATTGACGAAAAAAAGCTTTAGGAAAAACCGGGGTACCTAGGTTGCGGAGACTTTTTGAATAGATCTCATATGCCACATCAATATCAACGTCCACCCTAGAAGTCAGTTGACTGGTCAATGAGTGTCGAATGGCTGCACGCTGCTTTTTTTTAACTAAAGGCAACACCTCTTGCTCACTGCCAGGCATAGTCCAGACAAATCCAGAATGCTGACAATTATTCAGCAATTTTGGGTTATCTCTGGCAAAGCCATAACGCAGTTCTAAATGTCCAACTTTAAGGCGATCGGCTAACTGGATCGCCGCATCTTCCAAAAATAACATGGCATCTTTATCATCAGAAGCTACGCCACCTATGACACAAAATGGGGTAGACACCAAGGCATGACCAAATAATCGGCTGTTAATTTCAACCAGTGGCAACACTGCCACAATATCGTCCTGCAGCAAGGCACACATAAACCAACAGCTATGGCCATAAGTCTGCTCAATGACCTGCTTCCAGCCACTTAAATGAAAGAAGGTACCAAGGCTGCAGTAAGCAACAAAATCATCCCATTTCACATGGCCTATCTCAGCGTTATCCATATAAGATAAGGTGAATTCCTTATTCACACTGGCTGAGTTAGATCCCAAAGACTTGCTCCATGGTTGCCCATTTATAATCTTTAGTTAAGCGAAGTAATTTGCCTTCCATTTTTGTTAAATTGATGTAATGTCGAAATCTCGACTTCAAACTAGCGCCAGTTATTCTCGGTTGTTCTGGATCAATTTCCCAGGGATGAAAATAGAAATTATAAGGATGTGTTTCTTTATTTAAGAATTTGTTGATCCGCCGTTTTGAAAACCAATAGGGATAAAGCCTAAAATATCCGCCCCCCCCTATACCGGTATTGCCGCCGCGGCCAGCCAAGGTAGAAATGGGAATTTCTATGATACCTTCTTTGCGTTTATGACAAAATCTTGGCCAGTCTGGCACACCATATAAATCATGTTTAATGGGATAGGTGCTAGAGCTGTACTTAAACCCCATATCAACCAGCTCCTCATAGACCCATTCATTGTGCACGCCAATAGAAAAGCTCGGGGCTCGATAACCTTTTATTGCTTTGCCAATCACCTCTTCCAATAGTTGCTTGGAGCGACTGACATCCAGCCTAAATTCGCTGACACTTTGCTCGGTTGCGAGGCGATGATCATAACCATGGCTTGCCACTTCATGCCCTCGATGGGCAATTTCTCTCACCAGCTCAGGATACTTTTCAGCCACCCATCCCAAAACAAAAAAAGTGGCGGTGCTGTCAGTCTCTTCAAACAAATCTAACAATCGTCGAGTATTTTTATCGACTCTGGGGGCAAAATTTTGCCAATCATCTTGCTTAAGTACTTTGTTAAAGGCGGAGACATGAAAGAAATCTTCAACGTCCACAGTCATTGCATGAGTCACTTTATTGGGCAAAGGTTTACCTCCCTTTACCAAATAAAACAACTTCCGTTGTTCGAATAAAAATCAACACATCTAACATTAAACTTTGGTGTTTGACATAGTAGAGATCAAATTTCAATTTTTCTAAGGCGTCCGATACGCTTGAGCCGTAGGGATAATTAAGCTGTGCCCAGCCTGCAAGGCCAGGTTTTACATTGTGTCTTTGGTTGTAATAAGGAATTTCTTGAATCAGTTGTTCTACAAACTCAGGACGTTCTGGTCGAGGGCCAATAAAGGCCATCTCACCTTTGAACACATTGATCACTTGGGGCAGTTCATCAATTCTGAACTTACGAATAAACTGACCAATTTTAGTGACTCTAGCGTCGTTTTCGCTGGCCCATACTGGCCCGTCCTTTTCTGCATCAACTTGCATACTTCTAAATTTGATGATGTTAAAAAGACGACCGTCTAAGCCAACTCGTTCTTGCCTGTACAACACTGAAGCACCCTTGAGGGTAATGTCACTCAAGAATATTGCGATGGCGGTGACCAACATAAAAGGCCAGGTCAGTAACACAACTATTGAAGCCAAAAAGCAGTTAACTGAGTAATCCAACGCATCACGGAGATAATTTGGCGCACTAAATCCATCAGAATATATGACCCAACTTGGATACATAAGATTCACTACTATCTGGCCTGTCTCCCTTTCCATAAAATCCAGTAGATCTGTGATAGCAATGCCACTCAACTTACAATCAAAGAGCACATGAACAGGCAAGGTGCCTCGTCTTTGATCACAAGCAATGACCAATTCGTCAACGTTATTAGCGGCGATATAGTGCTTGAAACCGTCATCAATTTTTACATCTAATAGCTTTTCATTTTGGATCCCGCCCTGGCGATCATCACCGGTTACCGGCACAAAACCCACTAGATCAAAGCCAAATCGATCCACTTCACGGCGCATACGCTTCTCGATAATAGAAGCCCGATCTCCGGCCCCTATCACTATGATCCTCTTTAAGCCTAGCTCTAGCATACCGAGTCGATTAACCAGGTAACGAAAGACCACTAAAGTCATGATAATGAGTGCCGCGTGCATAGGTAAAAAATAACGAGGGATCCCAAGATGGGAGAAGGCAAGACTACTTAACAGTTCCATAATGCCATATGCCAAGGCCACACTGACAAAAATACGCCTAACTATGCCTCTGTAGGTTTCCCTTAATCTTAAATCATACAAACCCACAGACAGGGCAGAAATGGCCACCAAGAAAGTAAATGAGCAAATATAGGTTAAGCCTTGGCTAACAGAAATCTCTAGTAATTGGCGCTCTGAAAAATACTCTAATCCAAGATACAAAAAGTACCCGCAGCCCGTGAACAACATAACTTCCACAAACATTAAAAAATTAGAACGGCGAGCATCTTTATCATTGCCAAAATTCATTTATGTTCCTTTCCTAAGGTTACAGCAACCATTAACCACATACCCAGAATTCATGGAAAAAGCAATAAGACAAATTATTCTTCCTTTTACTCGATTAAAATTATGAAAAATCTGTAAATTTTGCTACATTTAAGCTAAAATTTGAGCCTAAAATTAGGGATCTTAATTTACATGAAAATAAGCACAATATCATTGTTCATTTTAACAATAAGTGTAAATGTTTTGTTACTGGGTTGCAGTAGCAATAGCGTTCAATTGCCGCAGGCGTCGACTTACCCCTCGCAAACCACTTCGGTAGATGATTACAAATACCTTATTGGCCCAGGTGATAACCTGAATATTTTTGTGTGGCGAAATCCTGATATATCAGGATCTTTTATCGTACGACCAGATGGCAAGGTAACCACTTCATTAGTCGAGGACTTAGTGGTTTCGGGTAAAACTCCCACTATGCTGGCTCGAGAAATAGAAGATCAACTAGCGGTGTTTATTAACAATCCAAGAGTGACTGTCAGTGTTACCGGTTTCTCAGGTCCACTTAGCGAGCAAGTTCGAGTCATAGGTGAAGCGACTAATCCTAATGCCGTTAACTATATTGAAAAAATGACTTTGCTAGACCTTATGATAGCCGTTGGTGGCTTGACCGAGTTTGCCGATGGCAACAAAGCTAAATTAGTTCGAACTGTAGGAGGCATACAAAAGACATTTGAAGTGAAGATAAACGACTTAATTAAGAACGGAGATATCCATCAAAACATCGATATGCTTCCAGGCGATATCATCATAATTCCGGAAGCATGGTTTTAATTAATAGGAATACGGATAATTGAATTAATAGTAATACGGAACATTGAATGGAAGATTTAAATAAAAAACTCGAACTGCTAATCGATTATCTTAAGGGCGTGTGGGTCAAAAAGCGTTATGTGATGATCTGCTCTTGGTTAATATGTCCTGTGGGTTTTTTGTACGTAGCCTCTTTGCCTGATGTATATGAGTCAGAAGCAACAATCTACATTGATACTAACTCTGTGTTACAGCCTCTACTGCGTGGTTTAGCCATACAAACCAATCCCAAACAAGAAGTCGCAATGATGGTCAAGACATTATTGAGCCGTCCTAACATTGAAAAGATAGCACGCAATACTGACTTAGATGTCACTGCCACTACACCTGCACAATACGAAGGACTGATTGCAAGCCTCAGCAATAAAATCGACATCACGGCCGAAGGACGAGAAAATCTATACAGCATCTCTTACTCTGCGGTAAGGCCTGAATTAGCCAAGTCAGTGGTACAAGAAACCTTGAATTTATTGGTCGAAGGTACCCTAGGCAACTCGAGAAAAGGCACAGACACGGCCAATAAGTTTATAGATGAACAAATTGATGAGTATGAACGCAGACTGTCAGCTTCAGAGCAGCGTTTAGCCGACTTTAAACGACAATACTCAGAAGTATTACCCAATCAAGGGAGTTTTTACCAGAAGTATGATGAACTTGAAGAGGCCCTTGATGCGACGCGGTTAACCATAAAAGAAAGTGAACAGCAAATTGAAACTATGAGCGACACTATCGAAGAACAGCAAGTGCAAAGTCTTGATGAATTTGCAGTTCGTTCGTCTAAAGCAGAACCTGCGATAACTACACGTTACGATAATAGAATTTTAAGTTTAGAAGCTCAGCTCGACCAACTGTTGCTTAAATATACTGAGCGACATCCTGATGTGGTCGAAGCAAACAGTTTACTAGACTCCATCAGAGTATTACGCCAGGTTGAAATTGAAGAATTTATCGCCTCTCCTGGAGATAATACGCCCCTTGAAGTAGGCTCAATATCTAATGAACTGGGTTTAGAGGTCAGTCGACAACAAAGTCAAGTGTCTTCACTTAAAGTGCGAGAAGCCAATTACCAAGAAAAAATCCTTAATTTGCGACAAAAAATTGATCTCGTCCCACAAATAGAATCAGAACTCACTGCCTTAAACAGGGATTATGGGATCACCAAAAAGAAATATGAGGAACTCTTAGCACGGAGAGAATCCGCAGAACTATCACAAAGAGCGGGTATTTCAGCTGACGATGTACAATTTAGGGTGATAGAGCCTCCTTTAGCACCACAAATTCCCACTGGGCCCAAACGTATTGTGATTTATAGTGCCGTTTTATTTCTTGGCTTTGGCGCAGGGATTGTGTTGGCCTTCTTAGTGAGTCAAATTAACCCCATATTAAGTCGACCCAAACAACTGACGACTTTGACCACTTACCCGGTATTAGGTGTGGTGGGGCATTTAGACAAAACTAAAATTAATCAGATCAGTAGGGCCAGAATATTAGCATTTTTGGTCTCCTCTGGTTTGATTTTTGTTTTTTACGCGGCCCTGGTTAGTGCAGAGCTCATGCAAATAAATCTATTTACGAGGATTTTCCAATGAATACAATTGAAAAAGCCTTACTGAAACAAAATAAGAACCTAGAAACGCAGCGGGAAAGCCAATCCTTAGAACAGCACCGTGCATCCGATAACACTGCGGATCAAAGCATATCATCTGATAGGCGGCAAACAGATAGACGTCAACGTGCCCCAGAGGTAGAAGCGGCTTCAAGTCCGCCTCAGAACGTAGAAGGTGAGCAAAAGGCAAAGCAACCGTTAGACACCGAAAGAAGTCCCGCACCAACAATCAAGCCGGAGCAGACACTGGTGCCGGGCGTAGTCACTTTGGACAGACGTCAACCCGCTAAGCAAGTTGCCGCCCGGCCTGAGGAAATAAACCTAGAAGCGCCTCCACCTAACACCCCAGTACAGGATAGCAAAGGAGACACAACACGGACCTATAGCTCTCAGTATATCGAGCTTGATTTAGAGCTATTGCAACAAAAAGGATTTGTATCAACCAGCTCAGAACGACGCATTATTAACGAAGAATATCGAGCCATAAAACGCAAGTTATTAACCAATGCATTTGGTCCACTTTCGAGCTCGTTAAAAAACAGCAATATTATCATGGTGACGAGTTCGAGACCCGGTGAAGGTAAAACATTCACCGCGGTCAATCTGGCCCTGAGCATTGCATTAGAGCAAGATAAAACGGTGCTACTAGTAGATGCTGACGTATTACGACCCAATGTAATGAAAACCTTAGAGTTAAAAAACACTACGGGGTTGATGGAGTTTCTATTAGGTGAGAGAGCTGATATCTCGGACGTGATGTGTAGCACAAATTTATCCAACCTTAAGATTATTCCAGCAGGCAAGGCACACCATTTATCAACGGAACTATTAGCAAGCAGTAAAATGTTTGAAGCGGTGGAAGAGTTTGCTAATCGTTATGAAGATAGAGTGGTAATAGTCGATACCCCCCCTCTTTTAGGCATTAATGAGACGGCTATATTAGCTAACTTGGCAGGTCAGGCGATAGTAGTAACTGAAGAGTCCAAATCAAAATTGGCTGATATTAAAAATGCCGTAAGCCAGTTGAATTCGGAAATGGCTATTGGATTTGTGGTAAATAAAGCCACGAATATTAAAGAAGATGGCGCAGGGTTTGGTTATTATTACGCCGGGGCACCTTAGTGATTAAAGGCTTAGCAAAAGCTTTAGTCGCGCTATCCTTTACCTTATTAGCAACCGCTATTAATGGAATTTCATTAGCAACTGCCGGTGAATTGCAGCTCGACCCAAGTATCACCAGTACTCTCTATCACTACCAACGTGGTGTTGCAGAGCAATCGTCACAAACCGACCAAGCCATTAGTTTGGTTCCTGCTGTGAATGGCAGTTACACCAGTCAATACCTGCAAACATCGGTTTTTTATGAGCACACAAGCATCGAACGAACCTCCAATGATGAAGACTTTAATAACAGTTTTCATGAATTGAATTACCGAGGTCGAGTGACATTATACGAAAATGCATTATCGATGAACTTTTATGGGGACATAAGCAACAGAGCATTAGAGCAAAGAGACAGTGGCATAGCGTCTCAAATATTCACCACAGGGGATTTCACAAAATTTGCTCAACACAGTGCAGATATCACTTTTGTGACGCCCAATCCACAATATCTGGGTTTTTCTTCCAGAACGACCTACTCTTTAGCCAGGTCTGGTAGCACTTTAGACAATCCAAACCGTGGCTTAGACAATGGCACTATACAATTCGAAGCGAGTTTTTTTGAAGGGGAAAGAGTCGACAACTCCTCTTGGGAACTTGATTATCAACATTTGAAAACCGACAGAGCGCAGCTCGACGAGCTGACCTCCACTCTAGCATCGGTTTTTGTTAGCACTAAAATAATCAGCAGTATTCGAGCTGTAGTAAGTGCAAACGTGGAAGAATATGATTTTTCTGGTGTGATTGGTAGCTCCTTTAATGAAGGCATAGATACCAAGAGTTATGGTGCCGGCTTACAATGGTATAGCAGCACGGATAGAACCATTGCATTGACCTACAATCAGTTAGATGAAGGCCAAAGTACCACTAATTATTTAGGCGTTAAGTTGGACTGGGCCTTTAGTGGCAGAACGGCCCTTAATGCAAAATACAGCAAGCGCTTTTTTGGGGACGCCATAGATCTAAATTTAACCTTTAATCCTAAAAAGTTACGTACGTCTTTCTCTTATACCGAAGAAGTGGTGTCAATCTCTAGCCTAGGCTTAGGGACTGAGTCACTTGGGCTTTTTGTATGCCCCTTCGGCGCATCTGAGCTAACTAACTGTTTTCAGCCCAGTAGCCTGCAATATGAATTGCAACCCGGAGAGGGATTCATTAATACATCCCAGACCTCCGCTGATATTACCGAAGAGTTTTACTTACAAAAGATTGGCCAAATGAGCCTTGGCTACCAAGGCAAACGATTATCAGCCTCCGTCTCTTTTGCCTATACTACCAGCGAATTTCTGGAATCAGAAAATCAAGATGTCACCCGAAGTACCAATATTAACCTAGCTTATCAATTGAATCGAAAACATCGCCTCACTTTAAACTCAAATATCAATAATGGTCGTTTTACACAAAATACACAGAGCGATGAAGTTATCTCTGTGCAGTTATCCTTGGTCAGGCAAATGAGCAGACGTTTAGAAATGGAATTAGGGCTAATCTATTCTGATAGGCAGTCAGATGAGACTAATAGAAACGATGCAGATAAACTGATCACCCTAAGCGTAAAGTATAGCTTTTAAGATGTCATCGATACTTTAAGTTTGCACTACCCTGTCCCATTATAGAGGTTACCTCACCCCTGTGAACTGCCAGTCAAAAGCAACCTAATCAAATTATATTTAACAATCCGCTAACATTAGTATACTTTTTGACCTGGTTGGGTTTTAATCAATAGGCATTGATTTAATGCACTAGGAGTAACGAACATGCAAAGACATTATTATATTAGTGATGACCTCAATGATCTAAAAGCGGTAGAAAGTGAGCTCGAGCAAAAAGGCCTAAGCATTCCTCAGATCCACGTATTGAGCGAAGATGATGCAGAGGTAGAAAAACACCACCTACATGCTATCGAAGCCGTACTCAAACAAGATGTGGTGCATTCTACTCAAATGGGTGCTGTGATAGGTATTCTTGCAGCCGGTGCAATACTGGCTACTGCCTATCTTATGCAATGGCATACTAGTGCTGCAGGTTGGCTGCCCTTTGTCTTTCTGTCTCTGGCTATTTTAGGCTTTTGCACTTGGGAAGGCGGACTGGTGGGCATTCAAATACCGAACTATCAATTTAAGCGTTTCCAAGCTCTGTTGAAACAAGGTAAACATGTGTTTTTTGTTGATGTTGATCCCAGTCAATATGCGGCGCTAAATGAAATTGCAGCTAACCACCCGGGCCTAAAATTTGCGGGTACTGGCGAAGCTACGCCAGCTTGGATTGTCAAAGGCCAAGAGAAGTTTAATAGCGCCATGAAAGCGCTACCTTAACAAACTATCGGATATCGCATATCGGATATCGCATATCGCATATCGCATATCCCATATGGATTGTTTTACCTGCAGTGCTAAACCAGTCGGTTCTCCTGCTGCCGACTGGTTCATTCTGCTGGCGCCTTATACCGCCATGCTTGTTAATCGTTCTTATCAAGGATCAGTGGATCATCCCGCTCTTTAGTCGCCCAACTATGTAATCCATCCCTAGGCACTGCGGAATGGATCAAGACTGCTATACTTTAAAGATTAACACGCAAGCCGCTAAATTAGTTTTGGGAGCACATTGGCTATGGTAAGGCATTATTACATCAGCAATGATTTGGATGATCTCGAGAAGGTTGAACAAGAGTTAAAAGCACAAGGCGTCACAACAGCGCAAATTCATGTATTAAGTGAGAACGACGCAGAGGTCGAGAAACACCACTTACATGCAATTGAAACAGTGCTCAAGCAAGACGTGGTGCATTCCACAGAATTAGGCGCACTGGTAGGGGGTATTCTTGCAACCATCATTTTAGTGATCGCCTATTTAATGGACTGGCATACCTCTGCTGCGGGTTGGATCCCCTTCGGTTTTTTAGCCGTAGTAATATTAGGTTTTTGTACCTGGGAAGGTGGCTTAATTGGCATTCAAATTCCTAATTATCAATTCAAACGTTTTCAAGCCTTACTGCAACAAGGTCAGCATGTGTTTTTTGTTGATCTGCCCCCAGACCAAGAGGCTATTCTGCTACAGATCGTCAGTCAACATCCGGATCTAAAACTTGCGGGCACCGGGGAAGCGACACCCAATTGGGTGGTGCAGGGACAAGAAAAATTTAAAAAAATCATGAAAACCTTACCCTAAATAGTCAACCGCGACATAGCCTATTGCATCCCTTTATCGGCACAATAAGATCAAGGTTGACTGAAAAACGTTAATCGGCTTAAGAGCGTATAGTTCGACTCTAAAAGCATAATGCCAATAAAAAAGCTTAGGCTCAGAGGAGGGATCAAAATGGCACAAATTAAGGCCATTCTTTCCCACATCATGTGCATAAATACACTAATAATTAAGGCCACTTTTAAAAACATAAAGCCTAATATTAAGGTCCACCTTAATAAGCCTTGTAAGTGCATGTAATCCACTAGGTAAGATAAGCTACTTAGTATGAACAGCAAGCACCATACTTTTAAGTACAAAGCTAATGGATGCTCTTGATGAGCATGTTTATTGATATCTGCAGCCATAACTGTCTCCAATGGTAAAAATTGATTTTGTTACCACAAATAGAAAAGTGCAAAAATAAACACCCAGACCAAGTCAACAAAATGCCAGTATAGGCCTGTTATTTCGACAATTTCATAATTGCCCTGCGCCGCGTAATGGCCTTTAAGGATCTTAATGGCCACTAGGCTTAAATAGATAACGCCGATTGACACATGTAAACCATGAAAGCCAGTTATCATAAAAAATACGGCACCAAACTGCGCTGCACCAAATGGATTACTCCATGGTCTTACCCCTTCAGCGATTAATTTACTCCACTCAAAGGCCTGCATACCTACAAAGCATAGTCCTAATGCGGCAGTTAACAACATCAAACTAGCCGCCTTCTTCTTATCTTTGCGATAGCCATAGTTGACCGCCATCGCCATAGTGCCGCTGCTAGTGATCAAGATAAAAGTCATGATGGCGATCAATACTAGAGGGATGGGCTGCCCGCCAATCTCTAAGGCAAAGACTTCACTGGGGAGCGGCCAAGCATCCACTGCCGACATTCGTACCACCATATAACCAATTAAAAAACAGCTAAAAACAAAAGTATCACTGAGTAAGAATATCCACATCATGGCTTTGCCCCAAGGCACATCAAAGGCTTCTTTATCCCCAGACCAGTCTTTAACCAAGCCTTTCAATCCGACTTCAGTATCCCCTTGCTCTGATCGCACCTGACCTCTCCCTTTTACTGATATTAATCAGTCCATAACAAAATTTTTTTAGATGACTTTGTGATATAGAGGGCTAGAGAGCCCCCAGCCCACAAAATTCGACAATAGCGTTATAGGTTGCTGGTTTGCTCACCAGTAACATAAATAATAGCCCCCACAACCCCAATAAGAAATGCCAATACAGGGCACACAATTCGATGTAAACCGCCAGTTTTTGCCTATCTCCTAATGCCGCCGCAACAATTCGCAGCCAAGCCAGCAACCCCAGTGCAATGTGCAGGGCATGCAAGCCGGTGAATAAATAAAAGAAACTCATAGCGGCGTGAGAGTTAACCACAAATCCCTGTCCATAAAGTTGCAACCAGAACAGAATTTGTCCCGCCACAAAAGCACAAGAAAATCCGCCAGCCAATGCCAGAGCCACCAGCACTGTTTTTTTATGGGGAGTGCTTACTCTGGCTATCTCTATAAAAAAACTGGCGATCACCAAATAGATGGTATTTAACCATAAGTTGCTTTTATCAAATAAAGCTTGATGGGATTGCTCGGCTAGTGGCTGCCAATCTGGGTACTGTGAGCGCATTAAAAAGGCGACTATAAATAAAAAGAACAACACGGAGATCACCGAAATCAGCCATTTAAGGGCCACCAATCTGGTATGCTGACGGCCGCAACTTTGTGACACAGGGTAGCGTGTTGGCTGCCAAGGTTTTTCCATTAATGCCGCTATAATATTCATGATCCCGCCTGCTGGTTTTGCTCAAAATAGGTTTGTGGCAAAAAATCTTGCTCATAGCCAGGTACACTAAAGTCATATGCCCAACGATGACAGACAGGTAGATTTTTCCCCCAATTTCCATGACCTGGTGGCGTGGTTTGTGTTTGCCACTCTAAAGAGGTGGCCTGCCACGGATTAGGCCCCGCTTCTTCACCTTTAAACAAGCTCCACACTAGATTGAATAAGAAAATGAGTTGCACCAGAGCCACAAAGATCGCCATAACAGAGATCACTGCATTGAGATCATGGGCCGATGCCGGAATAAAATCGTAGTTGTCATAAGCAAAGTATCGCCTAGGCACACCTAATATTCCTAAATAGTGCATGGGGAAATAGATTGCATAGGTGCCCAGAAAGGTACCCCAAAAATGCAATTTGCCTAGTGTGGGATCTAACATACGCCCAGACATCTTGGGGAACCAATGATAGATACCGCCAAATACCACTAAGATCGGCGACACCCCCATCACCATATGAAAGTGCGCCACCACAAAATAAGTATCTGACAAAGGTAAATCAACCACTACATTGCCCAAAAAAAGTCCAGTTAACCCCCCTATGGTAAAAGTAGAGACAAAACCTATGGCAAATAGCATAGGTACATTTAAACGAATATTGCCATGCCATAGTGTTAATACCCAGTTGTACACTTTGATTGCGGTAGGCACAGCTATCACCAAAGTGGTCACCGCAAAAAAGTAGCCAAATAACGGGTTCATACCACTGATATACATATGATGGGCCCACACCACAAAGCTCAATACACCAATAATAATGATGGCCCACACCATCATCCGATAACCAAAAATATTTTTACGGGCATGAACGCTAATTAAATCAGAAACTATGCCAAAGGCAGGTAACGCGACTATGTAAACTTCAGGATGGCCAAAGAACCAAAATAAATGTTGAAACAGGATAGGACTCCCCCCGGTATGGTCCAGCTGTTGACCCATGGATATAATGGCCGGCATAAAAAAGCTGGTACCTAAAGTCTTATCGAACAACATCATCACCGCACTGACAAAAAGAGCGGGAAAAGCCAACAACGCTAAAATAGTCGCCATAAAAATGCCCCAAACGGTTAAAGGCATACGCATTAAGGTCATGCCCTTCGTTCTGGCTTGTAATATGGTAGTGACGTAGTTTAGGCCGCCCATAGTGGCTGCTATGATAAAAATGGCGAGAGACACCAACATACAGATGATCCCCCAGTCAGAGCCAGGAGTGCCCGGCAAGATCGCTTGTGGCGGATAGAGTGTCCAACCTGCACCTGTAGGCCCCCCAGGCACAAAGAAACTCATCATGAGTACAATAACCGCTAGCAAGTAGAACCATACACTGAGCATGTTAACAAAGGGAAAAACCATATCTCTGGCCCCAACCATGAGTGGGATCAGGTAATTACCAAATCCACCAAGAAATATAGCCGTCAGTAGATAGATCACCATGATCATACCGTGCATAGTGACGAACTGATAATAAGCCGCAGGATCAATAAAATCGAAGTAGCCGGGCCAGCCAAGTTGTAAACGCATCAAAGCTGATAAAACCAGCGCCACCAGGCCCACTAAAATCGCAATAACTGAATATTGAATAGCAATCACTTTATGATCTCGACTCCAAATGTAACGAGTAAAAAAGTGACTAGGTTGAGCAAAATCATGTTCTGGCTGATCTTCCATCTGTGGCTCCACATTATGCTTAAATTAGGGTATCTACATATTAAAGGGTTTTAATAAAATCAATAATAGCTAAGGCCTCTTCTTGGTTTAGCCTAGGAGGAGGCATAACAGCAGCAAAGCCTGCAACAATATTAGCGTTGGGCTGCAATATGGATCCCATTAAATACTCGTCATCGGCCAGCACTGTTTGCCCATCACTCAACAATCTAGTGGAGCCATATAGACCCTGCCAGGTTGGCCCGAGCATCTCGTCGCCATTGTCACTGTGACAAGCGGTGCAACCGTTAGAAATAGCTAAGTCTTGACCAGAAAGTTTTAATCCAAGTTTGTTATTGTCCAAGGGGATGCGGCCTTTTTCTTTTATGTAGGCAATCAATGCCTTGACGTCTAAATCATTGAGTGACGTGGCAGGCATAATAGCGGCAAAACCTTTTACCAGCTTGGCATTGGGCACAAGTATTGACTCTTTAAGATAAGCCTCGTCCACTAGTATTGACCGGCCATCGGTGAGGATCTGTGTCTTACCGAATAACCCGAGCCAGCTGGGTCCAATAGCGCTATTCGAAAAATTATGACAGCCCAAGCAACCTTTAACTTGAGCTAAGTCTTGCCCCCGCTTTGCGGTGGCGCTGAGAGTTTCACCACTGACATCCAATAGCGAAGCGGCAAAGGTATCTTTAGACAACCACCAGCTTGCAAATTCGCTGGGCGGCACCACCTCAACGTGTCCGCGCATATTAAAATGTCCCAAACCACAATATTCAGCACATAAAATTTCAAATTCACCCAGTAAAGTGGGCGTTAACCATATAAAAGATACCGTACCTGGCACCATGTCCATCTTGACTCTAAATTGCGGTACATAAAAATCGTGTAACACATCTTTAGAACGCATCAGTATTTTGACCGACTGATTTAGAGGCAACAACAAGCGGTTATTGTGGATCAGTACATCATCCTGAGCAGCAGGATCTAGAGGATCTAGACCAAATGGATTATCAATACTAATGTGCTGGACTGCGCTCAGTCCTAGTGTCTTGTCCTTACCTGGGAGACGAAAGCTCCAGCTCCATTGCTGCCCAAATACCTCAATAGTCAGCGCATCTTTGGGCACCGAAACAAATTGTTTATAAACCATCAAGCCAGGTGCCAACATAGCCACAATGCCTATGCTGGTGAGTAGGATCAAGCCGATCTCTAACTTAGTGTTTTCTGGCTCATATTTGGCTTTTCGCTGGGGATGATAAGCATAACGATAGACAGCCAAGGCAATAAAAAGATTGATGATGATAAACACCAAACCCGTGATAACGAAAGTCAGGGTAATAGTGTCATCAATGGCACCCCAATTAGAGGCCAAAGGTGTCGCTACCCAAGGTGAGTAGAAGTGAAATACAAGCGATCCTATTACAATCAAGATCAACGCTATGGCAATGCCCATTGCTAACCCTTATGACTTTCCTTAGTCGAACCTGCACTGTGCTAATGGCCCCCCACTATCACGGTAATACAATGATGGAGTAGCAACCATTAATCTGCTGATAAATAACTATGTTAGAGCGGATGCACTATATTAAAACAGGTTAATTTTTAAGCACTTAATAACTATTGTAGGTGGTCTTTAGTATTTTCGCTAATGGCAATAGGATCTATGCACTTTATATCCAAAGGGCTTATCAAGGGTTAGCATAGAGCTATTTTATTTACTTTATTCAGGCACACTGTGTTGTGAAAGCCGGCTAGTAGAGGGAGAGTCGGCATTATGGTCAGCACAATGTTTAGCTTGGCCTAGGTGCGAATAATGAAAACTGATCGGATCAAGTGATTTGATAGTAATGATAGGCAACGAACCATAATTTTAAGAGCTATATATGTTTAATTTTCTCAAGGCTGATCCCGCTAAAAAATTAAGAAAAATTTATGACCAAAAATCTACTGACGCTATGTTGGCCCAGCGAAAAGGAGATATTCGTACCTATTCAATGCTAACGGCTGAAGCAGAAGAATTATGGAAGAAGATTGAACAAATCGAAGCTGAAAAAAAGTAATCACTAACCGTTAAGGTTTTGCTACTAGTATTGGCTTTCTATCCAACTCTCAAATATCAAACAGGCTGACACACTGTCTACTTTTTGTTTATCGAGTTTTTTATAACCGCCCAACTCAAACAAGCGAGCTTTAGCGTCTACTGTGGTTAATCGTTCATCGCAGGTTTCTACCGGTAATTGATATTTAGCCTGCAGTCGATTGGCAAATTTTTTGGCTGAAAATGTCACTTGTTGGCTGCTGCCATCCATGTTCAGCGGCAAACCCACAACCGCCAATTGTGGTGCCCACTCAGCAAAGAGTTTGGCCACAACATCCCAATCTGGAATGCCATCAGTGGCCTTTAAAGCATTCAAAGGCGAGGCTGTGCCTGTGATCTCCTGCCCTACTGCAACCCCTATGCTTTTGGTACCAAAATCAAAAGCTAATACGGTGCGATGGGTCGGCTTAGTCATAGAGTATTCCATTGTTGAACATTTAAGCGTGCCCCACGTCAGGACCCAACTGCCATACATCCACACCTAAGCGCTGGACCGCGGCTTCCCATTTCTTGTGAATGGGCACATCAAACAATAATTCACTATCCGCTTCAATCATTAACCAAGAATTGGTTTGAATTTCTTCTTCTAACTGACCTGCCGACCAGCCTGCATAGCCCAATATTACCAAGGCTTTGTCCGGCGCAGCCTGATTACCTAAACTTGATAATATATCTTTTGAAGTGGTCACCATGATCTCTGAGGTCATGGCTAAACTAGAAGTCCAGCCCTCTTGGCTAGTATGCAAAATAAAGCCACGATCTTGACTTACCGGTCCCCCGGCTAAAACAATATTATCGGCCTTATCTGCAGTCACTACTGCCTCTTCGTCTGTCTGTTCAACCAATTCTTTAAGACTCATGCCCACTGGCTGATTAATCACTAACCCCATAGCACCATGCTCATTATGCTCGCATAAATAAGTCACGGTTCTGGCAAAATAAGAATGTTGCATAGAAGGAGTGGCGATCAGCAAATAATTTTGTAGGCTTTGCATCATAACTGTCGCTTACTTTTATCTAGGCCAAGACGCTTCTCAATAGCATCAAATAACATACCTGTGATATTCACATCATAAGCCGCTTCAATTTCACGGACACAAGTTGGGCTGGTGACGTTGATCTCAGTGATCCTATCGCCAATCACATCTAGGCCAACAAATATCAAGCCTTTTTCAACTAACAATGGCGCAATAGTCTGGGCAATTTTCAAGTCGGACTCAGACAATGGTTGCGGTCTTCCTGTCCCCCCTGCAGCTAAATTACCCCGATTTTCACCTTTAGTGGGCAGTCTAGCTAAACCGTAAGGCACCACTTGTCCGTCTATAATTAATATACGTTTATCGCCCTCTTTAATTTCAGGAAGATAACGCTGAAACATGGCATAACGGCTACCCAACTCGGTCAAAGTTTCAATAATAACCCCCAAGTTATTACCATCTTCCTTCACCCTAAATATCGACGTGCCACCCATACCGTCTAAAGGTTTACAAATGATATCTTTATGTTGTTGATGAAACTCTCTGATCAATTGGCTATTTCGTGTTACTAGCGTATCGGGTATCAGTTGTGGGAACCAGGAGGTAAAAAGCTTTTCGTTAAAATCTCTTAAACTTTGCGACTTATTGACCACTAAAGTGCCGGTTTGCTCAGCTAACTCAAACATGTGAGTCGCATAGATAAACTCATTGTCCACTGGCGGATCTTTACGCATCAATATCACATCAAGCTCAGATAAGCTTTGGTCTGGTTGTGGCTCTAACAAAAACCAATCAGTGCTATCTTCTCGCACAGACAACCTTGACATACGAGCCATAGGTTTGCCATTTTGCAAATACAGATCCGCCATTTCCATATAAAACAATTGATAACCACGGTGTTGTGCATCCAACAGCATAGCAAAACTAGTGTCTTTTTTAATATTAATAGACTGGATGGGGTCCATCACTATACCGAGCTTAATCGTCAATATCGTTCCTTACCAAAGCATTATCAAGATTGTATTAAATATCGCCAAGATATTGAGGTGAACAGAGCAAAATTCAAGGCCTAAATCGTCATCAAAAGACTAGCATAACACAGCCCATATAACGCGCGCCGCACTAGACAGGATTTTAATGTCATAATAATGCTGGTGGAGCTATCAGCAAGCACAGATCACTTATCTAATCGGTTCTTGCTTAGATACCACCGCCAGTAATTTTATCTAGGTTAAATCTATACTTACGACCTACTTTAACCTTAATATCTGAAGTTAAATGCACCACATATTCACCATTTGCATTGGCTGCTAACTTCAGCATATGGCTTAAATTGATGATTGCGGAGCGATTAACTCTGGGGAAACGTTGCATATCTAGTTCTTGCTCAAATTGTTTAAGTGTCTGGCGAATGATATGTGTGCCATCTTGGGTATAGACACACATGTAATCACCTGCAGCTTCGATCCATAGAATATTGTCCAGCTTAACGCGGATCCAATCCGATCCGGATTTCAAGGACACCGTTTGTTGTAATTCATGCATAGACACACTATTTGAGACTTCTAGGTTGTGTAATAGTGCACCGATAGAATTACCGGTTTTTCTACCTAACATTTCATCCAGCTTTTGATGTTGTAAGACAATATCCTTGGTTGAAAATGACATAACCAGTTTTTCCAAACATGCCGCTAGCCGCTCATCTGAAATAGGTTTTAGCAAATAATCGAAGGCCTCAAATTCAAATGCACGTAACGCAAAGTCACTAAATGCGGTCACAAACACTATTTTTGGGCTAACTCGATCACTGACCACTAATTGCTCGGCTAACTGCAATCCAGTTACGCCAGGCATTTCGATATCCAAAAAAGCCACGTCAGGTTGATATTGTTCAATAGCCTTGAGTGCCTCTTCGCCAGACCGACAAAGTTCTACTACCTTAAACCTAGCATCTAATCCAAGCTTTAAGCTTAAACCTTGCCGTGCTAGAGATTCGTCGTCGACTATTATGGCTGTAAATTGACGACTCATAAAATCACTGATCTGTGCTGGTATTTGAGCAAATGTGGTTGTGGCACTGTGATTACCCTAAGTAGTTAAAGGGTTAATGTATAATAGTTGGCAAAGAAGACGAACCTATCTGAGATCAATATAGGGTAATCCGGGATGAGTCGATAAGGGACACAAATTGTCACCACCGACAAAAAAAAGGCTGCGCTTTGTAGCAACAGCCCTTTTCTATCCAGGAAACAATACATATTTACGAAAGGTATGTATTCATCGGGTCACTACTCCGACTTTTGCAGTGTAGTAGTAAATCTGATATTTATCAGGTAAATGTGATGAAGTCGCAAGTTCGTGGGATGAATACCCCTAAACTGGATTGCAAATACCCAAAGAGCAAAGTTAATACAAAGGGCAATAGCGTCGGGTCAATACCAAACAGTAGCCACCATTGAGGAATTCATTTCTCAACTGATGAACTGATGAGGGTGCTGACAGACATTGGCAAACAAACAAGATAAGTTAAGACTCTACTGGACGGCACTCATGTTGGCCTGCAGTTTTAGATATTTGACTTGCGGAGTATTCTCAGGCTACAAGAAAAAAATTGAGAGTGTCTCATTACAGCCAGCTATCGCTGACGGACTGAGACACTCTTCCATGCCCAATTTTATATTGATGATTTATAATTTGGCTACCAGCTCTTCATAACTTAGGCCACTGCGACTGGCCAAAAACCGGGCATTTTTCTGCGCATCATTAACTATGGCAAAGGTCACAGGATCCGCCCCATTGCAGACTAAACCTTGGGTAATGTTCTGTATGCCTAAACCACTTTCTTTTATTGCTCTGCGTAATTCTATTTTACTGTCACTTTTGATGGCTTTACATATTTTGACTAAGTGATCCTCTGTAACAGGATCAATATATTTTGCTTGGATACTGCCAGATAAAAGAATGCTTGCGGCTACTATAGTACTAAGAATGACGTTTTTCATGATGTGACACCTTTTGTTATTTACTGTTGTTTGGTTCTGCTTAATTGCAAGTTCATAACTAGAGTAAAGATAAAAAGGGTCAAAGTAGGGGTAAAATAGACAGAACACAGCGAAACAAGACTAAAAGACCAAATAGCTAAATGGCAGGATGAAACAACCCATTTTATCTATATATCGGCGTATTCAGCGTTTTTTTGTTACATTCGCCCTGATACTAAATTGTCACAAGGCTGCTGTTGGGCTGTTTAGCTCAACAATTTGTATTGCAGCAGGAGGGTAAAACATTAGGATCACAGATACAAAAAAGCCCTGCTCACAGGGCTCTTTAATCAAACATCTCAATACTTAAAAGGCATTTTCTTGATGGACTTTAATAAATAGTGACGAACCATGTTTACTGTAATCGATTTTATATTCTTTGCCATTAATGGTTTGTATAAAGAGTAATGTCTTTTCTTCACCAAATACATCGATACTCGTTACGTCGAGCATTTCCATATCTTGTTGTTTCGCGTCTCTTTTATTATCAGGAATGGTGCCTGTGTAAACTTTAATACCTTTATGAGTCACAAGAATAGGAGGTTGTTCATCACCGTTGAGAATCAACAAATCTAATTTTCTAATCTTATGAATGAGTGTATTTCTACCGCTCACCAAAAAAGCCCTTTCGTTCATTTCTAACTCCCTAAATATATACTAAAGACACTTATCCTGCACCTAAATAAATGATAACAAATTTATTTTATCCTTGCACTCATTTTACATTATGTATATCGCGCAATCATCCCTAATTAACGGCGTGTTCTTGCAAAAACTGGGGGTCTGTTAGGCTGTGTAAAAAGGCGATAAGATCATCTTTATCGCCTTTACGTAAGTCAAAGCCTTGAATAAATTGACTTTTAAATGGATTGCTCGTTCCCGGTCCTCTGCCTCCTGCTCCGTAAAAATCGATTACATCCGCCAAGTTAGCAATACTGCCATCATGCATATAAGGCCCAGTCAACTCAACATTACGTAGACTAGGTGCGCGAAATTTACCCATATCGCTTTCTATCAATGTCACTTCGAGCAATCCCCTGTCGCTAATGGGATAAGCACCGGCGTCATCAGTATTATACAGACCCGTATTGTGAAAGGGACGCAGATCAAGTCGCTGCTGCTGATGCTGGCTTGATTGAGTGAAATTAAAACCTCCATGACAATGAAAACATTCAAAGCGTTCCGAAAAAAACAACTCCATGCCTCTTTTTGCTGAGTCCGTCAGGGCCTCATCAACATTATGATAGGCATATTGATCAAATGCTGAACCGAAACTGGTTAAGCTGCGCACATAACTGGCCAATGACTGCACTATATGCTCGAATGATACTGCCCCTCCAGAAAATGCATTGTCGAACAATAGTAAATAGTCTGCTTGCCCAAAGCGTTTTAATACCGCCTTTTCATGGCCGGTAATGCCTAGTTCAATGGGATCCTCAGAAAACATCGGGATCAATATTTGTTGTTCTAATGTTGTTAACCCCGAATGTGCCCAAGTCAAATTATTGTTATATGCCACGTTGACCAAAGCCTGGCTATTACGCCTAAGGACCTGACCTGTCGCTCCTGAGGGGGTCATTTTTGGCTCTGCAAATGCAAAAGCAGGCTGATGACAAGAAGCGCATGAGGTGGTCTGGTTAAAAGACAGATCCTTATCAAAGAATAGTTGTTTACCCAACAATACTTTTGCTTCACTCATCGGGTTTGATTTGGGCACTAGGGGTTTGGGAAACCCTGTGGGCAACTGCCAATTATATTCTGGTGGCTGGCCAGGTTGACAAGACAACAAAGCGCTGGCTATCAACAATAGGCTTCGGACCTTAATAGTATGCAAGTAAGCGCGGGGGGTTAGTGCCATACAAACACATTATTATTTGACAAATTGCTGAGCAGTAAATCGCAACTTTTATGATGGGTTTGGAACAAACAAGAATCCCCGTCTTGCAAAGACAACCCACTTAATAATCTGTCCAAATATAGGATCAATTTTGTGCCATCTTGTTGTTTAGTCAATTGAAAATTAAGCCTATTAGGTTGCACACACTCTTGCTGTGGAGAACGCATACTAGAAGCAGCAGTGCAACCTAAGCTACCTAAATGGAACACCCAATCTTGACTCTTAGTCTGGCTGTCTAATCGGAAGAACTTGTGCCCGGAACGCCAAGACCAAAACATGCTTGGCACATTTAGCGGTGACGGTTGCCCTAAAGGATTTTTATGATTCAGAGCAAAAGGCACACCAAGATCAAAAGACAACTGGGTATCCTTAGTCAGATTCACCGGGCTTGAAAATGACAAAATAGAATGAGACTGCATAGCCTCAGCTGCCGAGGTTTCCACTAAATCGCAAGAGAGTAATTCAGGCTGAATTAAAGCCAATGTTTGGGTCTGCCAAGGATTAACCAGCAACTCTGGGCTAAAGTTGTCACTGTCGCTGGCTAACTGAATATTGCTAAGAAAGAAAGACAGCTGCTTAATTCGCCAACTTTGTTGTTGATGGCTAAACTCATTGCATAACAGAGCTTGTCCTTGGCTCCATATCTCAATTTTTATTGATTGTACCGCAAGATTGTCCTTAGATTTAGAGCATGCACTCATCAGCAACAACAGTAACAGGCCTGTCCCGACTTTAAGACTAGTGGCTAAGGTTAATATGGATGAATACCTTGATATCACACCGGTAACGGATAAAGTAGAAAAGATCATAACAAACGTAGAGACTCTGATGCGTAGAATTATTTGTTTTATAATGATGGTTATCACAGGTATGAGTCAAGACGTTCTTGCTCATGCAGAACATGATAAAGCGCGGTTTGTGGCCACCAATGGACTAGATCAAGGCTTATGTAACAATCGGTTTCGTCCCTGCAAAACCATCAGTTATGCGCTGCAACAAGCGAATAAAGGTGACAAGGTGTTGGTAGCTCAAGGCCAATATCAGCTGGACGCCAGATCGCAGGTGTTTGATCTGCTCGGCTATTTGGTGCCAGTAACAGGTGGCTACAGCCAAATCGACAACTATAACATTCAGAATCCAGATAGTTTCACCACCACACTAATGGGTGTACCACCAGAGCTAGCAGGCACTTTAAGCAATCAAGGATTTAAGGTTATTGTGGATGCAAAAGCGCTACAAAAACCTCTAAACATTAAGCTTTCAGCCTTTGAGTTAATGGAAAAAGGTCAGTCAGCGAGTGCCTGCATCGAGGGCAGCGCCGCAGGCTTTGCTTGTAACAATGTATCCTTATTGGCCCATATGCCATTAGCCGATTTTCCTAATTCACTGGGCTCTACCAATGATATCTGGGGCCATACGGATCTGAACACCCAAAAAGAGTATGCGTTAATTGGCATGACCAGCGGTATAGCGGTAGTCGATGTCAGTGATCCAGAAAAGCCCACAATAGTGGGCAGTGTGCCAGGCGCACCTTCGAGTTGGAGAGATATCAAGGCCTATCAATTTTACGACACAAATATAGGTAGATGGCGAGCTTATGCCTACTCAACTACTGAGGCCAACGAAGGTTTGAGCATTATTGATTTAAATAACCTGCCAAATGATATTACTTTGGTACAACGGCAAACGACTGACAGAAGCGCCCATAATATATATATCAGCAACCTAGACTATGGACTCAATATCTCTTTACCCGGCACTGAGCCCTTGGTACATATTCTGGGGGCCAATAATTTTGGTGGCGCTTTAAGAACCTACTCCTTGGCCGACCCAGAAGTATTAGGGGCGACCTTTTCACCCAGTTTGACAACCCGAGCCAATGACTATAGCCACGATGCCTCATCATTAGTAATAACCGATGCTAGGGCGCAAACAGACTGCGTCAATGCCGATGAAAACGGCTGTCTGCTGATACTCGACTTTAACGAAAATGATCTAAGGTTATGGGACCATACGGATCAAAATGAAACCGTAGAACTCAGTGCCACTAGTTATCCTAATGCCGAATACACACATTCAGGTTGGTGGAGTGAAGACAAACAATTTGTCATAGTGCAGGACGAATTAGACGAACAAAGACAGGGCTTAAATACCACCCTCAATATATTTGATATTAGCAGCTTAACTGTGCCTACTTTAGTGGGTACCTGGACAGGTCCTACCCGCGCTATCGATCACAATGGCTTTGTCAGAGGCAACAGATATTACATGTCCAACTATACAAGGGGCATGACTGTATTAGATATTACCGACCCTAGTAAGCCAATTGAAGTGGGATATTTTGATACTTTCCCCGGTAACGATGGAGCAAATTTTAACGGAGCATGGGGGGTCTACCCCTTTTTACCTAGCGGCATCATCTTAGTCAGCGACATCAACAGTGGTTTGTATATTTTGCAAGACAACACCCTAGACACCGTCAGTGGTTCTGTGGCTTTTAGCCGTGCTAGCCAACAATTAACAGAAGGTGATGTGGCGAGTATAGAAGTGCAAAAAACCGGTAACAATAATGCACAAGTTAGCTACCAAGTATTGTTTGGTTCAGCAGGCAAGTCTGACTTAGTGTTACAAAGCGGCGAATTAAACTGGGTAGGGGCAGAGACTACTAGCCAGTTTATTCTCATCGATACCCTAGCAGATACCCAAGTAGAAACAGATGAGGTGTTTTTTGTGCGCTTGTTCGACCCCAAGAATGGTGCAACACTTAAAACCCCCAATATTACTACTATCACAATAGATGGTGTTGCACAGCGCGGCGTTGTAGGTTTTGTCGACCCGGACATTACCCTTAAAGAGATCGACAACCCAGTCAGGATCCCAGTGTCTCGCATGTCAGGGAGTCAGCAGAATATCACAGTGAATTACCGACTACAGTCGAATACCGCTGAGGCAGGGGTGGATCTGCTACTAGAAGACGGCATCCTAACCTGGCTAGATGGAGACAGCGCAGATAAAATACTCATGTTGACTGTGGTGAATGATCAACTCACTGAATCACAAGAACAATTATCAATAATACTGAGCGCCGATGATCCCAGTTTGGTCAGCAACAATGCCAGCCTTAGCATTACTATTAGAGACGACGAGTCAAACCTAGCCCCTATTGCAACCGCAGGTGATGATCTGCAAGTTAATACTAGGCAAACCACACAATTGATCGGCATAGGCACCGATCCTGAGGCACAAGATGTGAGCTACCTGTGGCAACAAGTATCTGGCCCCACCGTGACCATTAATAACCCCAGCAGCCCTCAGAGCCAATTTATCGCGCCAGATGAAGCCGCTATCTTAGAGTTCTCCTTCACAGTAATAGACGATTTTGGTGTTTACAGCCAAGATAATATAGTAATAACCGTCATTGCAGCTGCTACTCCGCCTACTGTTGCACCACCAGTAGTCGCCACCCCAAGCAGTTCAGGAGGCAGTTTGGGGTGGGCTCTATGGTTGGTGTGCTTAGTATTGTTTGCACGGTACTACCCTAGGGCGAAGATCAACATTAGCTCCAGAGCCCGAGTAAACGCCCGCAAACGTACAATAAATCAACAAGTATTGGCTAATTTTCGAAAACTTGTTGGCTATAAGCCCTAATACAGATGACAAGCTATTAAAAACTGCTTATACTGCGCGTCGTTTTAAAGTTGTAATAGCTTAAAATGATAGCAGTGAAGAAATACAAAGTGGCCCCTTAGCTCAGTTGGTTAGAGCATACGACTCATAATCGTCAGGTCCCCTGTTCGAGTCAGGGAGGGGCCACCATTTCCTACAAGACATCCAGTCGATAGTACACACTAACCATAAATCAATAAACCATCAATTTATAGCATTCTTATAGCGATACGTTAGATAACAGACTCCATGCGAATTTGTCACACAGTAAGTAATGGTCATGAATTTTAATCTAATTGGTGCACCACCTTTAATCGGCCTTCAGACAGACTATTCATAATAGCCTGATCAAAAAGCCATGCTGCGTAGCAATTGAAATGATTTAAACATCAGTCTAATAAGAACGATGTATCTAGATTAAGTATGGATGGTTTAATGATTCATGGTCGCCTAAGTGCTGTGAGTTCAATTGGTCATTGGTTTTTATTTAAATCAGCGACTATTACCCCGAAGATCATAAATCAAAGACCTGACCCCGTTGACGTCTGAACCCTTAAACAAACCTATTTATAATGATTAATCTGTTAATCCACTTATTCCAATTAACTTTTCGACAATCTGTTTTAACAAATAGGTTTCCCGTTCAATCGAAAGACCTTTCTTATCACTCGTTGCGATCACGTTTTCATTATGTGCAATAGCCTCATGAATATTCACCCACAGCGGCTGCATACCATTATTTACTTCATGTGACTCAAAGGCGGTGTCGCCCAGCTCATCATCAATTTCACACAGATAACAATACGAAATCATATGGATAATATCTGCATCAGCTTTATACCAAGGACGATATTCATCGTAACGTGCAAAGGTTTTTACGTCGCGTACGCCCCGAGCCCCTGTTTCTTCTTTTAGTTCACGAATTAAGCCCGCCACTTCATCCTCACCCTCATCAATGCCACCACCAGGCAGGCTGTAGTCATGATAACGTTCGGTGTATAGCAGTAAAATTTCTTCGCCTTTTATAACAATAGCCCGCGCAGCATGACGCTCAATCAATCTTAGTTCGCTAGAGGGAGAAATATCAGTAGCAGACACATCAGGGTGAAAGGCTGTTTTTAGAAGTTGCATAAAGGATCACCTAGGGAAATTGCAGCTATTTTATCATTGTTCGACCCAGCAGAGCCACCAAAGAAGGACTTCGGCAAACATCTAGACTATTGCAAAAACACGCTACTGACTGTTCTGTTAATTCGCTAACACTTGTAATCTGTCGCACCTTCATCCATGGTAGGCCTATAAAATGACGATCAAAAAAACAAAAGGTTAACCATTTAATGTTGAAAAAATATCGGTTTATCGTTTTAGTAAAGTTGTTTCTATTGTCCACACTGATTATGGCCACTAGTGCCCAAGCACATGGCCAACAGAAGGTCTATGAACTGCGTACTTATCATACTATCGAAGGCAAACTGCCTGAATTACAAACTCGATTTCGCGAGCATACTCATAGTATTTTTGAACGCCTTAATATGAAAGTAGTGGCCTACTGGATCCCAACGACAGCACCCGAATCGAGCAACACCTTAATCTATATTTTGGAGCACGACAGTGAACAAGACGCCAAACAAAAATGGCAAACATTTATTGCTGATCCAACATGGGTAAAGGCATACCAAGCATCAAGAACAAAGGGGGCCTTAGTAGACAGTATTGATGTGGTATTTATGCAAACAACAGATTTTTCGCCCAAGTTGTAGAAGTAGTAAAAGTTCTATCAATTTATAGTGGGCGTGCCTTAAGCACCCCACCATTCAATTTTATTACCTTTATTTTTATAGAAATAATGAGTGAACTGGCCCTGTAAACCAATCAGAGTGTAGGTAAAATAAGACGTCATTTTTTATAAAATAAAAATACGTCTTGCCTCATATTGACCTCTCTTTTATATCTTTGAGGGAGTGAAAGACGGTTATATTTCGTCTATTACTCAAACAGACTTATCTAAGGCAGTGCTGAATTTTCGCCGCTTTTTTTGGCGTTAGATATCTGCTTTCAGCGCGCAAGTTGGTGTTTAAATGATTGAGAAACTCGCCCCCGAACGCTGTTCGCTCATTTTCTCCCTTTGCTAAACGAAGTACATCGTCAGATCACTAACTGAGGTTTGAGTGAGAAGTGTGTGCCATAACTCCAGTAGCGGTGGCCCGATAAAACTGGTTTAAACGCTCTTGTTTGCCACAATGGCGGACAGTTGAGTCAATACATTTAATGACAGCAGTGATGACCACGCTGCCTAAGCGTTACTAATGGGTGTCCTGTTAATTCGTTAGGTATTTTTCATCAATAAAAGACCTGACCCGTGGTTTTCCGTGGTTGCGTTGTAGGCCTCAAACGGTTACGTCATCGAGGCAAGTTGTTTTTTATAAGGCCGCTTTCTTTGTTCATTTTCATTTCGTAGTCAGGCTGAATAATTTGGGATTTCCATATATAACAACACGGCCATCTAATGATTGAAGTAAGGCATTGAAGAAATTGAATTTTCAATGCCTTGTTCCTATTGTAATTTACTCTTTGCTGGGCTCATTTTTTGTATCTTTCGCCTTGTCTACTTCAGCCTCGCCAACATCAGTTTTGATATCTGCACTTTCTGGCTCAACCATCTCTTCATCGGTATTGGTTTTAGTCTCAGCAGTGGGCATATCTTCGTTATTATCCTCATTTAGCTCAGTTGCCGGTGTGCCATCTGGAAAGGCACTAAAAGGAAAAGGCATGCGCTGACTTTTAAAGGTTAAAAACAGGCTAATTTGATACAGATAGGTACTCAAATTTTGACCAAAAGGCAGCAGTCCTTGATTCGCCTGTCCTTTAAAAAGAACGGTGATAAATTGAAAAATGGCTAACAAGATTACGATAAATTTTGCCACACCCGAAGTGATGACAAAAACCACCATGAATAAACCACGTTTCCAAGTGTCTAGATTAGTTAAGGTTGCTTTTGTTTTTTCGTCCATTAGATACTCCTAAATACGTTATTGTGAATTGTATATTTAATTGCAGTATAGCAAATATAATGCCAGCAAAATATGCATTTAAATCAACTACTTACAACACCCATTTAATTGAGGTAGATACAAACCACGATTTATTGTGTTTTGCCGCCAATTTTTGACAAAAATCACCACTGCATAAATAGTCATAAATAGTCATAAATTCTATCCCCTCTTAACCACTTAGACTTATATCCCCCCCCTGTCACTCATATAAATAGTTCCTTTGTGGTTTATTACACTTATTTCTAGCATGGTTTGGGTAGTAGGCGGTCATGGTTTATAGATGTTGAGGGATGGGAACAATATTGCTATCCCTGCAAAGGAGCCGCTGTTAATGGCCTCAACTCGTGAGGTAGATAACAGCACAAGCTATAAATGATAGGCAAGATATCGCGACTGCCCTAATAGCAGCCGAGCGCTCAGGTGGCCTTTCACCAAGCCTTGTGTGGGATTTTCGAGTAGAAGATGACCTTGAGCTTAGTGAACAGTGTCGGGCGGCTCAAAGAAGGTAATGAACTCAGGGGTAAACCGCCCTATTCACTCCTATTATAATGCGCTGTGCTGAGCGCCTATGGCTTCTGCTTTGATAAAGGCTGGACGAGCCTGCAGCCTTGCCAAATAGTCTTTCACTTGTGGGCTATACTTTTCATCTAAACCCAAGCTTTGCCCAAGATGCAAAGCATATCCCACTGCGATATCCGCTATGGTGAAACGGCCATCGCATAGGTATTGGCGAGATCCAATGTGCCCATCGAGACGGCGTAAACGAGCAATAAACCAGGCACTATAATCTTCTACCGCCTGAGGTAGACGACGCTCCCCTTGTTCTAACTGGCTATAGCGCAGCACTATGGTTTGTGGAAAGGTTAGCGTGGCATCACTATGATACAGCCAATTCAGATAGTCGCCGTATTCTCCATGGGTTGGCTTGAGGCCAAAATCATATTGATTGAATTTTTCAAGTAGATAATGGCAAATACCGGTGGACTCAGTCATAGTGGTGTTACCGTCTTTAAAAAAGGGCACGGTTCCCAGGGGGTTTATGCCTAAGAATTCCTTTTTGAAAACCCGCGGCGGAAATGGCAGCATCTCCACTTCATAGGCTAATTGCATTTCTTCCAGCGCCCATAAAGGACGCAGAGAGCGAGCGCCGTGGCAGTGCCAAAGTTTCATTTTCATATATAGGTCCATATTGAACTGGGGTTATCAAGCTCAACCACACTAGTGGTCATAATATTAAGCAAGGATCGTCACGACTTAGCTAACAACACTTCATGCTTTAGATTAGAAAATTGGCTTAGATCTAGCTCGCTTTTTAGCAAACCTTTCTTACCCAGTAAAGACTTGACCAAGTATTTATTAAACACACTATTGTTGGGATCATTCAAAAATACCTCTGGGTTCATCCACTGAGCATCTTCAATTTCTTGAGTATCTTGAATAGCGATCTCTGTGGACAAAGGTGTCAGTCTGCAGACTATATAGATATTAGATTTACCAAAACGGTAAGGGTGGGTACTAGCTAACCCTAACACTCCGTTAAAGTGGGTCTTGATCCCCGTCTCTTCTAACACTTCGCGGATGACGGCCTCTTCGACTTTTTCGCCCAATTCCATATGCCCGCCGGGCAGCTTATAGGTGGCGCGACCTCTTTCACGGATAACCAATATCTCACCTTGAGGATTTTGCACAAAGCCCCCTGCCCCCAACGAATGAGTAGGCACATATGGCGCTATGTCGCTGTCTTTTGATTTGTGGATCAAGGTGACTTCCTTGGCCAAACAATTATGGAAGGTGAACCCCTGCTGGGTTGCCACAGCCACCAGATGGGAAAGGCCAATAGGCAAGGTCAGCCAAATAACAGATTTTTGTTGCTGCTTGCTTAGTTGTAGCAGTGTCTCAAGCCCTTTGGAAAAAGACTCAACTGTGGTGGGCAGTGACTGAGTATCAACAATGATACCGTTAAATGCATCGAATTCGTGTGACAACAAATTAAAATCTCTCTGTTAAAAAACCAATACAACAGTCTTTCACTGTTAATCATGAGCACAAGCATATAGTGCTCTTGGGCCAACCACCACAGTCAATTAAATAGCGCAGATTTTTACTGTCAGTGCCTTGTGGTTTTTTACTGTGCAAAGCATACCCTGCCACTAAAACACTTCAGTTCCTCTGTTCATAAAGCTAGTTTATGATGGGCATTGGCACTTGCCTTTTCTATCTATTTTTAACACAGGAACTAACAATATGACGGTTTACATCGTTTCAAGGCTGACCATTCATGACCGCAGTGAATATGACATTTATGAGAGCCGTTTTACTGCGATCTTCGAAAAGTATGATGGCAAGATGCTCAGCGTTGACGAAGAGCCCTTGGTGCTGGCAGGAGAATGGCAAGCCACCCGTTCAGTTATCATTGAATTTCCCTCTAAGAAAAGTGCGATAACCTGGCTAATGTCTGACGAGTATCAACAGATATCCAAACATCGTGACGCGGGCAGCACCGCCAGCTCCATATTGGTGAAAGGTTTGGAGTAAACACTGCAAAATCACCCCAGCACCGTCAAGGCCCTTGCTGTAAGAAAAGCTTGGGCTAGGTCACGCAATCACTCTTGTTACGAGCAAAAATTTACACGTAACTTTAAGGTTATTCTTTAAACGCTCATAAAATCAACACTGTACATTTATAACAATACTATTACATTAATAATTGCTGTTAATTTAGTGCAAAGAAAACATAGGTAAAACCCCAAAACCTATTGGTTTATGTTTGTTGCTTTAAATGCCAAAGGACAAGTTATTTTTTATGCTGCCCCATACGGTTTCTTTTTTCCACCAATCTTTGGCAATTAAGCGACGTGCAGCTTAACAACCTGGCAAATAGTGTGGTCAGCATGGCAATTGTCGACAAGATTGAAATTTTTGCCCCAACCGTCAAACCCATTGTCTCTTTGAGTAACTTTACCCTTGAGGATGAACCCTTGTCTCTTTTTTATATTGAACAAGATTTGAGTTGGCAACTTGGGGCAAAGACTATTCCATTGGGGAAAATCCGCCTGTATTCCTCATCGAATGTGGTGATTGATCGACTTCTTTTGGGTTTTAGCCTTATCGCAATGACAGCCGTGATTAAAATCATGGCGTTGGCTTTTCTTTTTTTGTGGCGCTTTAAACGTTTTCTAGGCCGCCCCTTACAAAGGCTAACATCCCAAGTAGATGAAATTCAGTTAGATAAGATAGGCCAAAAACGTATCGACCTATGGGTAGAAGATAATAACGAGCTGCGTCATCTGCAAGAGCAAATTAACCTGATGCTGTCAAAGATAGAGCATGATTCTCAGACCATGTTAAAAACTGAAAAGGAAGGTCGCCACTTGTTAGAACAAGAGGTTGAATTGCGCACACCGGAGCTGGTGAAGAGCAATCAACAACTTGAAGAGATGGCCTCAATCGACTATGTGACCCGTATCCATCATCGCCGTAGCTTTTTTGAAAAAGCCCAGATTTTATTCGATCTGACCATCAGGCAGCGCCAGCCACTTTGTATGTTAGCCTTGGATATTGGCCATTTCAAACTCGTTAATGACACCTATGGACATAGTGTCGGTGATCTGGCCTTAGGCCATTTTAGTCAGTTAATAGAAACGCTATTACGGCAATCCGACCTTTTCGGACGGGTGGGAGGGGAAGAATTTGGCATTTTGTTACCTGATACCGATATGTCGGGCGCCCACCATCTAGCAGAAAAACTATGTGCTTTAATCCATGACACCCCAATGATTGTGGACAAGGATATAATACATATGAGGGTAAG
Source organism: Paraglaciecola sp. (assembly GCA_034111785.1). GTDB lineage: Bacteria > Pseudomonadota > Gammaproteobacteria > Enterobacterales > Alteromonadaceae > Paraglaciecola. The sequence continues at coordinate 71,261 of JAWUWP010000047.1, forward strand.
CATTGGGTTGGTGGAGTGTTTACAGGATGAAGTGGAAATTGCGACTATTTTCAAACGTGCAGATACCTGTCTTTATAGGCCAAAAGATAAAGGGCGTAATAGAGTTGAAATATAAACTTAACCAATTGTTTTTAACGCTGGTGAGTGGCATAAGCATTTTGTGCTTAGTGCCCGCCGAAACCCTAAACCTATGTTCTGCCAGTGGCCCCCATGACTATTTCCCCACCCCTTTGGAGCCTAAGCGCCCAGTGGTGATAGATATGCTAACCGATATATATACTGCTGCCGGTTACGAGTTAAAGTTTTGGGAAGTGCCCTATGCCCGAGGCATGGAAATGGTAGCCCAAGGGCATTGTGGTTCATTACCTGAAAAAGAGTTTTCAAGCGTAGCCGAAAGAGACGTTGTCTATGCTACACAACCCACCTTTATCTATCCCACAGGTTTTAGTGTGCGCGCTGGTGATCCTTGGCGATACCAAGGCAAACCTGTGGCCACCGGGCAAGGATGGAACTACAGCTCGATGAGTGTGGCATACCAGAATGACTTGGATGATCCAAAAAACGAGCAAGATATAGAAATGGTAGCCGGTCATGGAAAGGTGGTTAAACGCATTTTACATATGATAGTGGCTGAGCGTGTTGATCTTTATGCCGATAACTTGTTTGTTTTGCAATATGTAATTGATCTTGCAGGATTAAATGAACAGATAGAGATAGTCACTGCCGAATTAGACAATAGGTTAATCTCCGAGCTCATTTTTTCTGGCACATTCCCCAGGGCTAAACCTAACACCTTGATAAACATATGGGATAACGGACGACAAGCCATTGACAAACCACAGGAAAAAACCTATCTGCAAAACTATGGCATTACCCTTTGGTAATAAATAAGCCATGCACACTTGGTGTTGCTAGCATGCTGCCCGCTGCTGGGAATATATAGCCACCCAAAGCATTAGAGCACCGCGCAAGACTTATGCTATCACTGGCCATTGATTGTGATCACTATTGTTCTGTCGGGTCCTTGATCTCTGTGCTCGCATAGGTAGACACCCTGCCACATGCCTATATTCAGTTGGCCATTGCTAATAGGGATTGTCTGATTACAGCCAATGATAGTGGATTTGATATGGGCGGGCATATCGTCAGGGCCCTCATAGGTATGTTGATAATAAGGGGCATTCTCTGGCACTAGCACATTAAAATGTCGTTCCATATCTGCACGTACCGTTGGATCCGCATTCTCGTTAATGGTGAGCGATGCGGATGTATGTTTGATAAACAAATGTAAGATACCCACAGTCATGCCCTTAATTTCAGGCACGGCCTTTAACAGCTGTTCGTTGATCAAATGAAAACCTCTTTTACTCGAGGTAATTTGAATTTCTCTTTGTATCCACATAGCCTAACCTTCCGAAAATTTTCTGAACAATAATAGAGCGAGCTTTATACAATAATTAGTAACAAAAGGGTAAAACAAAAGGCTAGCACAAGGGTGATCCGATTAGCCTTGAGGTCTGCTAGTAGAAAGCGCTACGGCTTGATCCTGCATCTATTGCCCAGCCAAACACTTTGCCATTTTTAGGTTAAATATTCATAGGCAGTGGCCACTCACCTTGCGTTAAATTATTATCCACTGATAAGATCAATACTGTACATTTATAATAATCCCATTACATTGGTGTCCGCGGTTAATTGAGGAAAAAGAGTAGTTATGTTTGAAAACGTGAAAGCTGATTATCTTATTGTAGGTGCAGGAGCCAGTGGCATGGCATTTGCCGACACCTTGCTTACTGAGTCAGATGCCTCAATAATCCTAGTGGATAAAGAGCATAAACCCGGTGGTCATTGGAATCACGCCTACTCCTTTGTGACCTTGCACCAACCCTCGTCTTTTTATGGGGTCAGCTCTAAAGAGCTGAGCCGCGGAGTGATTGACAAAGTTGGACTGAACAAGGGTCTAAATGAGCTGGCTTGTGGTGCACAAGTCAATGCTTATTATGATCAGTTAATGCACCAGGTATTTTTACCCACTGGCAGAGTGTTTTACTTTCCTAGATGTGAGTATTTGGGCCAAGGGGTGATAAAATCTTTGGTTACAGGTGAAACCGTTAAGGTTGATTTTCAAACACTGGTTGACTCGACTTATTATAAAACCAGTATCCCAGCCACTCATACTCCAGCCTTTCCTGTAGATAAAACGGTTAACTTTGTACCGCCCAACCGCCTCCCCTACTTAGCAGACCCTATTCAAAGTGTGACAGTTATAGGCGCTGGAAAAACCGCCATAGATTCATGCCTATGGCTATTGAAACAGGGTGTGCCAGCCGACAATATCGCTTGGGTAATGCCTAGAGATGGCTGGCTGATAGATCGCAAAAACACCCAACCCTCCTCTGAGTTTTTCTTCGATACTATTGGGGCACAGGCCTCACAAATGGAAGCCATTGCAGACTCTACTTCAATGGCCGACATGTTTTTACGTTTAGAACAGGCCGGTGTCTTTTTGCGTTTAGACACACAAGTGTTACCCACAATGTTCCACGGTGCGACGGTTAGCCAGTTGGAGCTAACCCAGCTGCAACAAATAAAAAATGTTATTCGCCTAGGGCGAGTGGTGTCTTTGCATCAAGATAAAATGTTACTCGAACAAGGTGAAGTGCCTCTGCCTGCTAATAACATTGTTGTAGATTGTACTGCCAGCGCCATTACCAACCTAGAAATTAGCCCAATATTCACTGATAACACTATCACCTTGCAAACTGTTCGTGCTTATCAGCCTGTGTTCAGCGCATCTTTTATTGCCCATATTGAGTTGACCTATGCAGATATTAAAAAGAAAAACAGTCTATGCCGTGTGGTGCCTTTACCTAACCATGATTACGATTGGATTGAGTTAACCTATAAAAACATGATGAATCAGTACTTTTGGTCTAAACAACCAGGCTTAAGAAAGTGGCTACAAAACAATCGTTTAGATGGCTTTATGAAGATGGTGTCTGAGGTGAAGTTCTATGAGCTGGATAAGCTCAAAGTGCTAAATCGCATGCGCAAAGCGGCTAAGCCCGCTATTAGTAAATTAAAAGTTTACCAAGCACGAGTCGCATCCAACCAACAACAGATACCCTAACCTTGCCACTGATTAATATTAACAAAGCACGTTACCGTCGCCATTTAAATCGGCTAATAGTACTGTGCATAGTGGTCTTGGCTGCGGGCAGCTTAGCTATTTCCCAAACCCTTATTGCTTGGTTTCCTGATCCAAGCGGCAGCCATTTTTTTTGGAATTTGCTGGGTGTGGTGATCACCAGCCTCAGCATAGCTGGGTTGCTTAATCAATTTCGTCGCCATGATGTTATGAGTGAAGTGGTCTATGTGTGGGATCTAAAGCAAGGCCTTAATAAGATTAACCGTAAGATGTCCAAGCTAAAAGTCGCCGCCCAGCAAGGTAACGCTGAAGCCTTGTTAGCCATGCACTATAGTTATGCAGGCTCGCGCCTATTATGGCAACTTGACGATAATACTATTGTCATGGATGAGCTGGCCATTGAACAAGCCAAGCTTGATACTCTTGTTGCCCGCTATGCATTAAAGTTAAATTTAGAAGATTACGACCCTAATACTTTAAGGCAGTTTTAATCCCTGATGTTAGGACATTAACCTTTGTGCTATCAACTATCTAGTCATGGCGAAATAACTTTGATTTGAACGGCTGCCAATCGTCACGAGTATGCTGTAATCTTTGGGCTAACAGATACCACACCGCAGGATTGAGTGTTAAGCCACTGTGGCTGCCAAACACTTCAATGTTCTGTACTTTTTGATGATTGGCGATCTGAATGTTGCTGCGCCAATTCACTACCCCATCAGTCTTGGTATAAATCGAGGTGGTAGGCACTGGAGGAGCTAATGCAAACTCCTGCTTACCCTTCATCAAATGCGAGCCCTCATGGGAGCTAGGGTTGAGTCTGTCGTACATTCCTCGTGCATTAGATCCTTGATCACTGCCTGTTGCAAAGGGTGAACCCAGTGAGATCACTTGCCGTACTTTGTCAGGTTGCATACGAGCCAACTCACGGGCATATAAGCCCCCCAAGCTATGACCAATTAAGGTAATAGTGCCATCTGCTTGTTCTGCATGACGAGACATCCGCTCTATGAGTTCATCAATGACAAAATGATCTGGGCCAAAGTTGACACCCATTCCCCAGCCTGAAGCGTTATAGCCCAGGTGCACCAGAAATCTAACTAAAGAGCGATTCAATCTATCGTCGCCCAAAAAACCTGGGATCACCATGATCCCATGTCCGTCACCTTTAGGCAATTTTCTCAGCCAAGGCTCACTGAGCTTTAGGCTGCCCAGCTCCATTACCAAGCGCGGCATTTCCATCATAGCTAATGCCATATGCGGCTTTTTCATAATGGACCCTGAGCACTGGTTTGCTCGGCACTTTGTTTTCTGAGCCAGAGAAACTGCGCTATCGAGCCCATTACAAAAATGGCCAGAAACAATATATAAAAATTAACCAGTAGAGGGTCGTGTTTATTGGTCAATATCGGCGAGCCTAGCGGTAGACGCAACAATCCATCGGTAATGGCTGGGATCATATGGAACAGCAATGTGCTAGAAAAACAAAAGGCTTGAAAGTACACCGCTATTTTGGCAAATAGACCGACTTCACTCACCAAAAAACCGGCAAACAATGCCAATAAGGTTAGCACCGCCAACCTATGCGCTGGGCCAAAGTCCCCTTGGTTATAGATCATCAGTGCAGTTGTTGCTGCCAAGAACGTGCAGATCAAATAGATTTTCCCGAGGGTATGTTGCCATACAATCACCTTATTAAGGGCTAGTGTATAAAAGCCGGCGATCAGTGCAATGATGGCGATCAGGGTGTGCACCCAACCAAGCAAGGTCATTTCTGGCATAATTTTCTCTCCCGTTTATTTAGCAAATACATAACAACCTTGGCCCATTTACTGAGCACAGCGGCTTGCAGATTTTACTGTGCTGTTATTAAAATTCGGTGAATTGCCTTGGTTATTGTGGATTAGGCTATTGAACATCACTGGCAACAATTGCTCAAACGTGACCCCATAAGACAGCTGATCAGCTAGATCCAAACAGACCAAACCGTGGATGGATCCCCAAAGGGTATGGGACAACAACAGTGGATCCCCTTGAATGTCCCCCGAATCCACCAGCCGTGTGGTGGCATCCAATAAAGCTATCTGTGTTCGCCTTTGAGCTATTTTAACTTCAGGACAAGGCCTAAGCGAGGGCATAGGCACCACATATAACAGTCTATAGGCGTGTGGCGCGCTGTGTGCAAAGTTTGCGTAGGCTTTAGCTAAGCCTCTTAGGTACTCTAGAGAAGATAGTGTCACTGGTACACTTTCTAGGGCCTGTGCTAGATCATCAAACAGCCTGGCCCGCAGAGCCGCAAACACATGCTCTTTGTTTTCAAAATAACGGTAAGCCATCATAGGACTACAGGCTAACTCTTTGGCAATACCACGCATGGTCACCCCATGATAACCTTCAGTGACATATAACTTATAGGCTGTATTACAGAAGGTACTTCGGAAGTCATCAATATCTATTTGTGTGAGTGCTTTTCTGGCCATGGCTAACTTGTTGTGGGTGTTATCCTTAATTTTTAAATATATTACACTGTAAAATATACACTGTAAAATATTATATTTCAGGCTGAATTATGGCAAATGGAACAGCAGCTGACTTGATATTGACTGTTAAATCCGATCATGACTTGGGTGTGATAAATCAGGCTTTCATCAATAAAAGATCACCCGGGGCTAAGACACCGCAATACTGACCATCGATTATCAGCTGTTGGCCATTGACTAATAAATGTTGCCCCCTTTTGATAGACGATCCTAATGTTATAAATTGGCTTCAGCTCGATATTGATCCGGGTCAAAAATCAATACGTCAGCTGTTAAACCAACGTTAATCCCCCCCTATCCGCTAACCCCAGAATAGCTGCTGTTTGGCCGCTGCTGTAGATAAATCTTTGTAAATTCAGCTGCTTTGATTGCCGCACATACACTTGATATTTTTTTGGAAAACGGGCGTATTTTCTAGGATGCCCGTTTGTGCCATCTGAGGATCCCAGCCCCCAAGGCTTCTTCAGAATCAGCCATGGGCCATTTCGCTACCACGGCACTTCTTATATTGGTGCCGATACCCGCTGAATTAAAAGCCCTGTTACTGGCCTCAAGTTCGACCGGTCCTGTGCCATCATCACCCTATATGACGGTAGTCACACCCTGAAATAAATAATTTAAGTTCTGCTGTTGGTCTGGGCTGACAAGCTCAGCATTAAAATGGGTATGAGGATCCATAAAGCCCGCACTGACGATTAACCCCCTAGCATCAATTCTTTTGTTGGCTTGATACTGTCGCATCCCAGCGGCACTAACCCCACCAATTAGCTCGCCACAAATGGCAATATCCAGTAGTTGGGCCGGCTATTGGTGCCGTCAAATACCCGCCCAGAATGGATAAGCAGCTCCACCTTTTGCAGATTTACACAGGCATTAAGCCCTAACAAACAAAAACAAAAGGCTCGCTTTTTTAACATGCCCTAGCCTTGACTCATTGCGGGGTAAAACGTCTCAGGGGTAGCTAACATGGTTTGCATTAAGGTATATGCCGCCTGTAGGGCAATATTTTGGATGATCGGGCGCTGGGTATTGTCGCCCATTTCATAGGTGATAGCCCGGGTATTAAGGGTATCGGCAAACTATTGTTTTAACACACCTCGACCTGGGCTGGTACCAGGTTTTTTGCGGACCACAAAACACGACAGGCTTTGTTGTTTGAGACTATCAAGCCAATTATTAACCATGTTGGCCAACACCATGGCGTCATCACTGGGCATAGTGTAAGAAATATCCTGCTGGGTAAAATGAAAATCTATGCCCATCACCAGCTTGCCACCTTGTGCAACCAGGCTATTGAGCTTGTCTCTCCACAGTCGGGTCTCTATTTGGCTGAAATGAATCCAATCTCGATTTAAATCTATGCCCTTACTATTATGTCACCATTGCCAGTGGCCGCAGCAAAACTGACTTCGCCCATTGGTGGTATAGATCTGATTAATTCGTCACCTGTGATAGCAGCCGTATCTTCGATATCGGCTGCTGACATGATAGTCACTGGTAGTGCGCCAATATCTCTACTGGCCAGAAGGTTTGAACCCAACAATTGGATTTTCTCTATTTGGGTTTCTTGCCGTTCATTTTGAGTTTGGGCGTGTGAATTGACGCTCATAGCTAACAGCCCCGCTACTATGCTTCAGCGAAGGAGTGGCTTTAAATCTATTGTCTGTGTTCATACTGGCCACCGATTTTTTGAATTATTGAATTATTGAATTATTGAATTATTGAATTATTGACATCTGTACATATCATCAAATTACGGCATTAACGATGTGTAAATAGTAGTTCAAAATCAATTAACTGCTTATAATAAGGCCATAAGTTTTGGCTATGCCAAGTACAACAAGCATTTGGCTTTCAAAACTTGGGAAACGGCTTTTTAAAAAGAGTAAATTATGCGCCTTAGACACATAGAAGTATTTCACGCCATTTACACAACAGGCTCAATCACTAATGCGGCTAAATTACTTTATGTTTCTCAACCTTCAGTGAGCAAGGTATTAGCCCATGCTGAATTACAACTGGGTTTTCAATTGTTTAAGAGAACCAAAGGTAAACTGATCCCCACTGCCGAAGCCAATATGTTGTTTGGTGAAGTAGACGTTATCTATAAACAGATCCATTCCATTCGCAAGATGTCACAGAATATCCAACATAGTGCCGAAGGCATAGTCAATGTGGCCTTAACCCCCGCCCTTGGATTTGAACTACTGCCTAAGGCAATAGCCAAATTTCGACAACATCATGCCAATGTTCACTTTAAATTACAGACCTTACATAATGATGAAGCACTACAAGCATTGGTGGAACATCAGTGCGATATTGCATTTATGTACTCTTCGCCCCCTATGCCCCAAGTCAAAGAATTTGACTTGGGTGAGAGTGAGATGGTGGTACTTTATCCAGATGAACAGTTTCCCCATAAACCTAGTACATTGTCGGTTGAAGAGTTAGCCGATGCTGAGTTGATCGGAATTTGGGACAGCGGCCCTTTAGGTGAGTTGGTATGGAATAGGCTAACCAGTAGTAATGTATTAGTGAAAAGCTCACTGCAAGTTGATACCTATTTTATTGCGGCGAGTCTGGTTTCACAGGGCTTAGGTTGTTGCACTATTGACAAATACACCGCCCTTGGAAATGTGTCGGATAATGTGAGCATGGCCTCATTTGATCCGCCTCTACGCTTTCAACTTAAAGGCCTTTACCTAGATAACCATCCCTTGCCTAGGATCTGTGAAGAATTTACTGAATTCGTAAAAATCGAGGTACAACAGATGCAATCAGCCCCCTATAACTAAGGGTTATAGGGTAAACAAATGATAGATATATTAAACCGCTGCTATACATAGGTAGAATGATGATGAATGTATCAACCCGCTATCTGACAAGACTAACAAGAGCATGATCATGACTATATCAACCCGCTATCTGACAAGACTAATAAGAGCATGACTATTACCCCCCCTTATCTACTTTTTATTGGCGACGCGGTTGATCCACTAAGCATTAAAATGGCCCGTAGCGTCGCCGACTGGTGTCCACAACTATGCGTCGGAGAATTTACTTTGGCGGGATGCTCTGTTACTACAGGATTACAGAATATGAGCATCAGCCAGGCAGCACAGTCTGGCGCCAAAAGTTTTGTGCTAGGTTTTGCCAATAGCGGTGGCACACTGGATCCTACCTGGGTGCCGGCTATTCTTGAAGCATTAGATGCAGGGTTAGATATCATCAGCGGCTTACATGATAAGTTGTGGGATATAGAGGCTATTGCAGACAAAGCCCGGCTGCTAAATCGACAATTGACTGACATTCGTCATGTCACCGACAAATTTAACACTGGCACCGGTCTCAAACGCACAGGAAAACGTTTATTAACTGTGGGTACAGATTGTTCAGTGGGTAAAATGTACAGCTCTCTTAGCCTACAAAAGGCCATGGAAAGCAGAAATATACCCTGCACCTTTAGGGCTACTGGCCAATGTGGGATCCTGATAACCGGACAAGGTGTGGCCATAGATTGTGTGGTATCTGATTTTATCTCGGGAGCCGTTGAATCTTTATCGCCCAATAATCATGGCGATCACTGGGATATCATAGAAGGCCAAGGATCCTTATCTCACCCTGCATTTGCGGGGGTTAGCCTGGGTTTGTTGCATGGTGCCCAAGCAGATGCGCTAGTGGTGTGCCATGCATTTGGCAGGCACCATATGCGAGGTTTGCCACATTTTGCACTGCCGTCCATAGAACAAACCATACAGATAAATGAAGCGGCAGGTAGATTGACCAATGCCAACATTAAGGTGGTAGGGGTATCGGTTAACTCTTCTAATTTACATGAACAAGAAGCGCTACATAGCTGTGCTGTGCTCTCAGAACGTTTAGGTTTGCCTGTTGTCGATCCCTTTCGACAGGGCATGGGTCCCCTATTGGATAATTTTTTATGAGCCTTAGCCTAAAAGTATTTCATCAGTCATTGCCCTTGGCACAAGTTTTTAGAATATCCCGCGGGGCAAAAACCAGCGCCGAGGTCATAGTAGTCGTCATAAGCGACGGTACCTATACAGGCTGGGGTGAGTCGGTACCCTATCATCATTATGGTGAGTCCATTAATAGCGTGCGCCAACAGATACTCCAGCTGTCTAAACAGAATTTAGTTATTGCGGATCACAACAGGTTAGATACTTTACTTCCTCCTGGCTCTGCCAGGAACGCGGTGGATTGTGCCATGTGGGATTTGACCGCAAAAATACGAGGCACTAAGGTCAATGAACTATTAGCTTTGCCAGCAGTTGAGGCTTGTATCACCGCACAAACCATCAGCCTAGGCTCTCTTCAATCAATGCAAAACGAAGCCAAGAAACTTCATCATGCTCCTCTTATAAAAGTGAAGTTAGACGGGCAGTCTGTGGTGTCAAAAATGCAAGCGATACATAGCGAATGCCCCAATAGTCGCTTTATTATTGATGCAAATGAAGCTTGGACCATCAGTTTGTTAGCAGAAGTATTACCGGCCCTTGAGCATTGTAATCTGGCATTGATCGAACAACCCCTGCCCGCTGATCAAGATGAGGGGCTGTTAGATTTTCGGTCTAGCATCCCATTATTTGCCGATGAGTCTTGCCATTCAACCCAAGGTTTAACTCGCTTAGTAGGCAAATACCAAGGGGTTAATATCAAGTTAGACAAAACAGGAGGATTAAGCGCAGCGTTAACTTTATTGCACAAAGCCAAAGCACTAGAGTTCGACATTATGATTGGCTGCATGGTGGGCAGCTCCCTGGCTATGGCACCGGCTTTTCTACTATCCGCGTTAGCTGACTACGTTGATCTGGATGGCCCCTTATTGGTTGCCAAAGACAGGACAAATAAATTTAGTTTTAATAATGGTGTGATGTCAAAGCTCCCAAGATCATTGTGGGGTATGGGCAATGTCCATGACTTGGATCCAGAATTAATCAGCTTGAGTCAACAACAAGCATAAGGTACGGCACTGTGCCAAAGCCATGACACCTATGACCATCTATCGCAGCCATCCTTTTGAAAGCTATTTATACGCCTGTCGTATGGCCCTGTCTCAAGGAATAGCGGTGGGGATCGGTTACTACCTGTTTGGTCCTACCTTAAGTATGTACGATCTGCTTGGGGCAAATATTTTTGTCTTTACCTTTAATGTGATGGGTTCCAACCTGCGACACTCTCATCTGTGGTGGTATTGAGGAGATAAAGTCGAGTTTTGGTTTATTAGCCCTGCGCAACATCAGGTGCACCATAGTGACAAACCTCAGCACTTTGATCGCACCTTGGCTCTGCCCTTGCGATCTGGGACAGCCTTTGTGGTACCTTAGTAAAATCCTCGACTGTGGGTAACGTTCGCTTTGGTATTGGCAGAAAAAGCCCTAGCCAACAATCATTGTCTCAAGCCTATTTACAGCCTTTAAAGATAATTTAGCTAGGATAAAATCCACTAAGTAATGGCGTATCCAGTGCCAGTGGACGTTTTATGTTGTGTTAATATTCATCTAATAGGTTCGCTGCTAGACGACAACAGCATCACACAGCGAACATTTGCCAAGATTAATTATCTATCGAGATCCATTACTTGACTCCATGCTTTAACAAAGTCCTCAACAAACTTTTGTTTAGAGTTATCAAATGCGTAAACCTCAGACACTGCTCGCAATTCTGAATTAGAGCCAAAGATCAGATCCACAGAAGTAGCCGTCCACAAAGCTTGACCGGTTTTCCTAGCAAACCCCTGATACACCCCCGGCACAGTAGACTGCTGCCACCGGGTCGACATATCCAGAAGATTGACAAAAAAATCATTGCTTAAGGTGCCAGGTCTTTTGGTGAGTACACCGTGCTCAGATTGACCATGATTGGCACCTAACACACGCAAACCACCGATTAACACTGTCATCTGTGGCACACTAAGATCCAGCTGGTTTGCTTTATCGATCAACATCTCGGTAGGCGACTTATAACTGTCTTGGCTATTAAAGTAATTTCTAAAGCCATCCGCATTGGGTTTAAGCAGATCAAATGAATTAATATCTGTATTTTTTTGGGTGGCGTCACCACGCCCCGCATAAAAAGGCACTGATACCACAAAACCTGCTTCTTTGGCCGCTTTTTCTACAGCAGCTACGCCCGCTAATACAATTATATCGGCTAAAGAGACATAACTGCTGTTAAAAAACCCGTCGTTTGAATCTTCTTGTATACCTTTTAAGACTGAAAGCACCTTTTCGAGTTCGACGGGATCATTGACTAACCAATCTTTTTGTGGCGCTAGGGCTATCCGTGCACCATTTGCCCCGCCACGCATATCCGAGTCTCTGTAACTAGCAGCAGACGCCCAAGCCACACGCACCAGCTCAGAAACCGTTAGCCCTGAGGCGATTATCTGTGCTTTAAGCTGTTTAATAGCCTGTGGAGTAATGTTTGATTGACTATTTGGGGCTATAGGGTCTTGCCAAATGTGAATATCTGTCGGTACTTCGCTGCCCAAATAGTTACGTCTAGGTCCCATATCTCTGTGGGTCAACTTGTACCAAGCTTTGGCAAAAGCCAATTGATACTCTTTAGGATCAGCCAGAAAACCCTCGGCAATTTTTCTATAGACCGGATCATATTTTAAGGCCAGATCTGCTGTGGTCATAACAGGTGCATGAAACTTGCCTTTAACATGAGCATCTGGCACCAGATCATGTAATGACTGGTCAGTGGGCACCCACTGAATGGCACCGGCTGGACTGCGAGTTTGCTGCCAGTCAAACCCTAACAGATTGCTTAAATATAAGGATGTCCATTGGATAGGCTCTTGAGTCCATGCTCCCTCAAGACCACTAGTCACAGTATCTTCTGAGTGCCCCTTGCCACATTTATTTTTCCAACCTAATCCTTGCTCTTCTATCTCTGCAACAGCGGGCTCTTTGCCCAGACATTGACCGGGTTTATGGGCACCGTGCATTTTACCAAAGGTATGGCCGCCGGCTATTAGCGCTAAGGTTTCTTCATCTGTCATGGCCATACGAGAGAAAGCCACACGAATATTTTTGGCTGAGCCAAGTGGGTCTGGTTTGCCTTTAGGCCCTTCTGGGTTCACATAGATCAGCCCCATATGTGTGGCACCTAATGGACGCTGTAATTGACCGTCTTTTTCTTCACGATCACTGGCCAGCATTTCAATTTCCGGACCCCAGTACACTAAGTCTGGCTCCCAATCATCTGCTCTGCCACCGGCAAAACCGTATGTATCAAACCCCATATTTTCTAATGCCACATTGCCCGCTAAGACAATAAGATCAGACCATGATAGCCCAGCGCCATATTTCTGTTTAATGGGCCATAATAAGCGTTTAGCTTTATCTAGATTGCCGTTATCTGGCCAGCTATTTAGAGGTTCAAAACGTTGTTGAGCGCCTCCAGCCCCGCCGCGACCATCCAAGGTTCTATAGGTACCCGCACTGTGCCAGGTCATACGAATAAAAAATGGTCCGTAATTGCCATAATCTGCAGGCCACCAGTCTTGGGAGCTGGTGAGTAATTGATCAATATCTACCTTAGCCTGTTTAAGATCTAAGCCATTAAAAGCGCTGGCATAATCAAATTCAGGACCATAAGGATTGGAGCGCACATCGTGATCCCTAAGGACAGACAAGTCTAATTGATCTGGCCACCAAAACTGGTTGCTTTTAGCTTGTCCTGCACTGACCTTAGCTGTACCTATTGCACCTTTAGGTTTACTCATTTGTGCGGTTTGGCCCATCACTGGGTTTGCGATCATTACCGAGCTACACAGCAGCGCAATACTTGATTTCAACAACAGCTTATGTTTTTTCATGGTTTTTCCCTTAATATTTAGTTAATAAGTGACGGGTAAAAGAAATGACTCACCTCCTTTAAAATTGTCATTACCCATGCAGCTTAAGGTAGGAGCTAAGCAAAAGCGTTTACATAAAAACGATTAACCTAATCGGGAAACTAAATCATCAAACATAAGGCTGGAGGCCTTTGCTGTGGTTAACGCTAGAAACCTTCCTTGGGATCTGATCCTCAATATTCATATAAAAATCAGCAACAATCGCCGCTAAAAACATCCACTTGATTATAGTTGAACTGGCAGTAAACATAAGATTTCTGCCCTTTTATAACGTAATATCATCTTGGGCTTTTGCTACCAAGGTTAGTCACGATATTGGCAATACTGGTAGCATAAGTGGGTTAAATACTAAAAAGTCTCTCAAAGCCTTTTATATCTATTAATAATCGTTTATCAATTGCTCAAGCCAAGGAATTATCCATGGGTAACCCCTTACATATCTTTGTTATTGTCTGTTTGACCTTAGGGTGTATGGCACCAGTGCAAGGTGCAGATAGCCAAAATCTATTAGTCATGATCGAAGACTCGGATAGCCGCTCCGTTTCTCGGCACAACCCTATTAATCAAAGAGTGCATGCCAGCATCAGTGAGCAATTGAATCATATTGTGGATGTATACGATGAGACCAGCCTCACCCTAGGAAAGTTTAAACAAGGCCGAGTGCGGCGCACCGATGGCGAATTAATAGATATTGCTCGGTCGATCAACCGCCCACCCATAGATCTTATTGCGGTCTTTAGTACTTATGCGGTGTTAAACACCACCCCATACAGCAAAAAAGTCCGGGCTCGTGTGCAAGGTCGCCTGCTCAATGCCCAGTCAGGTAAATTTATCGATAACTTTGAGGTGCAAAGCCCTAGTACTTGGACGATTAGCTACGACTGTGTCAGTGAAAAATGTATCTTTGAAGAAATGGGCGATGAGGCCAAAATATTAGGGGATGAGATCGGCTTAATTCTTGCAGAAAAACTAGCTTGGCAACTTTATGGCGACAATAGCAAAAAGAGCCAAGGCAATGACCCAGTCAGCCCACAAATCATCAGTGATTATTACTTGGAATTTAATGGCTTTAGTGCAGATGAGCTAGCAAACATTGAAGAATATATACTGGTGTTTTCTGGTTATAGGTCCCACAGACCCACCCAGAAGAGGTATGCACGCACAACTTGGTTGTATCGTTCGACTATTGGCTCAGCTAAGTTAAGTCGAAATATTCAGAAGTTGTTAGAGGAATTAAATATTCGGGCCACATTACATTTTGTGGGAAATCAGTTTAGTCTAAAACGTATTACCCTTAGGGGTGAGCAGGCCAATCCAGATATATCACAAGGTTGGTGATAGGAGTTTTAGGCCATCCAATTAAATAGCAGGTAAAAGATCATAACCATAGCCCCTAGTGTTAAAGCAAGCAGCACCAGACTAAAAAAACAGTGGCCACAATTAAGTGGCTTGTTAGTACTGTGCTGGATGGCGATCCATACATGCGCTGCTGGCGAATCCTGGCAAATAGTGGTTTTGCCCGATCCTAGTGATCCACATACTGAGGACTTTGATCCACTTGATAATTTCCACAAGGTGGTATCTCAAGGTCTGGTAATGGCTCTGACCAATGCCGATTTTGATGTGCATGATCCCCAGTACCTGGGTTTGCCTAATTGTATTGTGGAAGATTGTTCTCATCTAACAGATCAGAGTATCAGGCAGGCCGCAAAAACCTCTGGCAAAGAGGTCAATTTGGCACTCTTGTATCAAAACAGCGCATTTAAACAACGAAGTAGAACCAACAATGAATGGCAATTTGTTTTGTCTGGGCGCTTATTAGACTTGGAAAATGGCACCCAACAAGACGCTTTTGACGTGCAAGGCAAATTTGTCGCTGCCCCAAAAAATTGTATCGCCCAATGCCTAGAGCTATGGTTGAACAACCATATATCCATATTGGCACAAGAGCTGGGAGCAGTGTTAAGTGAAAAGTTAGCCGCTCTACCTAGACGTTTCTCTTATCAGTTACAACTCAATCACTTCCCGGTGGCTGAGCTTCAGCAGATTGACCAACAACTAAAGGCTTTACCCGGTTATCTGGCAGACACCTTACTCACCCAAGAACGACAACAAGACCAATGGTTACATCAGGTAACTAGTCGAACCTATCAATATACTACTGAACAATCTGCGGCAGATCTGCAGTCTAGCTTAGAGCGCTTGGCCACCGAACAAGGGGTTAACATTGAGCTTGTATACTTCAATGACAGGCGACAATTTGTAATACAACGAGGAGATCAAGCCTATCTAGATCTCTACCTAGCCTTGCCTTTAATCGCACTAATACTCCTATGTTTAATACTTTTTTTAGTCAGAGCACAAAGGCAAAAGGCGCGGCAGAAAATACAAACGCGTGTCACACAGCTGCATTTAGAAGCCACTACACTAGGGGATAACTTGAGTTATGTGGCCGCTCAAGAGAAAATCTCTAGGGCCCTGGAATTACCACACAATAAACAGCAAACACTGGCCTTACAGCTAGCCATTGGGCAATTGCAAAGAGGTTTGGGCTGGCTGCAATTGGCCTATTTATCAGCCCCCGCTGAGCCAATAGTGGCCTTGACCCTATTAGCTAAAGCAAGAGGGCTGAATCCACAATTATTACAATCCATTAGCGCGCTAGAAGAACAATGTCGACAAAGACTGAATGAACCACCGCCCAGTGTGGGGGCAGCGTTACCACCCACCCCCTTGCAACTGTGGGTCAATACCCTCCGTGAAAGCTCAAACTTTGGGGCTTTATCCAAAGAAAGAAAACAGATTTTACTTAAATCAGGTCTAAGTCACACCCATAATACCTTGGACGAGCTGAGCGCAATACTCTTGGCACTAACACCCGATATCGACCCCACTGCAGGGGGCGCTGATACTCAAAAGATGCCATCCCGATTGTTTAGCTTCACTGCCATAGGCTTGGTTTTAGTTGTCACTGCATATGGGATCAGGCATGTGTTTACTTTGCCCTCGGTACCCACAAATCTAGTGAGCATAGAGGCCATATCCAAACAATCCACATCTGGCGAAGTGGCAACCCAGCTTAGCCTCAGAGACAACCAGATGTGGCAGCAAGCAAAAGCGCTAAACAGTATAGAGGCCTACGAGCAATACTTACAAATCTGGCCACAAGGGCAACACTTTATTTCCGCCAATGGTGCCATACAAACAATACAAAATGATCAGCACCTTTGGCAGCAAGCCCGCATTGAGGATTCAACTGAGGCCTACCAAAACTATCTGAAATTAGCCTCGACAGGTAAATTTGTGTCTCTGGCCAGACAGCAACTAGCAGGGTTACGGGCAAAAAATCAACAAGCACAAAAATTACGCCAGACGCTTGCCCTAGCCAATGATTACTATTTTGCCCAAAGGGATTACCCTGAAGCAAAACACTACTATGAGCAAGCAGCAGCAATGGGCCATGTCGATGCCCAATACCAGCTGGGAAATATGTTCCTAAACGCCCTAGGTGGGCCTCAAGATCTCACACAAGCCGCCCGCTGGTATCTGCAGGCAGCCAATGAAGAACATGCAAAATCACAAGCACAAATCGGTTTTATGTATTCAAAGGGACAAGGCTTAGGACAAGATTACACACAAGCCGTGAGCTGGTACAGGCGCGCTGCACAGCAAGGTGAAAGCCATGCCCAATACAATTTAGCTTACTGCTATATGCAAGGCCAAGGTGTGGCAGTGGATCATCAACAAGCCGCATTTTGGTATAAAAAGGCGGCGCAACAAGGAGATGCCGACGCCCAGAATGACTTAGGCAAGCTTTACGAGCGAGGCCTTGGGGTCGAAGCCAATATTATTAAGGCCAAAGCCTTATATCGCCAAGCTGCCGCCCAAGGCAATAGAGTGGCTGAATTGAATCTACAGATGCTGGCTAACCAGAAAGCCCGATAGGCTTCACCTGTTATGCCCCATGCCCTACAAAGCCAACCACAGGCAACTCGTTGCACATCTAAACTAGCGGCCTGAGTAAAAAGTCTTCTAACCTTTGTATAACCCTTTGTATCAATACACGCAGAGGTAATTATGCAAGATACCAGCACCCAAGCTATGACCGAAGTTGCACTAGGATTATCTATGGCATTTTTCTGCCTACTCATTCTGGCGTTGTTTTCTATTGGCCTACCTGAACAAGCAAAACAGTTAGAGACTCAGTTGCACAAGCCTGAGCAGTTAACCTTAGTTGCAGGTGCTAAGGGCCAGTCCAAGGCGCCGCAGCCAAGGGCAGAGCAACAGTTTGTTTTTTATTTTAATGGACAGTTCTATGATCAAGTATTACAAAAGCGTCAGATCCAGAGTTTTACTCGCTCCCAGCCCCTAATACTGGCAGTACCAGACAATCTCGCTCTGGCCCAAGTTATGGCGGTACGCAAAAGCATCAAGCACCCAAACCTTTCCATCACACTGCTCAATCAAGAGTGGCTAGATAAATTGGAGCAAATCTAATGAAGCAACGCACATACTTAATACTGGGCCTATGGTTAACGGCCCTGTTGGTCAGCCAAGCACAGGCAAGTTATCACTATGACCAACAAAGCATTAAACAAATGTTGATCCATGAAGCCAACTATCAAGGTATCGAGCCGGCGCTCGCTTTAGCCATAGCCAGAGTCGAATCAAACTTTGATCCTATGGCCTTAAGCCATGCCGGCGCCAAAGGCGTGATGCAGATAATGCCCCGAACGGCCGAGTTGGGTTTTGCCGTGTCCAGAGCCAGGCTGTTTGATCCGCAGACCAACATAAGAGTGGGCATTAAATTCATTAAACAACTGTTGAAAAAGTATGAGGGGCGCTTAGATATTGCCTTGTCTCACTACAATGGTGGCTCCAAGGTGAAATCCAAAAGTGGTCAATTAACCGTGATCCCTGCTACCGAAAATTATGTGAAAAAGGTACTGGCTTACCGCCAGGAGTTTTTATCGTTAGCGAAACGTCCACAACGCTCTATCACCCAACCTTTTCAAGGAGATAATCTGCTGGTCTGCGCGCCTAACTGGCCGTCTGACACATGCATAGTTGAAAGCGAGCAGGAGCAGCCACTACCGGCCACTGATAATCCACAAGTTACGCGGCTAAGGGCCTTGCGTATGCACAACATTACCCGTAATTATAAACATAAAAACAGCGGCTTCATGCTTGCCAAAAGTACCACTCAAGCTCGGCACAATCTGCCATCTAATGCCGATACCCCCTTATCCATGGATCTAAGATTAAAAAAAGTTCGCCTATGGGAGTCCATCTATGCCCATTAGGTTTAATTGCTAATGTTACCCATACAAAAACCTTGTCCTGATTAGTAGATTTTCCTTGTCCATAGACTTAAGCATAAAGAAAGACTGCTTATGGCTAGCGGCTGCCGGCTCTGATTAAAAGTCTTTACTCTATGGCTTATAGTCCGTTAGATTAAACACTATGCCTATAGATATAAGATCTTCCTGTAATTAATGACTAATATTATTAACTATGGTGTCAGCGAAAGCCTAAAAGCACTCTTTGCTCAGTTAAAAGAAACCCCGGGACTACAAGGTCGTAAATATCCCGCCAAAGAGGTGGATCTGCTGTCACAAGATATTGTCTGTCGCAATTATGGCTCTAGCTGTTACGAATTGTGTTACTTGTGCTGGGCGGTCGTCAATCACCCCAACTATGCTACCCACCCTTTGTTACAGTTTTTTTGGGTACAGGAGAACATCCAACCTAGACGTTTTAGACAAGCCTTTGAAAAAAAACTGGCCTTGCCCTGTGGTCAAATGTCTATGGGAGAGCAGTATTTACAATTGCAATTGATTGATGGCGAGTTTGCTATTTCCCCTACCCGCATTGGGGTGCTGGCGCTAATGCTGGAATTTATCGTCAGCATAGATCCCAGCCAGTTAGACAAGATCCAGCAGCGCCTGCTCAATGGCAATATGCATGAAGTAAAACAGCTTTCATCGGATTTACAAAAATGTATTTATAGCTATCTTAAAGAACATCTACCGGAAGCCAGCACCCAAGAACGTTTTAGAGCCATCAGTGCTTGGTTAGATAAAAAAGGGCTGAGTCATCAACAGCTGACCGACCAACATGTGCTCGACTTTTGGTTGTGCCCCCCCGAACAAGCCAGTTATATAAAATACTCCACTGTGTTAGAAGATTTACTCTATGCGGTGGACGCTATTGAAGTGGTCAACACCCGCTTTAATCAAGACTATGCCCTAAGTTTAGGCAGCGACATTGAACAGGGCCAAGTGAATTTAGATTGGGTGCAAAATACCTTATTCGAGCAACAACAGGAAAAGCTCGATTTTAGCTGGTTATGTCAGACGCCTAAGTTTTTGACTCTGGCCCAATATCAGCCACTAAAATCACTGTTACCCCATTGGCAGATGTTTGGTAAATTGCCTCTGTCATTTTTGCGTTTAGGGGTGTTTTCCCCTTGGCAGTCTGTATTAGTGCAGGCTAAACGTCGTTCAAGCTTAGCAGTGCAAGAAAAACTCGATACCAGCCCACAGGGCCACTATCAGCAATATATTGCACAGCTTAAACAATTACAGCTTCAAGGCACCGATGTGCAACGGGCCATCGCCCATATTTTTTATTGTCTAAAAAGCCCATTATTTACCGGTATAATGGCTAAACACCTGTCAGCCTCATTGCAAAAAGCATTGCGCAGCTGGACTGGCCAGCAATTAGAGGAAACAGAGGCAGATACATTGGCCACCAGCGGTTTTGCAATGATTCAAGCATGGCTGTTGCAGCATCCTGAAGCACAAGCATGGCTAAAGACCGCAGAAAAAGCTTACAAGGCAAATAATAAGGAGGGCTTTAAAGTACTGCCTTGTGCGCAGCAGCTCGATATCTATCACGAGGGGGTGCAGGCCTTAGACCAAATTCATAGAATACTCAGTGGTTATTTTGCCCAGCTTGACAAATTTAATAGGGAAAATGTCCTGTTAGAGACAATTTATCGCTCTGACTTATGCATATTCACTAATAGATTTAAGCAACTTTATGGAGATCCAAATGTTGGATAATGTAAACAAGGTCAAGGAGCAGTTATTTTCTGCTAATACCTTATACACAGAATTACATCAGCCAAGCTCAGAAACCAAAATAGTATTTAATGATCTGGTGCAGTTAGCAAAAGGTAACAGGCAAGCTTGGACCAGGATAAATCCGCAGCAGGTCATGGAACAGATTAACCAATCATTGCTGCTGCGCCGTCAATATATGTCTGTTTTGCAAGCACTGTGTTTTGCATACAATCCACAACAAGCTGCGGCTAGCAGTGGCTTGTTGATCAACAGTCGCAAGTCCAGTGAATTTGAATTGCTGTATAAGGTAGACAAAAATTTTAGTGGCCAAGTTTATGTGATATTGAAAGTGCCCCACCCTAGTCAAGCCCATATGGATATTGGTCCAAGTGTTAATAGTTGCTCCGAGCAAGTGCTGTATTCGGTCCCGTTCCCACCTATGGTTGAGGGTAAGAGCCAATTGTTAATGGACGACTCTGACCAAAGGTTTTTGAGTATCTTTGATGCTAATTTTGAGATTTACTTATCTTAAAAATGATGCAAGGCTGGCATAGGGTGCTCGCAGCACCTAAAGCGCTGACTCAGAGTCAGGCTACATGAGCATCCATATATACATTGCTAACACTCAAGGCTGGCATATGCTGATCACAGCACCCAAAGCGCTGACTCAGAGTCAGGCTACATGAGCATTCATATATACATTGCTACCACTCAGGGCTTAGTGGCAGTGCAAAATATCACCGTTATTGATGATGAGGATATCAGCTCTGTGGTATCCATTAACGGTACCTCAACTATTGCTAATATCAGTAGCAGCTACCATAACTTTGTAAAAAAAGGCGTGGGCATTATTCAACAAATGTTTGGTGCCTGTAGTTATCGGGTAGACATTAGCCAGCGCATCGATCAAGGCAACAGCTGGCAAGTGGGTATCTATGCTGCACATTTGGCACATTCTAAAAAAGTCCTTGGCAAGGGTCAGGTGAGAGAAAATGATACAGTGATCTGCGCCACAGGAGAGGTCAACACCACTAACCTGCAAGTCTTAGCCGTGGCTCAAGTCGCCATTAAGCTAGAGCTGGCCAAAGAGCAATTAAAACAGTGGACAGCATTAGGGGCCGATGTACATTTTTTGCTGCCCCAAGCTAATCAGCACGATATCCATGCACACTCATCAGTTCAGCTGATCACCCACCTACAACAGGTTGCAGAACTTATCCCTAATGCTGGGGCTAGTGTTACCCAGGCAAGCGTCCCGTCAAGGGGTACTTGGTACACCAAACCATCTTATCTAGGAGCCTTGGCAATAGTGGCCGTGATATTAGCTGCCATGTTACTGTTGATACCCCAGCCAGCTCCACAGTTCGAGATAGCATTAGCTGTACAGCCTATTGTTAATATACCGGCCGGGTCTAAGGTAAGTTTGCTCTCCAAACAAAAAACAGATCAGGGCTGTGCTCACGACACTAGTGTTGTGAGCACAGCCCCAGACAATACTGATTTTGCCCCTTTACGCTTGTCAGGCTTATGTAGCCTGTATTTAGCAACGCACCAAGCAACACTTACCGTGCTTTTGGTCGCCCAAGATGCTAGGACAGTGCTCCCCCTAGAAAACTCAAATTTAGGCTGGAAAATACCTCTGCCAAATAACAGACTGACGGATCGTTCTTATGTTTTGGTCACTTTCAAGCAAATTTTGTCTGAAGAAAAAATCGCCCTGTTACGCCGCTATCGCCAGGATATGCCTAAGATCAAACAACAAAATCAACAATGGTTAAAGAACTGGTTGACCAAGCAAGCCCTTGTTCACCACCTGTATCAACATACTCTGTTAATTGATTAAAGGGCTCACCCGCCGCTCATATTGGCCTTAACTTTGCCTCTTAAGTGCCATAAACCGCTGCCCCATAAAATAGCCTAGTTGGCTGTGCCTCCTTAGATGACGGGCAAGCTAGTGTCAGTTTAACTAGGTTTTTTTAAACCAATTGCTCAGACTTTATAAAAATCCCCCTAAGCTTTTTATAGCCCTTGTTAAATCATTAACAGGAGTTGGCTATGACCCAATCAATTTCAAACAAAGCTCGCACACCATTAGTAGCAGTCTTACTGGCTGCAACTTTTGTGTCCGCATGTTCCTCTACGCCCCAAAGCGCGGGTAACAGTAACATCAGCCCTAACACGAATAGTTATTACCAAAGCATTGATAGCGGCTGTGAACAAGATGCATTAGACAGAGATAGTTTTGCCCAACAATCTGGCCAAGAGGTGCAATATTTAGCTTCTGCCAAAGCCCTACAGCGTTGTGTCCAGGGTATTCAATTTCCCAAAGGCCATCCTCAAGCTGATCAAGGTTTACGCTTGATGGCATTAGCGGTGATGAACTTCGTAAAAGGTGGCGATTTACATGCAGCCAATACCACCCTTAGGAAAATCCAATCTCGCTTCCCTAACCAAGATCTTTATTTTGCTGATTACAGTTCATTCTTGGATACCGCGACCGCTTTGCTCAATCAGAAAAACCTATCTAGTCAAAAGCTTATAACACTAAATATCAGTCCAACTTTGCGGGCTGAACTTGAACGTAACCAATATTGGCTCAGCCATTAATCGGAGATATTGATATGAAAAACCCCTTACTCATCTCGTGCCTTGTTGTAGCCATTAGTTTAACCGGCACTACAGGTATTATGGCCAGCGAATGGCAACCAGTAGCCAGCGATAAACTGATAAAGTTGCCCGCCAATATTATCGAAAAACGTATTCAACAAGACTTTGATGCCTCACCTATGGCCTTACATTTAGTTGAGCTTGAGCAAAAAATGCAAGACAAACTGGTGCAAGTGAAGGCATTACAAGCCATGACGAGTCAAAGTGATGGCGAAGACTTAAGCAATCAGCGCTTCGAGTTAGTTCAACAAAAATCTCAATACTTAGATCTCATGCAAGAGTCCCAAGGCTTACGTCAAAACGCCTTAGCCAAAAAACAGCGGTTATATGAAACTGTGCTGGGCAAATTGCGCAACAAAAATGGCAGCATTTCTAAGGGCGAAGTCTTTCAATTAAAACAGAAACAAGCCCAAGCTCGGGCGCGTATGCAAAAAGTCATAGCACAGGTAGACAGCGATTTGATGCATAGTGGTTTAGATAAACGCTCACCCTATGCAGATGAATTTGCCTTAAATCTGGCTAAAGTTGAAGATCTAAAAAATGCGATCAGCAACCACAAAGCCAATGCAGCCCCCACTGTCGGTGATGTGGAAGTGACCAGCGAAGAATATGTACGCCAATTATTAATGGAAGCCTCAACCCAACAATCCCTATTAGATCAAGAAGCCTTGATGTTTAGTTATATGGCCAAGCTCGTGGCCCTAGATGCCCAATCACTGGAATATGAAATTAGCTACGGGGATGAAAGTGTTGATTTAACTCAAAACAATCGTGCTAAACCCGCTGATGTCGCCGACTTATTTTTATAGGAAATTATCATGAAAAATATCATTATTATATTACTTACTCTGGCTTCAATATCTCTAGAAGCAAATGCTAACTCTCTGTTTAGTCTTGAAAATCTAGAAAGAGAACGGGCATCATTGCTCAAGGTGCAACTGGATACTGATTTGGATCTGCTGCAACGGCAACAAAAATCTCAGAGCATCTACCGCCGTTTAGTGGATATAGAGCGTATGGTATTAAGAGATGATCGCGTCACCTCTAGCAGTAGTCAGTTAGCTAAAAATGCCTTCGATAAATATGAACTGACATTCTTAGTACATTCCAGTGCCGAGCATAAACTGCCGCCTCTTTCACATTGGATGTCTGAGTTAAATTTAACCAGCGATAGTATTTTATCGGCTCGGGTTGCACACCAATAATGTGGGGGCTACAGACAATGCCTAAAGCCAGTCATACCTTGGGTTTATTTGCTGGCGCAGCAGTGATAGTGCTGGCCGTGGCAAGCTATCTAACGCAAATGCCTGTTACCGACCTGTTTAATTGGTTACAGAAAATGTTCAGTTGGAGTTTTGTGATTTTTTTCAGCGGCTTATGTTCATTAGCAGTAGTGGCAGGCGCCAATATAAAAGTCGGTAAAAATAATGCCTTCTTGCACGAAGCTGGATTGCATGCGGCCAATGGTATTTCAACCTTAGCCTTAACCTATACCTTACTGGGTATCAGTCTAGGCATTGGCACTTTAGCCGAACAGCCCCTCACTGCCAGCACGGTTAACAGTCTAATTGGAGAACTCACTGCGCAATTCTCCATGGCCTTTATGACCACAGTTATCGGTTTACCCAGCTCAGGGATTTTACGGGCCTGGGTCAGTTTACGCTTTGCCAGACTTGAACAGGAATAAACCATGAAAACTCTTTTTTTTATAGCCGCATTAGTCGGCGCCGTTTATCTTATTATGCAAACACCCGCAGGCCAAGCTTGGTCGACGCACGGTGAGCCTGAGGTTAATCTGCAGCAGGTCAAAGCAGTGGTCAGCCAAGTCAGCCAAGCCGTTGAGCAGAAGATGCTCACCATGACGCAAAATATGGCTCAGGATCAACAACAACAAATACGGCAATTAGCCGTTCAAGTTGCCCAACTTGAAGCCAAAATCGAGACACAAATAAGTACTGGGATACCGGCATTGCCTGAAACAAAAGTCGTAGCGGAGTCAGCGTCCATCAAAGCAGAGATATTTAGCCCCCTTGCACAGCCGCAAGAAAGTAGTCTGGGCCAACACCGCCTTCAAATAACACACGGAGCGCCAGACAATAAAGTCAAAATAAACCGTCAGGCAATGTTACAAGACATCGCCTTAAGAATGGAAAATTCATCCTTACAAGCCTTGGTGAATTAACCGATAATTGCATAGGTACGCCAGATGAAAGATAAAACACACAGCATATTGCGGGCATTGTTAGCCATGGCTTTTATCCTCTGGTTGGCCGATCTGAGCTTCGTTTATCTAGTGACAGACGAAAGCCCAGATCTTGAACTCAACGAGCCTGATACCATGGCCCAAGTCATGCTTAAGGCCGTTAGTTTACCCGCTGTGCCTGTGGCCACTAACCAAACAAGTAACGTTTTAGCGCCGCAACAGGCCAAGCAAAACACTGCGCAGACGGCGGCTGAACCCACAACGACCGAAACGATACGCACTGAACAGACGACCTCAGCAGTGGCGGCCACTGAGCAAGTGACACAATTATACAAGCAACTCAGCCAGCAAGGCTTGGACATACAACTGGCTTGGCCAGTGAACAGTCAACAACGAAAATCGGTATTTGAGTATATGTATCAATGTGCAAAGATGCAGTTTGCTGTATTGGATGGGATCAATATCACAAAAATGAATAACACTTTGCATAGCCCTTACAGCGATTGGATACGAGTGGCTCAGGGGCAACTGGCTGATAAAGAAAAAAATTGGCTACAAGGCTTTGCTCTACAGGGTATACCCATACGCTTGTTCCCCCAAGCACTTGATTGGTCTATGGCCAAACACTTAGTTCAGGCCCTCAACTCACGGCAACTTACCAGCCTAAGAGCCAATTATCAGGTGATAAACCAGCAACTATGGCTGACCGAGATACGGCTTAACAAGCGTTTGCTCACCCAAGCTTGGCCCTTAGATCAGCCTGGCTGCTAGGTGCCGGGTTCGCCAACCAGTCACAGAAGGTTGAGATAACGTGCAAAGGGCCCATCAAACAAAGTCGGATACGATAAAGCCCATTTTGGCAAAACCTAGCGACATTGTGGGAATACAAAATATCAAAACCCTCACCTTCTGGCCATCGGCCACTTTACTGTTGTTAACCTTAATTATTAGTTGGCAAGATCCTCAAGCTTTTGTCCGTGTCGCCACCTGCGGTTATGTGTTTTAACCACTGTCATTGCAATGGGCATACTATTTTGGTCAGTGGCTGAACCTGTTATCCACTTTAATCAACCTGCGGCTTTTAGTGGAGCAGGCCAGTGCAGAGGCGTTAAGCTTCGCTATGTCAACACTTATCTATTTTTTGCGGCACTAGTGTTTATGCTGTTTGTGGGCCCACTGGATTTCATCTGAAGCAGCAGCTTGACTGGGTTACAAGTCTATTTAACAGAATTTTTACCCCGCCATTTGCGGTTAGATGCAAAGGATCAATGGCCGGGTTGGTAGACAGTGACTTTTTTTGCTAGTTGGTTTGCTTGGGCCCCCATTTCCTGTTTATTTCTTGGGAAAATTGCCATAGGTTATACCGTTCGACGGTTTATCTTGGTGAACCTGATATTGCCGGCCTTCTTTGGAATATTGTGGTTTAGTGTTTTTTCCAGCACCTCAATTTTTTATGATCAACTCAGTAATGTTGCGCTCTATGCTGTATTTCAAGAAAGTGGTTTGTCCCCAGTGGTCTATTCTTTGTTTGAATATTTGACCCGCTCACTAGTGACGACATTGCTGTTTTTAGGGGTCAACATTATTATTTTTGTCACTGCCACAGACTCCAATACCCATGAGATTGCTGACTTATGCTCTCAACAGGTCGGCACACAAGGCCATACTGATAACCATTGGGTCAAAGTGTTTTGGGCCCTCAGCATAGGTTTGAACGCTTGGCTTAGTACCAATTTTTTGGGTGACGACGGCATAAAAATGTTATCTCATATTGCCGGTTTACCCGGTATGATAATAGTTGATATCAGCACCATATCCTGGTTGATATTAGTGTATAAACTTAAGCAACAGTCTTCTAGCGTTTTACAAACTAAGGTGTAACAAGTATGGCACAGAGCATAATATTACCCAGAATAATGCAAGTTGGCGCCGCAGCTATTGATTTATTACCTCAGACCTTAGCCAGCCTAGATTGCCATTTCCCTTGTATTATTACCGATCAAACCATGCTTAGTTTAGGTTATGTGGACAAGCTAGTGACACTGTTGGACCAAAGCCAGACTCAATATGGCTTATTCAGCGAGACCATGCCTGAGCCAAACGATATTTCCATCTTGGCGGCAGTGCAACAAGTACAAGATAACCAATACGACTGCCTGATCGCTTTAGGTGGTGGCAGTGCCATAGATAGCGCCAAGGCCATTGCCCTATTAACCAGCCATGGTGGCAAAATTAGTGACTACAAGGTGCCTTATGTGGTGAACCAGATCAGTTTGCCGATCATTGCCATACCCACTACTGCTGGTACAGGATCGGAGGCTACCAGAGTGACAGTGATTGCAGACTCCGCTACAGATGAAAAAATGTTATGTATGGGCGCAGGTCTGATGCCCGCAGCGGCCATTATTGATTATGAGCTGACCTTAAGTTTACCACCACGCATTGCCGCTGACACAGGGATAGATGCATTGACTCATGCCATAGAGGCTTATGTGAGTCGCAAAGCCAACCCCTTTACTGATCAACAAGCCATAGCCGCAATCAAATTGATCGCGCCTAATCTGATCACCGCTTGCCAACAGCCCACTAACCTAAAAGCTAAGGAGCAGATGATGTTAGGCGCCACCTTAGCAGGGATAGCCTTTTCCAACGCGTCAGTGGCCTTAGTGCATGGCATGAGTCGACCTATAGGTGTACATTTTCATGTGCCACACGGTATGAGCAATGCCATGTTGTTACCTAGTGTCACTAAGTACTCACTATTAGGATCAGCCAAAAGATATGCTGAAGTAGCAGTCTATATGGGCTTAGTGGATGATGCCGGTGATGAACGTCTTGCCCATCAAAGATTACTCGAGGAACTCAGCCAAATTAATCGTAGCCTAAAGGTGCCGAGCCTTGCCGAGTTTGGGATCCACAAGAGCCAATATTTTGCACTATTACCCCTGATGGCAGAGCAAGCACTAGCGTCAGGTTCACCTAACAACAACCCGCTCATCCCCACGATAGATGACATTATTAGACTATATCAACAGGCCTGGTATGAGTCTGACGATAGTGAGATATTGACAGCGTAAACTCACTCAATATTACATCTTAAACTGCCCAGTTAATTATTGCAGGGCGGCGCATAGCCGGGCAACCGCTTAGCTCACGGTCGGAGGTGGCGATTTTGCAGCGCTGCAGACACAATTTTGATACCGACAATGGAAGTAACACTGCCCTACAATGCCCTACACTGCCGATGATACTATGATCATCACGGATAATACTGTGCCGTAACCGGCTCCTATTTTTTCAGCTAAAGCAACAGCAAGCCATGAAGACAATGCGTCCATGCCCACACTAAAGCAGCCTAAATAGGGTGGTTTAATTAACCCTTAGTTGATGACTGATTGTGGCTGGTGGTCACTAATAATGACAACAATGCTTGTTTTAGCTGACCTGTTATAGCACTGGGCCTGTTGGTTTTTTTGTCTACAAAAACATGGGTCATGGCGCCCACTGCAGAGGCTTGTGGGGCGTCTTTCTGGAAAATTGCCAGGGTGTAATCCACTGAAGAGTTGCCGATACGCTTGATACTGATTGCCCCTATCAACTCATCGGGGAAGGCCACAGGAGAAAAATACTGGCACTGGGACTGCACGATAAAGCCAATTTGTTGGCCTTGATGAATATCCAGGCCACCTTGTTCAATCAAGAAGCGATTTATCACAGTGTCAAAGTAAGCATAGTAGGTCACGTTATTCACATGGCCATAGATATCATTGTCGGCCCAGCGGGTATCAATGGGGTAAAACTGAGAGTAATATTGACGATCGGCTTGGGGGTTAAGCACTTTATTAGACATGGTTAATTTACTCTATTAGTAAGCCGCACTGTATATAGCAAAGGCATCCGCTCGTGTCACAGTCTTAGGGTTATTCATTAATAATCGACTTTGCAACATGGCATCATCTGCCAAGGTGTTGATATCACTTTCTTTCACCCCCAATTCCCGCAATTGAGTGGGCAATCCTAAGTCTTTAATTAGCTTTCTTAAATAGCTAATTAAATCTCTGCTGACCTGTTCAGCACTTTGCTGCAGATCAAGATCGGCACAAATATAAGGCGCCAGTTCGGCATATTGAGCCGCGGCATCACTCGTATTAAACGCCATGACTTGGGCTAATACCAAGGAGTTACTCAGTCCATGGGGAATATGAAAATGTCCGCCTAAAGGGTAAGCCAATGCATGCACCGCAGCCACAGGTGAATTAGCAAACGCCTGCCCAGCTAAACAGGCGCCAAATAACATATTTTGTCTGGCCTGAATATCTTGTCCATCAAACGTCGCCTTAACAATGTTTGCCGCCAGTAAGCTTAGCGCTTGCTTGGCCAACATGTCGGAATAGGGATTTTTCTTGTGTAAACTGGTATAGGCTTCAATGGCATGCACCATGGCATCTATGCCAGTTGCAGCTGTAACATGGGCAGGTAAATTGACGGTTAATTCGGCATCTAAAATAGCTAAATCAGGCAATAATTGCTGACACACTATGCCGGCTTTGGTGGCCGCACCAGTGGTCACTATAGCAATAGGGGTGACTTCAGAACCCGTGCCTGCAGTGGTGGGGATCAAAATCAAGGGCAGGCGTTCACCCTTAGCCATATCAATACCATAAATATCTTGTAGGCTCTGTTTTGAGTGGGCTAACAAGGCCACCAGTTTTGCTGTATCTAAAGAGCTGCCGCCGCCTAGGCCAATAACACCATCGACTTGCTCTATTTGTGCTTGTTGAATAGCCGACAAGACTATAGATTCGGCAGGATCGGCCACTACATCTGCAAAGACTGAATAACCACAAGCGGCGCTGGCTAAGGGTTGTGCAATTTTCGCCAAAATTCCGCAATTAATTATGCCTTGGTCTGTGACCACTAAAGCATTTTTAATGCCTAAGGAGCGACAAAACTCTCCCAATTTGGCCAAAGCACCGGGCTCACAGTGAATGCTTTTTGTAGTACTAAATCCAAAACCTTGCATAATACTCTCCCTCAAAATAACCAGCATAGCCTCAGTATGAAAACATACTGAGGAGTCCAAGAGTGGCATAAGCTTGCCAAAAGGGTCAAGTGCAAACAGCTAGCAGCAAGACTAATGGCTATAACTCGTCAATAAATCCATGGCCTGAGTGGCATGTTTTCTAATACTAATATGTGGTCATGGTGATAGGCAGCCACCACGTAGGCACTAATAGAGTGCTGGGTCAGCAAATATGACATGGTGGCATTTAAACCCTTGGCTTCTAAGCTAGAAAACACATTACAGGTATTGCACCTAAAACAGCCGGTAATAATAAACCATGGTGATGAGCAAAAGCCTCAGTGCAGATAAGCGGCCCCCCTTCTTTTTCTTTAAATATGCTCAATACTGCTGGGTTATCCACCAATCCAGATAGCGTATCCTGCAGCTATATACTCCCCCTCAGGTGGGCTGGCAATCTCCCTAAGTGACAATAATACCCCACAAATAAGGCTCGAAGGCTGACGGCTTAGTTGCTATATTATTCAGTATATTGCTAAGGTGTTTTTGCAGAGGGGCCTTTTTTAGGGAGCCACCTTTGCAAAAACCCAATGGGAATCTGGTGTAAAACCAGAACTGTGCCCGCAACTGTAAAGCACAAATAAGTATCATAGCCTTGGCTAGTTGATAGCTTGTGTAAGTCAGACACCAACCTTAGTGATCTCTTTTAATTTTCGTGCGGGAATACACGGATAACATATTAGTTGACCAGCCTTGCGTTGTGCCTACTGTGCTATGCCTGCTGCCGGTGCCAAGTGCGTGTACCTACTGTGTTATCTTGCCTGCAATATTCTAGGTGTTGAGATTGATGATTATTGTATTGCTTATGAGACAAAGTGCTTTGGGGGGCCATCACCTATGATCCACAAAAAAAAATTAGTGGCCAAAGACTTATGCTTAAGCATAGACAAATTTTCAATCCTATCTGATGTAAATCTGTCTTTAGACGCAGGCAAGGTGATGGGTATTTTAGGCCCAAATGGCGCAGGTAAAACCAGCCTACTGAAAATGTTATCCGGCCAAAGAGACAGCCATGGGCAAGTCAGTTGGCATGACCAAAGCTTATCAGACTACACTACTGTGGGATTAGCTCAGCAGATCGCTGTGGTCAATCAACTTAACGACACAGTATTTGCCCTGAATTTACAGCAGATCGTGCGTATGGGTTTATTACCCCATAAATCTCTTTTGAGTAAGCATACTAGTGAAGATGAACAACAAATAGCCGATGCAATTGCTCGAGTGGGCTTGACCGATAAAAGCTTACAGAGCTTTCACTCCATGTCAGGTGGTGAACAACAAAGAGGCTTAATTGCTAGAGCTTTGGTGCAAAAAGCCGCACTGATCATATTAGATGAGCCGGTCAATCATCTGGATGTTTATTATCAACACCAAGTGTTGGGCTTGCTAAGATCTCTAGCCCATAAATTGAACATTACTGTTGTGATGAGCCTGCATGATCTCAATTTAGCCGCCAACTATTGTGATCATCTATGCTTGTTGGACAAAGGCAGGATAGTCGCTCAAGGTGATGCCTCGCAGGTATTAACAGCAACACGACTACAACAGGTCTTTGCGCTACCCTGTCATATTAGGCGGGATCCTATTACTGCGGCTTTCAGGGTGGACTTTTATTCTCCTGAAGAAATTGAGACAACCACCAACCTCGCACCTCAGCAGTCACAGCATGCATAAAAGATGGGCTATTCTGGCATTGGCAGCCATATTATCACCCTTGGGTGCACTGTTTTTTGGTGCGGCAGACCTTAGTCCCAATGAACTTTATCAATGTGTCGTGCAACAGTGTGAAACACCTGTTAACCATCTCATTTTTTGGCAAATACGAGCGCCAAGAGTATTGGTGGGTTTCCTGGTGGGTGCCGGTTTAGCAGTAGCAGGTGCCACCCTACAAAACATTACCCGTAATGGTTTGGCTGATCCCTATTTATTTGGGGTGATGTCTGGCGCCGGATTAGGCGCAAGCATAGCCACCTTATTGTTTGACAGTAAATTTGCAGAGTCTTTGGGGTTGATGGCAATCTTACCGCAACTGTCTTTTTCAATCGCATTGCCAATGGCGGCATTTTTGGGTGCATTATTTGCGGTGTTTCTGGTACAAATTTTAGCCTCTAAAACCTTTGGTGGTAAGACAGAGCATATGTTACTGGCAGGGGTGGCTGTGTCTTTCTTATTAAGCGCCATCAGTCATTTTATTTTGTTTCTAGGCGAACCCTTTGCCGCCAATAAAGTTATTTTCTGGATGATGGGCAGCCTTGCGCGAGTAGAGGCATGGTACGCATGGGTGATGCTACCTGTCGTCACCATTAGTGTCTTAACATTGTTACTTTTTGGGCGGCATATGGACGCCCTGCTACTGGGCGATGAAAATGCCAAAACCTTAGGCGTACATGTCACCCAATTGCGCATACTATGCTTGGCCATATGTGCGGCACTGACTGCCTGTATTGTCTCTTATTGTGGGGGCATAGGTTTTGTTGGCTTGATGATCCCACACCTAGTGAGAGTGTTGTTTGGCGCCACCAGCAAAGTGCTGATCATTGGCTGTGTGTTGCTAGGTGGATGTTTTATGGTTTGGGTAGACGTGTTAGCCAGAGTCGCCTTAGCCAACCAAGAGATCCCCATAGGCATCATCACTGCTGCTATCGGTAGTGTGTTTTTTCTAATGATCATGAGTCAACGTACGAGGTAAGCCAGCAACATGAACCGCACCAGCACCGATCTTTTTGACCAGACATATTGGCAAATCCCCCTGTTGGATGAAAGTGCTTTGCCATTGATCAAACAGCATATTCTCAACAAAACCAAACCACCTGGAGCCTTAGGCAAATTAGAAAAAATAGCCCTACAGTTAGCCCAAATTCAGGGGCTGTACTCAAAAGACTATACAAAAATTGCTATTGATAAACCGACTATGCTGATCTTTGCCGCCGATCATGGTTTAGCCCTGCATGGTATTAGTATCGCCCCAAGAGAGGTTACTCAACAAATGGTGCAAAACTTCTTGAGCGGTGGCGCAGCGATCAACTGTTTTTGTGATAGTTTAGACATAGCGATGCAAGTCATAGATGCAGGGATATTGAGCCCTATGGGATCTGCCCACCCTAGACTGGTTGTTAAGCGTATTGCCTCTGGGACTCATGACTGTTCCATAGAACCCGCAATGAGTCATTTCCAGGCACAGCAAGCCATGTTAAATGGTGCAAAAGTAGCCCAGTCGCAGATAGACCAAGGCAGTAACATACTAGGCTTCGGTGAAATGGGTATAGGAAATACCAGTATTGCTGCAGTACTCTTGAGCCTGTTAACTCCACTTAGCCCCGAACAAACCACAGGTTTAGGTACCGGTATTACGCCCACCCAGTTCGCTAAAAAGTTAGCCTTGGTTAAGGTCTGTCAGGCACGTATTGAGAAGGCTTATGGCACTGCGCCCCTTGATGCAAAAACAGCCATAGTTGAAGCAGGTGGCTTTGAGATCGCACAAATAGCCGGCGCCATGTTAGCCACGGCGGCTAGGGCAAAAACCATATTAGTCGATGGTTTTATCGTGTCTATTGCCGCATTAGTGGCTATACGTATCGCACCACAGTGTCAACAATTTATGATATTCAGCCATTGCTCTGCCGAAGCGGCCCATCAGTCTCTGCTAACTGCGCTTAATGCGCAGCCTTTATTGGACTTAGATTTGCGTTTAGGTGAAGGTACTGGTGCCGCTTTAGCCATACCTTTATTAAGGGCCAGCGCCGGTTTTTACAATAATATGGCAACCTTCGATAGTGCTGGTGTGACACTGTGAGGGCACAAAAGTGATCCATTACTGCCGATATCAGTTTAATTTATTTTTGTTAGCCCTAGGCTTTTTTAGTCGTATACCTATGCCGGCAAGCACTGTGTATAGCCCAAGTAAAATGCGCCGCGCCAGAGTATATTTTCCTATTATAGGTGGGCTACTGGCGCTACTTTTAGTTGCCAGCTACCAAGTGTTAGCACCTCTACTTGGGATTAATGTCAGTGTCTGTTTGATCATCATAGCTAACCTATTATTAACAGGCGCATTGCATCAAGATGGTTTAGCCGACACCCTGGATGGATTTTATGGCGGCCAACAGCCCACAGATAAATTACGCATAATGAAAGAGAGTGCCATTGGTACCTACGGCACCTGCGCTGTGGTGATGATATTGTTAAGTCAATTTATGTTATTGGTGGCTGTGGCTGAGTATCATCACCTTGAGCTTGTTTTGCTGGTTGCCTTTGCCCTTTCCAGAGCGATGGCAATTAGCCATGTACAAGATATGCCCTATCTGTCTGGGCAAAGTGGAAAGCCCAGCAAAAGCCAAGCACTGAGCAATAAGTTCACCACCAAACAATTCGGTTTTGTGCTGCTAACGGGGGGATTACCGTTAATATTTCTATCCGCTTTTAGCGCGGTTATAGTATTGCTAGGCTGTTTTATCTTGCGGTCTGGCTTAAAAAGGTGGATGACCAAACATATAGGTGGCTATACTGGCGATTGTTTAGGCGCCGCTCAGCAATTACAAGAGCTACTTATTTATGTGTTAATACTTGCTACTCTTCACAATACAACAGCTTAGGAGAAATTTTATCATCCATTTAATATTAGGCGGTGCACGGTCTGGAAAGTCTTGTTTTGCGTTAGATCAAGCCTTAGCCTTAAGTGAATCAAGTGGTATGCAAGTGACCTTTGTGGGCACCGCAACCAAGAGTGATCCTGAAATGGTCAAACGTATTGCTTGTCATCAGGAAGAACGACCGGATCGCTGGCATTTAGCTGAAGTGCCCTTAGACCTTGACCTGCTGTTACAAGAAACCCACACTTTCCCTACTCAAATATTGTTAATCGATTGCCTAACTCTGTGGCTAAACAATCAAATGTACGAATATCCGGAACAGGACTTTCAAGTGCTTTTTAATGACTTTATCGATGCACTGAACGCCTGCAACTGTGACATCTTTTTGGTAGCCAATGAAGTAGGACTAGGTGTTATACCTATGGGTGAATTAAGCCGTAAGTTTGTGGAGCAGTCGGGGTGGTTGAATCAGGCCATAGCCGCTCGTGCCGATAAAGTGACCTTTATCGCGGCTGGCTTGCCTCTATATTTAAAAACAACCCACTAAATGGTTACCCCAATGCCCACCCATATTGATTTGCTCAGACATGGCCAAGTTGATGGTCCGCCTGCGTTATACGGAAAAACTGATGTAGGATTGAGTCAAACCGGCTGGCAGCAAATGTTACGGCAAGGCAAACGATTACAAAGTTTAGATAACGTCATTAGCTCGCCGCTGCGCAGATGCCGCGACTTTGCCGAAGATTTTGCCAACCAACGCAATTTACCGGTGCAAGTGTATTGTGGTTTGCAAGAGTGTAACTTTGGGGACTGGGATGGACTGTTGTTTGATGACCAATCTCAACAATGGCCAAGTATGACGGCTTTTTGGCAAGATCCCATTAACAACACTCCCCCACAAGGGGAGTCCCTCGAATGTTTCCACCACCGAGTCGTCACAGCTTGGCAACTGTTATGTGACAATGTTGCCGGTCAAAGCACCTTAGTCCTGTGCCATGGCGGTGTGATAAGACAAATATTAGCCCATATTTTGCCAGTAGATTGGCATGCTGGCAGCTGGTATAGTCAATGTAATATTGGCCATGCCAGTTTAACTCGGATCACAATTCCAGCCTATGTTAACGCACAGCCTGGAGTGAATTTTATTGGCCTGCCCTTTGACTTTGACTAACCTGCACCACAATCATTGTCTAACCAAAAAATCGGCTGCCACACTCATGATCCAAGGTACCACCTCAGACGCCGGCAAGACCATTCTGGTGGCGGGCCTGTGCCGAGTATTCAAGCAGATGGGGTATCAGGTTGCCCCCTTTAAACCGCAAAATATGGCCCTAAATAGCGCCGTCACAGCCCTTGGTGGTGAGATTGGTCGGGCCCAAGCTCTGCAGGCTCAAGCCGCGGGTATTGAACCCCATGTGGATATGAATCCTGTGTTGCTCAAGCCCAGCAGTGAGACTGGGGCACAAGTTATTATTCACGGCAAAGTGGTCTGTGACATGCAAGCTGCAACTTACCATGACTATAAAAAAGTCGCGATGGAGGCAGTACTAGACTCACATCAACGTTTATCCCAACACTATCAACTCATAGTAGTAGAAGGCGCAGGCAGTCCGGCAGAAATTAACTTGAGGCAAGGTGATATTGCCAATATGGGTTTTGCAGAAGCGGTGGATTGTCCGGTGATCATAGTAGCCGATATCGATAAAGGCGGGGTCTTTGCGCATCTAGTTGGCACCTTGGCGTTATTATCTGCTAGTGAACAAGCCCGTGTTGTGGGTTTTGTGATCAACAAATTCCGCGGTGACATTAGTCTCTTAAGGTCAGGATTAAGCTGGTTAGAAACTCGCACTAAGAAACCCGTGCTGGGTGTATTACCCTATCTGATGGATCTGCGTTTAGCCGAAGAAGATGCCATTCAAGGCCAGCAAAACCTAAGCGCCAATGACATACGTATTCGTGTGGCGGTACCGGTTTTTGCTAGGATCAGCAACCATACTGATTTTGATATGCTCAGAGGCCACCCGCAAGTGGATCTAATATTTGTGGGTCAAGGTGATATTTTCCCTAAGGTTGATCTGATTATCTTACCTGGCAGTAAAAATGTTAGAGCCGATCTGGCCTTGCTGCGGCAGCTCAAGTGGCACACCCAGATTGCCAGACACCTGCGTTATGGCGGCAAACTATTAGGTATCTGCGGCGGTTATCAAATGTTAGGCCAGCAGATCTGCGACCATATGGGTATAGAAGGCACTCCTGGCGTATCAATGGGGCTAGGTTATCTGCCAGTCAACACCCTATTATGCCAAGAAAAACAGTTAACCCTAAATCATGGAAAGTTGCTGCTTGGCCTAGCGGTAACTGATGACAGTGGCGCCCTGCTCAATGGCTATCAAATACATCTAGGCGTGACTGAACCTGTGGATCATGGCAAGGTATTGACTCGGCCCTTCGCCAAGCTAGATAATGGCCAACTTGATGGCTGCGTGAGCACGGATGATCAAGTGGCGGGCACCTATTTACATGGCGTATTTGATTGTCCCGAGGCGGTGACTCAGATCATGCAGTGGGCCGGAGCTAAAACCGATTTGATAGAAGATTATCACAGCCAACAAGAACAACATTTAGATCGCCTAGCTGAAGCTTGTAAAACCCATTTAGATTGCGGCGCAATCCAAGGGTTACTTTTTCCACAATATGAATAAGAGACAGATTATGACAGACAGCGATAACAGCCGCCACAAGGCGCGGATGCAAGAACAAAAAGCCAAAGTAGACCAACGTATTGCCGCCGCCCAAGAAGACAAAGGATTATTGTTAGTGCTTACCGGCAATGGCAAAGGCAAATCAACCTCGGGTTTTGGCACAGTTGCCAGAGCAGTAGGTCATGGACTCAAGGCCGCGGTGGTGCAATATGTGAAAGGGGGCTGGGATTGTGGTGAGCGTAATCTATTAGAAAAAAACGCGGTGGAATTCCATGTGATGGGCACAGGGTTCACTTGGGAAACCCAGAACAAAGACACCGATATTGAGGCAGCACAGGCGGCTTGGCAACACAGTAAAGCCTTGCTTAATGATCCGAGCATAAATCTGGTTTTATTAGATGAAATCACCTATATGATAACCTATAAATATATTGATCTAGATGAAGTGTTAGAGGCCTTAACAAACCGGCCTAAGGATCAACATGTGGTGATAACAGGACGAGCTTGTCATCGTTCCATTATTGAAATCGCGGATACGGTAAGTGAAGTTAGGCCAATCAAACATGCCTTCGATAACGGCATAAAAGCCCAAAAAGGCATTGATTGGTGAGGCATATCAAGCTCAGACTGCTACTAGGATTGTGGTGCTTGTCTGGGCTACCCCCTAGCCTGGCGAATGACATAGACAACAGCCAGCGCCAACAATTAACGATCATCGCCTTGGCACCACACATAGTTGAATCACTTTATGCCATAGGAGCGGGACAGCAGATCATTGGTACCACTGCTCATGCCGATTATCCACAAGATGCAGAAAACATATTACAAGTAGGCAATTACGCCCGCTTACAAATTGAAAAAATCATACAACTTAAGCCGGATCTAGTGATTGCTTGGAAAACCGGTAATCCACTGGACGATCTTGCTCGTTTAGAGAAGTATCACGTTAGTGTTATTTACTCTGATCCTCAAAATTTAGAGGATGTAGCGGCAGAATTGATCATCTTGGGAGAAGCTACCGGCCGTCAACAAAAAGCCCAGCAATTGGCCCAGCAATATCTAACTCAGTTAGCTGAACTTAGGCAACGTTATGCAGACCAGCCAAAAGTCAGGGTGTTTTATGAGCTTTGGTCACGTCCTTTGCGCACAGTGGCGGCTCGAGCATGGCCTCAACAACAAATAGAACTATGTGGTGCGGTCAATCCATTTGCACAGGCCCAAGATGATTACCCTGCTGTTGGTTTAGAGCAGGTTTTGGTCAGCTTGCCGCAAGTGGTGATCCAACCCAGCCAACATAGTACCGATAGTACCGATAGCCCAGATAGTCTGAATTGGCAAAAGTGGGCACATATTCCAGCCGTTCAACATGGCTTTATATTTCATCCTGATGCCGACAAAGTCCATAGAATGACCAGTCGTATGTTAGACGAGTTGTCAATCTTGTGTGCACAAATCCATCAAGCGCGACGCTTTTACCAAAGCCAAGGCTAATATTATTCAAGACTATATTAGGCCAACCGCAAACGGACTAATGCATTGACTTTACCCTTGACTAACCGTATCTTCTGCGCCGCTATTCTAGGTGCCTATTGGTTGAATAAACTCGATTTGGATAGGGTAAACGGGAAGTATGGTGAGCCTAACGGACAAAAGCCGGTTAGAGCAATTCCATCGCTGCCCCCGCAACGGTGAACATTCTATTATGTGAGTCCGATACCGGCCTAAATACATCGAGTGCAGATGTAAATAGCTTCTATACGTATGGAGCGGCGGGCTTCGTTAGAATGTCACTAGGCTAAATATCTTGAGCAAGCTATCTGTAGGTACCTATCTACCGAGCTAGGTTAAGCTATTAGCCGGGTGCATCCTCTTTTACCCCCCTCTCAATCGTCTACTCTTATTGATTGAGGATTTTATGAAATACAATTCACTAGCTGCAGCTATCACCTTGGGTCTAACAACCAGTCCTGTATGGGCAGATGAGCAGCCACCAGAAGACCAGAGTATTGAGCGACTGGTCATAGTCTCAAGTCGTGTCGCTATGCCAATCAGAGAAGTCGCCACCTCTGTTACTGTGGTTAACAAAGCCGACATTGAAGCTCGTGGTCATGCCAATCTGGCCCAAGTACTGCAATCACTGCCCTCTATTGGTGTCACCAATAGCGGCGGCGCAGGTTCGCCCACGTCCCTTAGGGTCAGGGGAGAAGAAGGTTACCGCACCTTAGTCAGAATTGATGGGGTAGATATTTCCGATCCCACCGCCCCCCAAGTACAACCTCAGTTTGCTCATCTACAAAGTGCAAATGTGGCACGAGTGGAGATTTTGCGAGGTAGCCAAGGCTTAGCCTATGGGGCTGATGCAGGCGGAGTGATCAATATACAAAGCACTCAGTATAGTGATCCGCTAGCGGGCAGTGTGTCTGCCGAATATGGACGATATGCCACCCACAATTTAAGTGCTGATCTAGGGGGTAACCATAAAAAGTTCGATTATTATGTGGCCATTTCCGACTACAACACCGAGGGTTTCAACTCCCGTGTAGATGATCTGAGTCAGGACAAGGATGGATACCAAAATACCACTGTACACTCTCGCTTAGGTTACCAAGTTAACGACGCACTCACCTTGAGCTTAGTCGCGCGGCACAACGAAGGTGAAGGCCAATTTGATAACTGTGGTTTTGCCGCGACCGCCAGTAACCTTTGTCAAAGTGAGTTTGAACAAAGCAACGTGCGCGCTCAAGCAAGCTATGTATTAGCGGCCTCTGAACATGAATTAGCCTATGCAAAAACCTCAGTCACCAAAGAAAACTTTAATCAAGGTGTCTCTAGCTTCTTAACAGAAGGCACAATAGAGCGTGTCGAATATTTGGCTCATAGTGATCTCAATGCCGATACACGCTTAGTCTATGGCTTGGACTGGGAACAAGAAAGCATTACCACAGAGAAGCAAAGTCGGAATAATACGGGTCTGTACTTTGAGTATCAAAGTGAAATCGCCAGAGATTTTTTTATCACTGCAGGCGTTCGCCGAGATGATAACGACGACTTTGGACAACATACCAGCTACCGCTTAAGCGCGGCTTATATTTGGAGCCTAGGTGACAACGAGCTAAAATTACGTAGCGCTTACGGCACCGGATTTAGGGCACCGAGCTTATTCGAAATAGAATATAATCGTGGGCCATTTGCCTTCCCACCCGCAGCCACCACTGAGCTTAAAGAAGAAAAAACCAAAGGCTACGAAATAGCCTTAGAGTACAGTACTCACAGTAATTCACACTTTGCAGTGGTGTATTTCGATCAAAAGATTGATGACAGCATATTCTTCGACTTGACAGGATTCTCAGGTTATCTGCAAGACCCGGGGCAATCCAAGTCCCAAGGGGTAGAGTTAATTGCCGATGTAAAACTGAGTCAGGCCTGGGGTCTAGATTTTAATTATACCTACAACGAAACCTCAGATACAGCCGGCAACCAACGCATACGTAGGCCTAGACAGATCACTAACCTTGGCTTCTATTATCAAGCAGATAAACTAACAGTCTCGGCGAATATGCGGGTAATACAAGACTTTGTGGATAGTGCCGCAGCACTTGATGACTACCAGTTATTTGACCTTAGCGCCCGTTATCAGATCAACCAGCAACTGGTGGTCTTTGCCCGAATAGAAAATCTATTAGATGAAGATTATCAAGATATTGTGGGATTTAACACCGCTGCAGCTGGACCACACATTGGCTTAAAATACCAATTTTAGGGCCATACCAATCCCTTAGTCAGTATTTACCCTTGAATGTGATGTTCAGATATTTAACTGAGCATCACATTTTGTAGAATCAAATTGATTAGCCACTAAACAGTAGGCATAGTGCCGTATTGTATTGTGTTATTACTAGAGACCCCTATGTCATTACCTTGTTACCAGAATTTTATTGATGGACAACCCTTAGCGAATAAAAGCGGCGAACGTTTTGATGTGACTAACCCGGCCACAGGTTTGGTTATTTATCAGGTAGAAGTAGCTGATGCCTATATTCAGCAACAGGCATTAGCCAGTGCCCAAAGAGGCTTTGCTATTTGGTCAAAAACCCCGGCCATAGAACGCAGCAGGATCCTGCAACAAGCGGTGGCTTTATTACGGGCACAAAATGACTTATTAGCGGCCATTGAAGTCGCAGACACAGGTAAACCTTGGCAAGAGGCCAGCGTGGTTGATATCCATTCAGGAGCCGATGCTATTGAATATTTTGCCGGATTGGCTCCTTCAATCCATGGTACGCAGCAACAAGTTGGGGAAGATTTTTATTACACCAGAGCCGAGCCACTCGGGATCTGTGCAGGCATAGGCGCATGGAATTATCCTTTACAAATAGCCTGTTGGAAAGCGGCTCCCGCCCTGGCTT
This sequence comes from Paraglaciecola sp., assembly GCA_034111785.1. Taxonomy (GTDB): domain Bacteria; phylum Pseudomonadota; class Gammaproteobacteria; order Enterobacterales; family Alteromonadaceae; genus Paraglaciecola. The sequence goes on from JAWUWP010000047.1 coordinate 113,551, forward strand.
GTGGGAATGTGATGTTATTCAAACCCTCAGAAGAGACACCACTAGGTGCCTTGAAACTGGCTGAGATTTTATTTGCTGCTGGACTGCCACCAGGGGTATTTAATGTACTACAAGGAGATGAGAAAGTGGGGGTTTGGTTAACCGAACATCCGGATATCGCCAAAGTGTCATTTACCGGAGAAGTCAGCACAGGTAAAAAAGTCATGGCTGCGGCCGCAGGCTCATTAAAAGGCATCACTATGGAATTGGGCGGTAAATCACCACTGATAGTATTTGAAGATGCCGATTTAGATAATGCCGTTTCGGCTGCCATGTTGGGTAATTTTTATACACAGGGTGAAGTGTGTACTAATGCCACACGAGTCTTCGTCCATAGAAACCTATATCCCGCTTTTATTGAACAGCTATTGAGCCGTATCAACAACAATATTATGGTCGGCGACCCAATGCTGCCCCAGACCAATTTTGGGGCGTTAATATCGGCAAAACATCAAAAGCTGGTGCTAGATTATATCCAAACTGGCATCAACCAAGGGGCCACACTGTTGTGCGGGGGCCATGCATTAAAGCCGGCTAGCGCCCCGGATGGTTATTTTGTTGCTCCCACTGTCTTTGGTGATTGCACCGATGATATGGATATCTGCCAAGAGGAGATATTTGGGCCTGTGATGGCAGTACTGGTTTTTGATGATGAGGCACAAGTCATTGCCCGAGCCAATACTACCCATTTAGGGCTAGCTGCGGGGGTATTTACCCAAGATATTAGCCGGGCTCATCGAGTGATCCAGCAGCTACAAGCTGGAATTTGCTGGATCAATAGTTACGGTATATCTCCAGTAGAGATGCCCGTTGGCGGTTATAAACAATCAGGTATAGGACGTGAGAATGGTGTTGTTACTTTAGGTCATTACACGCAAATTAAATCCGTTTATGTGGGTTTGCAGCCTCTAGACAGTCCATTTTAAGGTCAGTTATGCACAATCACTATGAATATGACTACGTTGTTATTGGCGCAGGATCCGCAGGTTGTGTATTAGCCAATCGTTTGAGCGAAGATCCCAATAACAAGGTCTTGTTGTTAGAAACTGGCGGCAGCGACAAGAGCATTTTCATCCAAATGCCTACTGCCTTATCTATTCCCATGAACAGCTCTAAGTACGCGTGGCAATTTAACTCTCAACCTGAGCCTTATCTAAATAATCGGGTGATGCATTGCCCTAGAGGCAAAGTATTAGGTGGATCGTCTTCTATTAACGGCATGGTCTATGTCCGTGGTCATGCTAAAGATTTTGATGAATGGCAAGAAGCAGGTGCCACCAATTGGGATTATGCCCATTGTTTGCCATATTTTAAGAAAGCCGAGTCTTGGGCCTTTGGTGAAGATCAGTATCGCGGTGATCAAGGGCCACTTGGTGTGAATAATGGCAACCAGATGAAAAACCCCCTTTACCAGACATTTATAAATGCAGGGATAGAAGCAGGTTACTTGGCGACCGATGATTACAATGGCCAACAACAAGAAGGCTTTGGTGCCATGCATATGACCATCAAAGATGGCCGCAGAGCGTCCACTGCCAATGCCTACTTGCACCCCGCCAGGCAAAGACCCAATCTAAGTGTGCTGACCCACGCCTTAGTACATAAGGTGTTGTTAGAAGATAAAGTGGCGGTCGGGGTTCGTTATGCCCATAAAGGGAAAATAGAAGAGCTAAGAGTGAACAAAGAGGTGATCCTCAGCGCCGGCTCAATAGGCTCCCCTCACATACTGCAATTATCGGGTATTGGTTGTAAGGAAGAGTTGCACCAAGCCGGCATTGATTGCGAGCATCATCTGCCGGGGGTAGGTAAAAATTTACAAGATCATCTAGAGTTCTATTTTCAATTTAAATGCACCCAAGCTATCACCCTAAATGGTCAGCTCGATTGGTGGAGTAAACTTAAGATAGGTGTCGCCTGGATTTTAACCAAAAAAGGCTTAGGGGCCACCAACCACTTCGAATCCTGTGCCTTCATCCGCTCCCATGCTGGCCTTGAATGGCCAGATTTACAGTATCATTTTTTACCCGCTGCTATGCGTTATGATGGCAAAAAAGCCTTTGCTGGTCATGGTTTTCAAGTACATGTGGGTCACAACAAACCTAAAAGTCGTGGCGCAGTCAAAGCCGTGTCTAATTCCCCTGATGTGGCCCCACAAATTAGCTTCAATTATTTGCAGCATCAAGACGATATTCAAGGGTTTAGAGATTGTGTGAGATTAACCCGAGAAATTATCCAGCAATCAGCTTTTGACGACTTTAGAGGCGATGAAATACAACCGGGCAGCGCGGTACAAACCGATGAGCAAATCGATGCTTTTGTCCGTGAAAATGTCGAAAGTGCCTATCACCCTAGTGGTTCGTGCAAGATGGGCACCGATCATATGTCTGTGGTTGACCCTGATACTAAAGTCCATGGCATAAAGGGCTTACGGGTAGTGGATTCATCAATTTTCCCCACTATACCCAATGGTAACCTGAATGCCCCGACTATTATGCTAGCAGAGCGTGCTGCGGATATTATTAAACAGCAAATACTGGCTCCCAGCTATGTGCCAATAAGCGGTGAACCTATGTGGTCCAGCCAACAGCGCAGCACACAGGCAGGCAGGCCAAAACCCTAAAACACAGATTAACAGGGTCAATCCATTAACTTTTATCGAGGGAAGCTATGACATTTTGGTTGTCTGCGGGCATTATACTCACCTTAGCCTGTATAACATTTATATTAATAAAATGGCCTCAGGTACGCTGCAATGGCGTCACCCCTGTGGGTCATTTTACCTTTATTGCCATATTGTTTACCTCGGGTTTAGATGTGGGGCTGATCATGTTTCCACTCACAGAATTTGCTACCTACGGTGATATAGTCACGAACCCTGAGTATGGCTTTACTAATCCTCTGGCCATAGAGTTTGGCTTCTGGGCTTTTTATATCTGGAGTTTTTACTTCCTCACCTGTTTTTATTTTTGTGTTATTGAGCCTAAAGTGCAGTTTTTTACCATCCCTTTAGTCCAATTTATTAACAACTTGGTGATTATCGGCACCTGCGCTTTTACCGCCTATTTGCTGCTGAGCAATCTGCCTTGGTATTTGCCAGACCTAGTCAGTGAATCGGCCAAACAGGGCGTATTTTATGCCGTGGTGTTAGCCGTTATCTCTATTGCAGTATATTCCAGTACAGATATTCGTTACCTGCGTATTCTGAGCATTGGCAGCACTTGGTTATTCTTTTTGTTGATAGCCGTGTTTTGGATTGCCGTGCTGTTACACGAGCAAAGCCAAAGCATGGAACTGTTGCAATCCTTTGCCTTATTGACTGGTTATTTTGCACATATTGAACAGTTTATAATGCCCATTAACGCCTACCATGAATTTTATCTTTTTTGGTGGTTCGCTTGGAGCATCATGATCGGCCAGTTTACCGCCCGATTTGTCGGTGGCATGCGTACCTACCAATTATTTTTGTCTATGTTGATCTTTCCGTCACTGCCCATCGCTGCTTGGTTTGTCATCTTGTACTACGACCACCTGTTACAATTGAATGTGAGCAGCGAATATAACTGGCTGATGGCCGTAGTGGGTATTGTTTTTGTGATCAACTCATTAGACTCCTTGATACGCTTGTATACTGATAATTTACACTTGAGTCCATCTCGACTGGGTAAACTGCCCTATATATTCGCCAATATACTGGCCTTAGGGATACTGACGCTATTGTTCACTTTAGACTTTTTAAAAATTCAATGGGTAGGTGCGCTGGTGATTGGCCTAATGTTTAGTTGTTTATTGTTTGTTATCTGCAACAAATCGGGGGGGCTTGGCAGCATTGGCAGCCCTGAAAGAACCGCCAAAAATTAATCCCTTTGCTTCTCACCGAGCACACTAATTCAGTGCAAGCTTGCACGGTGTTTTGCTGATTTTTACTGAATTAGTTTGAGTTTCTATTATTATTCAATGGATTAGTCACTCTATTTGCAAAAAATTAGATTTATTGCTTTGACCAAAAAAGGCTACAATAGCAAAATGAATTACGGGCCAATTTTTGCGGAGACATCATGGATAAAAATCTCGAGACTAGAAAAAACGTCAGTGCCAGAAGCACGACTCAAAAAGCGTTACGTATCAATCTAGATGAAAAGAAATACGGCACCATAGTAGAAATAGGGGCAGGACAAGAGGTCGCTCGACAATTTTTCCTAGCCGGCGCAGCGGCAGGCACTATCGCAAAAACCATGTCAGCTTATGATATGAAGTTTTCTGACGCCATTTATGGGGTACAAGAAGATAGACGCTATGTGAGTAAAGGCCGTGTCGGCTCTATGATGAAGCAAGAATTTGATTTAGTGGTTGACCGAGTGGGTGATATTCGCTCTCGCTCATCTCGCTATTTTGCCTATGCGGCCACTGTCGCCGCTAAGAGTTTTAACCGCGAAAACGAATGCCATGCTTGGTGTGGTATTCGTGTGCAAATGTATCCTGGTGCCGAGCCTTCCAATATTATCGTGCATGCCAGAATGTTGGATGACAATGCAGAAGCGCAACAACAGGCCCTTGGCGTTTTGGGGGTCAATCTAATTTACGCTGCATATTTCTACTTCGAAAATCCTAAACAAATGATCGACTCTTTAACCGATAATATTAAGCCTGATAGGATCGAAATTGATTCTATTGATTTCGAAGGGCCTTATTTCGAAGATATCGACAACCGAGCTATTAACTTACACCTTATCCGCAGCTGGAAAACTCGTGGCATTATGTTTAGGCCCGATGGCAGCGTCGGTGTGCCCGCAGAAATATTATACAAGAAAAACGTATTAACCATACGTGGCTCATTTAGACCAGTAACCAATCTTAATGTGGACATGATAGAACAGGGTAAAAAAGCCTTTTCGACCTTTAATAATGTTGATCCGGAAAATACCATAGCCATTGCCGAAATATCCCTTAATGATGCCAAAGGTCACGATCAGAACGTCCCCGAAAAAGACATAGTGCAGCGTATCCAATTACTGAACCTATTGGGCTATACAGTGATGATTTCCGATTACACCCGTTATTTCTCACTGCGCGCTTACTTTCGACAATATACTAAATTACAAATTGGCATAGTGGTGGGCATGGTCAATGTCAAACAAATATTTGATGAGGACTCTTATCGAGGGGTCGAAGGTGGGATCCTAGAAGGTTTTGGTAAATTGTTTCCTGATAATACCCGATTGTTTGTCTATCCTGAGCTAGATAGTGCCGGTGAAATCAGCGAATTTACTGATCTGAAAGTACAAGAACATTTACGCTTTTTATATCGTCATTTAGTAGAGAATGATTTTATTTCTGGTATCGATTGTAGTGATAAGGCTTTATTTAAAATCTACTCTAGACAAATTCTTAAAGAAGTCCCAAAAGGCCGCGGGGGCTGGGAAAAACTGTTACCTAAAGGCGTGGCTGATGAGATTATTAAACATAAATTCTTTGGCTTCAAAGGCTAAGGTTAGTGCCAAGGTAGAGGCAGTGTGAAGCAGCACGAGTAACAAACGTTAAGGGCCAAGATAATCATATCTTGGCCCTTAATCGTTTTTAGATAGGCGAGCCGGGCGGCAAGGCTTTGAGCTCGAACAGTGGCACCCAAGTCCCTGTGCGCCAATATTGTTCAAGTTGTCTAGCCATAATCTTATTATGTGGATTGCGGCCCTTATTTTTTAACCATTTGTGTAACCCTAGTAGCTGGATCTCTATTTCACCTCTGACTTCTGGCCCTAGCTCTTTTTGGGCTATAGCTTTAACCACTTGATCTAAGACTAAATAATTAATGCGCTTACTCAACTGAGCATGTTGTTTATGCACACCTTGATGAATGCTTTGTTTAAACAACTGGCCAATCAGATCAGCCACATCAGGCAGGGGATATCGTTTGCTGCCCTGCCCTGCTAGTCGATTTAAACGCTGGGGGTTTAACAATAGGCTAAGACTATACCCAGCCGCTGACTCGCCCGCAGTGATAGGATCAAAGGTGATACCCGTTCGACCTTTAAAACTCTCGCGATCTCGTTGTTCACCGTAAACTTTTGGGATGATCAAGGCCGTGATCTGCCTTGGCAGCGCCAAGTAATCAACATTGATGGTCTTGAGAATAGCGCTGATGGCCCCTTGTTGCCTGTCCTTAGCCACCCAGCTCAGTCCTTTCGCCTGCGCGTGGTCACCCTTAAGTTCATATTCGTAGTCAATGCCTGCAACTAACTTAGCCACTGCGTCTAATTGATAACGATGCAATAAATAAATAGGCGCTAGGGTTTCCTCTAGTGAAGACAAACTATCACCTGATTTTAGGGTTCTTAGACCAAAATTAGCCAAGGCTATGGCTCTTATCTTGGAAATTCGCTGTAGCTCAGCTACAGCATCCATACCATTATCCCATAAGTGTCCTTGGGCATTAGCTGCATGGGAAGGCCGAGCATCAGGATCGGATTGATAGCGAAAGCCCCTTTGCCGCGCTTGACTCACTAAGGATTGCAAGCCACGTTGTTCTGCCACTGGACTAAGATAATCTTGATAGCCGTAAGCGATCACGTATTGGTCCCATTGCCCCATGCCCACATCGTAAGCTTGCTCAAGACTAATTTGTCCATCTTTGACTGTGACGTAAGGATGGGGGTAGTCCATCACTGAGTCGCGACCATATTCACTGGCCGCAAAATTGTGCGCAATGCCCAGAGTATGTCCGACCTCATGGGCGGAAAGTTGACGAATACGAGCCAGCGCCATCTCTTTTTGCACAGAGGTATCCACTTGATCATCTGTGCTGCCATCATCACTAAAGGGGCTGGTCAACCCCAAAGCAATGAGATAATCCTGTTTCACTCTTAAGGATCCTAGGGTCACATGGCCTTTGATGATTTCCCCGGTTCTAGGATCAATCACAGAGGATCCGTATGACCAGCCCCGGGTTGCTCTATGCACCCATTGGATGACGTTATATCTCACATCCATGGGATCCGCATCAGCAGGCAATACTTTAATTTGAAAGGCATCTTTATAACCAATAGCAACAAAGGCTTGATCCCACCATAAGGCCCCCTCTTTTAATGCGCTCATTATCGGCTCTGGGATACCAGGATCCAAATAATAGATGATGGGTTTTACCGCTGCACTTACCTGGGCTGATGGTTGCTTTTTATGCAACCTATGTCTGGGGATCATTTGTTGCTGCATATTCTCGTCAATCGCCACAGAATAGTCTTGATAACCCACAGACCAGTATCCTGAGAAAGGCACAAACTGACGGCTTTGATAATTGTCATCTGGTAAGGCGATAAATGAATGGTGCAGATGCACAGAGATACTAATAGGGTCAGGTGTGACTTGTTGCACATACTTACCCGGCTTTGAGCCTGCAAAGGTCACTAAGGCTTCAAACTCACTATTCTTTGGAAAGGCTTTAGTGCGCGCTAAAAATACCCCACTGCGCTTTATATCCACCTTATAGCTGCCCTGCTCAGTGCTACTTAAACGTGTAGATATTTGATGAATGTCCGAGAGCAGAAAATCCGTATAATCCACTAACACTTGTTTATTGCTGCTAGCGACTATCTGAAAACCGGCAATCACCGAATCCGCAAATGCCTGATCGATGCTCGCTTGCTCGGCCAGATTAGATGAGCTAGCGCGATATTCAGTATTAAGTTGTTTGAGCAACACTTTATTTCCAAAGCGTTGAAATTTAACCAAACGGGTATCACCTAATTGTCCTCGATCCAGTCCAATGTCGTTTGAGCCAATTCCCTGGGGTAAACTGCTTTGCAATAAAAAAGCCTCATCAAACTGCTCTATCAGCAAAAATATTTTGTCTTGGCTAAGATCGTAATAGAAATCATAAAAGCCTATATGGCTTTGCATACCCTCAGTAAACTGAACAATAGTGGGCGGTCTATCCGCCACTTTAGCGAATACGGGCAAGGTGCAGCACAATAGTAAAATAGCGGATACCAAGGTCTTGACAGTTTGCATAATTTTCCTGTTAGTAAGGGAGTGAAAAAGCTGATAGTGATTGAACATTTAAGGCTCGGCAAAGTGTCCACTGATGGCTCTGAACATGGCATAATTTTGAGCGGTCCAGTCTAGACTTTTATCCGTATATTGATCATTCGCCGCATTTTTTATGATCACTAAATTCTGATCGGGATCCACATAGATATATTGACCATAAATGCCCTGTGCGGCGTACTCATCTTGAGCATCTAATGGGATCCACCACTGATAACCGTAACCAGCAGAAGAGCTAGACTGCGGGTTATGTAGGCCAGGCATAAGATGCGCCGCATCGGGTGTCACAGAGTCGCTGATCCACTGCCTGGGCAACACTTGTGTTACTTGCCCATCACTATCGGTCCATTGTCCCATCTTCAAGTACAACCAACCAAATTTAGCGTAATCACGTAATGTTACATTGAGCCCACCTAGGGCCAGCTCCATATTAGTGTCATCGGCCAGCCAATAGGCATGATGTTCCATACCTAAGGGTTGCCAAATTTTTTCTGATAAATAATCCGTAAGACTTACCCCTGTTGCTCGGGTTAACAACATACCCAGTACTTGGGTATCTATGCTCACATATTGATGAAAAGTGCCAGGTGGACGCTGGCGTATTAATGAGGCGGCGAACTCATCCAGTGAGCTACCAAATGCGGTGGCTCGAGAGAAACGATTAATATCTGAATCAAAATCCGCATAATCTTCATTAAATCTGACCCCCGATGACATTTGTAAAATGTCTTTGATCCTCACCTGAGCATAACCACTGTCCATTAACTCGGGCACATAGTCGGTCACTGCTTGATCGATACTTTGAATATATCCTTCATCAACGGCTATACCCACTAGGGCTGAGACAAAAGACTTAGCCACTGAAAAAGAAATATGTGCTTGGCTTTCACTATGGCCTAAAAAGTACCCTTCATAGACTATCTTACCGTCTTTAAGCACCAATAAGCCTGTGGTTTGACTCAGCGCTAAAAATCCTAGAGTCGATTGCACTTGTCCTTGGTAGCTAAAAGAATCAGGCAGTGCCTGTAATGCTACCGGGAAATGAAAGGGTTGAGTACTAGGTTCAATGCGTGTGGCATTGAACCACTCATACATAGATCTAAAGTTTTCAACGATTTTGTCTTGCTCATACAGCGTCACGGTTATATATAAACGACGAATATTCTGTTGATACAGACCCAACACCAGGACTAATAGCAACAAAAAACTTAGGCCAATATTTTTTATGCTGAATAGATTTTTCATTCTGTCTTCTAGTCAATTATGGGCCAGATCACTAACAGCGATTTAGCGAAAGTCCACCTTAATTCAAGACCTTATAAAATTCCAATGATTATCTCTGTATGGCCCTTATTTTCTGTCAGCATGCAGACCACTATTGTTAGTGCCGCAGGTTAGTCGATAAGCAACCAGCACAATTAAATGGGCTGGCCGCTGGGATCTGTGACTACAAAAGAGGGATGTTAGTTAGCCTTGAATTTTTTATCGGCAATGTAACTTAATTCTGGTGAGAATCGACATGAAAACTCGGCGCCATTGCCCACAGAACTTTCTATCACCAAGATCGAGTTATGATGGGACAATACGTGTTTGACAATAGCCAAACCTAAACCAGAGCCACCGGTTTTCCGAGATCTGGCTTGATCAACGCGATAAAATCGTTCGGTCAATCTATCTATATGTTCACCCGCAATGCCATCACCGTTGTCTTTCACACTAAATTTAGCTTGATCCCCTTCAAGGTACCATTTCACCTCTATTACGCCTTGTGCTGGCGTGTAATGAATGGCATTAAAGATCAAGTTAGAAAAGGCACTGCGAAGTTCACTTTCGATGCCATACACATACAAAATAGGCGAGATATCGAAGAAAATTTTGTGTTTTCTATCTTTATTCAGCGCCTCGGTTTCTAATTGAATATGCCATAACAATTCGGACACATTAACTAATTTTTCAAACGCTAGCTCTATACTGGCCTCAATGCGAGATAATACTAGCAGCTCTTCAACTAAAGATTGCATACGTAAAGATTGTGAACGCATTTCACTAAGGGCTTTGGTCAATAGGGCCGGAGGAATATCGCCAATATCGGGTAACATTTCCAAATAACCATTGATTACCGTAAGAGGGGTTTTTAATTCGTGGGAGACATTGGCCACAAAGTCTTTACGCATTTTTTCCATTTGATTTAAACGGGTTACATCGCGAATAAGCAACATCCATTGATCTTCACCATAACTTACCACCCTCAACTCCAAGACTTTATTGGGATTGATAGGTGAAGTGATTTCAATGGGTTGCTCAAAATTATGCTCGATAAAGTACTGAGTAAATGATGGCGCATCTAGGCAGCTGGCAATGCTTCTGCCCACATCCTGCGGCCAACGCAGGCCTAATTCGATCCTGGCCAGCCTGTTACACCAACTTATTTCACCTCTGACATCGACCACCACCACCGCGTCAGGCAAAGCCTCTGAGCCTTGGCGAAAGCGACGGATCACATCGCCCAAGGCTTTGCGTTTATTACGATTTTTTAGGTTGGTATTATAAATGCCCTGATAGACGTGGGCCCAAATACCGAGAGAGTGTGGGGGACTCAGTTTTTTACTGTGCCACAGCCAATAATTAAGTCGATACAGACGCCAATAGTGTATGACCAGTAAACTGGACACACCCACCAATAGACTCGACATCATTGCTTGTAAGTAATAACCGAGCAATGCCACTAATACTAGATAAAATATAACTTTTAATAAACTCGCTAACCAAGAAAACGATTGATACATGGGTCTATAGTTCCTTCTGCGCTGTATGTAGGTAACATCTACCCATACAAAAGTGTAGCTGAATTTTTGGACTCGAGAGTCTAATTATATTTTGCCAGAAAAACGATACCCAGCACCTCTGACTGTTTGGATCATATTGTCATGAGAAAATTCTGACAACGCTTTACGCAGTCGTCGAATATGTACATCAACCGTTCTGTCCTCAACATAGACATTCGTCCCCCACACATTATCTAACAGTTGCTCACGGCTATACACGCGCTCAGTGTGTGTCATGAAATAATGCAACAATTTAAACTCTGTTGGACCCATATCAATTTGTTCATCGTCAGAGGTAACACGATGGGACACAGGGTCTAACTTTAAACCTCGATATTCAACGGCATTTTCACTGGCGGTAGGCGTGACTCGCCTGATCACCGCTTTAACTCGGGCAATCAGCTCTTTAGGAGAAAAAGGTTTAGTCACATAATCATCAGCCCCTGCCTCCAAGCCACGGATTTTATCTTCTTCTTCACTGCGAGCGGTCAGCATAATGATAGGGATGTCTCTGGCATATTCATGTTGTTTAAGCTTTTTAGCTAACTGCACCCCTGAACCGCCAGGTAACATCCAGTCCAGCAGAATTAAGTCAGGGAAAGGCTCAACAATTTTCTCTAAGGCAATGTGATAATCTGCTGCCTCAATGGTTTCATAACCCGACTGCTCCAGTACAAATTTTAACATGTCTCGGATCGGTGCTTCGTCTTCTACTATTAATATACGGTTTGCCATACTGACATCTCTACCTATTGATCATATTTAACTGTTATTAAGAATTTTTATGACACTTTTATTAATTTAGAAATTTAACCGGGTCATCTTTTTCAAATTTTCCACTTTGATACCCAATATAAGTACTCAGATATGATTATAACCAATAAAAAACAACTTGTTATAGTTTGTGAAGGCGACATTTCTTGTTTATTGGTTTGATTACGCATATCCTCTGACGAACGAGGTATCGGCTTGAGGATCCAATTTAAATGGCGAGTGTTAAACAAGGACTATCAAAAAAGCTGTTAGCCAGAGTATTGTCTGTTTATTTTGTGCTAACGGTAATAGTCACCACCGGGCAAGTATTCACCGAGTATCTCAATACCAAAAGCCATATAGAAAGTGAGTTAAAAACCCTCAAAAATACCTTTAGCACCAGCTTAACCCGTGCAATTTGGGAATTAAACACACCTCAAGCTAAATCTATCGCAATAGGTTTAATGGAGCTTCCTATAGTAAAAGGGGTACAAATCCGTGATGAGAATAGTCACTTTATTGCCGACTTGGGGAGCACCTCAACTCTAGTCAATGAATCCGTCACCAAAGGAGTGGTGCGAAATAATGGCGGGGGCACCTTCGGTTTTAGTTTTCCCTTGATATTTGAATTTTCAGGCCGTACCTCACTGGTGGGCGATGTTACCTTGTATTCCAATGCCGACGTGATCATAGGCCGAATTGAAGTGGGTATTTTCTTCTTGATCGGCAATGCGATCATCAAAACCACCTTTTTAGTCTTTTTGTTTATGAGTGCCTTTCGCACTATGCTAACCGACCCTTTAAATGAATTGACTCAACAAATTACTGATTTTAATTTAGATGATCCTGAGTCTTCTAAATTAGACCTTAGCATTACCGAAAACAATGAATTAAAAGTACTGGAGACCTCCTATAACCGATTAATTGATGAAATGATCGAATACCAATATAAGTTATCCGGGACCCGCAATGAGTTACAAGCGGCTAATCAGCGCTTAGACGATCAAAATATTATCCTAGAAGAAGAAGTCGCCAAGAAAACCGCAACTTTGAGTAGGATCATGCTGGATTTAGAACAGCAAAAAGATGAATTATTAATTAATCAGCGAGAGTTGCGCCAAGAGAATGAAAATCGGCAGTTCATTGAGGATGAATTAAGAAAAAGAAACTCAGAATTGGCCACCTCAATGGAAACCATTCAAATGGCTAAAAATCAGTTAATTGAGTCTGAGAGATTGGCGTCACTAGGAGGCTTGGTGGCAGGTATTGCCCATGACGTAAACACACCACTGGGGGTCAGTGTTACCGCTACCAGTTTTTTGCAAGAGCGCACTAACCGATTGCGACAAGACTACGAATCAAAAAAACTCACAGGCACCAGTATGTCCACATATCTGTCTGAAGCCGAACAGACCATATCCTTGCTAACCAATAATTTAAATCGTGCCTCTGATCTAATATCCAGCTTTAAACAAGTGGCGGTTGATCAAACCAGTGAAGCCGAGCGTGAAATCAACGTGAGTGATTACGTGAATGAAGTGGTGCAGTCCTTGGCCCCTAATTTTAAGAAGAAACAACATAAGATTGACATTCGCTGTCCCGAAGATCTGTTGATAAAATGTGCGCCTGGTGTGTTGGCTCAAGTATTTACCAATATGATCATGAATTCCTTGATCCATGGTTTTGAAAATAAAACCAAAGGCTGTATCAACATTGTCATTACCAAGAAAGATAACCAATTACACATTGATTATGCCGATGATGGTCAAGGATTAGATGAAGGCACCCTTGAACGACACTTTGACGCTTTCTTTACTACCCGCAGGGGTAAAGGTGGCAGCGGCTTAGGTACACATATCATGTACAATTTAATCACCCAAACCCTGCAAGGGCATATACAAGCCACTAGTGCCCCACAGCAGGGCTTGGCATATAAAATCTCAATTCCTGTTTAGTTAGCTAAAAAATACGCTTTGTAGGTGACAGACAGGATTAATTCCTGCTAGTCTCTACGGCCGTTTTTAGGCTAGTTGCGCGCCTACCCAAACTGTTAAATGGATACTTTTTATGTGGTTTAAAAACCTAAAGCTTTACTCAATTACTCAAGATATGGATTTCACTGAAGAAGATATTGAGCAGAAACTCCAAGAATACAAATTTCGCCAGTGTGGCAGCCAAGAATTGGCTTCTATGGGATGGGCTGCGCCTTTTAATCAGGGTAAGGCCTTGTTGCACGCCACTGGGGGACGGATCTGGATCACCCTGAAAAAACAAGAACGCATTTTACCTGCCACAGTAGTCAATGCAGAATTGGCCGATAAAGTCGCGCAAATTGAAAATGAAACGGGTTCTCCTGTGGGCAAGAAAGCACAACAGGATTTAAAGCAGGAGATTATTCATAGATTGTTACCTCAGGCGTTTACTAAAAATAGTTACACCCATGGTTTTATCTCTACCAAAGATAAACTAGTAGTAGTGGACTCAGCGGCTGACGGCAAAGCTGAGGCCTTTTTAGCAATGCTACGCAAAGCATTGGGTTCTCTGCCAGTAGTACCCTTAGCCAGACAGTCTGTTCAAGGACAGCTAACGGCTTGGCTAAAAGACGGCAGCGCCCCTTCAGATATCAAGGTATTGGAAGAAGCAGAATTAAAGGCCCTCGAAGAAGATGGTGCGATAATACGTTGTAAAAACCAAGATTTGTATTGTGAAGAAATCACCAATCATCTTGAGGCCGGTAAGTTAGTGCAAAAGATAGCGGTGGAGTGGAGTGAAACTCTAAGTGCCATTATTCAAGAAGATTTGAGTATCAAAAGGTTAAAGTTTACCGATCTCATCAAAGAGCAAAACGATGATATTCCCAAGGATCAATTATCCGCCAGACTGGATGCCAACTTTGCTTTAATGTCAGGTGAGATTGTCCGACTAGCAGAGCGTCTACACGTTATATTTGAACTCGAAGACGCAGTGTAACTCCGATCAGCTTGCCTTAAACAAGCCTAATTGAAGCAGTGGCAGCCCAATTTGATTGAATAATCTTATTGGGCATTAAGGACTATTTTTTTGTGAATTTTACTGGAAAATCAGTTTTGCATTATCTCTTAATTCAATGAATTCGTCCTTTTGAAACACATCCAAATCTTCGACTATGCCTTTTTGAATGGCGTCTAGGAAAACCTGTTCTTTATGTCGTTCGAACTTTCCACACAGCGCAGCACCTAATCTGACTATATCCAAATAAGACACGGATTCGGTTTTAATCTGCATGTTGTTCCAGTTTTCAGCCACTTTAATAAATTCATTACTAAACCCCCATTCCTTCATAATATTTGCGCCAATCTTGCCCGAGAGTTTTTCTATGGCCACATCTAAAAAGGTTGGATTAGCAAATACATCCGCATGACGTTCCGCCTCGGTTAGCACCGGTAATATACCGACATTTTGCATCAAGGCAGCCAACATCATTGAGTCTAGGGTCAACGTACGATTCTTAGTTTGCTGACTGTGTATTTGTAACACCGCTAAAGAGTTAGATACCACTTCTATCGTGTCAGCCCAGACTTTTTGCATGTAGGTTTTGACGATGTCGTTTTTTGAAACAAAAAGTTGCTCCATGGCCAAAGCGGTAGAAATATTCTTAATTTGCACCAGGCCAATGCGCGTCACAGCTTGTTGGGTCGACACCACTTTAACGGTGCGCCCTAAATAAGCACTATTTGATATCTTGATCATCCGTGCACACAAAGAAACATCTTGCCTTAGAACTTCAGCCATAGCGTTTAGATTGATGTCTGGGTCATCTGCGGCTTTACGTACTTTTAAAGCAATAGCCGGCATGGTAGGTAGAACTAAAGTATCGTTATTAATCTTTTCTACTAAAATCGTTAGCAATGCGTTTTCTGTGCCCATGTATTTACCTGTAATTTTATTAACATTACGCCACGGCCAAAAGCCTGTAGCCCAAACTAATTTGTTTCTTTTCACACGTAATATACAGAACTGACCCACCCAAGTAATGTATCCGATACTTGTAAAAACCAACAGAATTATCCTAACATACTTTTTTATGGAAACTGCTGCTGTTAAAACAAATTAATAGTGAAAATTTGCTATATTCACCAGTAACTTAATATGATCACACCTAACAATGATAAGAATAAGGGTTAGCTATGAAAATTAATTCAAGATACTTAACTTGGGCTGTTACTTTTTTGTCAGTCTTGACGCTGTCATGCAGCGAAGCACCAGACCAAAAGACTAGAAAGGTAACCCCAGAGCAAGAGAAGTTTGAGGTCTCTACCACCGCGCTAATGGCAGGCAGCGCAGAGCGTTTAAATATTTACTTTCCAGTAGAGCTAAATGCCGACCTTAGTGCCTTAACAGACAAGCAAAAATCTATGTTATCAGTATTGATAGAAGCGTCGACAATTATGGATGACTTATTCTGGCGACAAGCTTATGGCGATAACAAACAAGGATTATTGTCTCAGGTTACAGATCCGAGCATCCAAGACTTTTTATCTATTAATTATGGTCCCTGGGATAGGCTAGACGGCAACAAAGTGCTACTAGAAAATACTCCTGAAAAAGCATTGGGCGCACAATTTTATCCAACAGATATGACTAAGCAAGAGTTCGAGCAAGCTGAGTTTGCCGATAAAGAAGGCCTGTATTCTATGGTCCGCCGAGATGGCGATGGACAACTAATTGCGATCCCTTATTCAGAGTTTTTTAAGGAAGAGTTGCAACAGGCTGCAAGCTTGTTAAAAAAGGCCGCCACCCTAGCCGCAGATAGCAGCTTTGCTCATTACTTAAACATCCGTGCCGATGCCTTATTAAGTAACGACTATCAGCCATCAGACTTTGCTTGGATGGACATGAAAACCAATCCCATTGACCTAGTGATCGGGCCTATCGAAACTTATGAAGATCAGTTGTTTGGTTATCGCACAGCGTTTGAATCTTATGTTTTGATTAAGGATTTGTCTTGGAGCGAAAAGCTAGCTAAGTTTGCGGATTATTTACCTGAGCTTCAAAAAGGGTTGCCTGTTCCTAAAAAATACAAAGCACAGATGCCTGGTACTGATGCTGATTTAAATGCTTATGATGTTATCTATTATGCTGGTCACAGTAATGCTGGTAGCAAGACCATTGCCATTAACTTACCTAACGACGAGGAAGTGCAACTACAAAAAGGCACTCGACGTTTACAACTTAAAAATGCGATGCGAGCAAAGTTTGATAATATCCTAACCCCTATAGCCGAGCAATTAATTGTCCCTGAGCAAAGAAAGCACATCACTTTTAATGCTTTCTTTGCGAACACAATGTTCCACGAAATTTCGCATGGTCTGGGCATAAAACAAGTTCTAGGCTCTGAGCAAACGGTTAGACAAGCATTGAAAGAGCATGCGTCAGCCTTGGAGGAGGGAAAAGCGGACATCTTAGGCTTATACATGATCCGTCAGCTACTAGAAAAAGGTGCCATTACACAAGGCGTGCTAGAAGACTATTATGTCACGTTCATGGCGGGTATCTTTCGTTCAGTTAGGTTTGGTGCATCTAGTGCCCACGGTAAGGCAAACATGATCCGCTTTAATTTCTTTGCTGAGCAAGGTGCTTTTTCTCGTGATGAAAACGGCATGTATAAAGTCGACATGTCAAAAATGAGCCGCTCAATTGATGAATTATCTGAGTTGATCCTCACTTTGCAAGGCAATGGCGATTACAGCGGTGTGGGGGAATTAGTTGCAGAAAAAGGCGTAATAGGCGAAACATTATCTGCTGACCTTAAGCGTTTAACCAAGGCGGAAATTCCAGTCGATATCACCTTTAGCCAAGGTAAAAATGTGTTGGCTCTTTAACACTCGCCAAATATTGAATGAGCCACATGGATGTGGCGTATCGCAATAATTACCCCAAAAGACCTATCCCCCGCCCTGCTAGGGCTTTTTTTTCGTGAATGCACAATGACAATCTCTTAAGCGGTTGGAACAGCTCACACACCAAAGATGAAGCGACACCAATATAAACTTTATGGATGAATGTTAAGCGGTTGGATGGATGCAGCCAGGTTTTCAAGTCAAGTGAGGCGATTCTTATTTTTTATGATGGCTCAACATAGGTGTTAGCCTTTACTCAGTGTGGTGTCCAAATAATGTTGCACAGTAGAGTTGGCTGCTATTAGTCATTTTACCAATACCGTTAGATCTTTTACCAATATAGTTGAAAGTATTAGCCCTAAATATCGATTATTGCATGCCATAACAGTTCAGTTAGTCTATGACTGATCGTCTTCTTTGTGCTGTGAGTTCAATCAGTCATTGGTTTTTATTTAAATCAGCGTCTATTACCCCGAAGATCATAAATCAAAGACCTGACCCCTTTGATCCAGAGATATGACCAAACGAGACGACTATGATGCCATATTGGCGGTCAATCGACATGCAGTGACGCCTGATGGATGGGTGCACGAGCAAGACAATTCAAAACTTATTTTGCGTTCACAAACACCAACACTTTTAGCAAGAGAGATTGGCATAAACACCTATGTCCGTGATGAGCAAATTGCGTTTTCGGTGGCAGATGATTACTGGCACTTAACCAAGGACTACTGGCAAGCTGTCCGTGAAAAATGGAGTGAAGTTGAAACCAATAACGCCTACTTTGCACTCACTATCCAAGGCGAACCCACAGCGCTGTATATGCCCATGCTTGAGTATGCGGGTTATGTTAAAGACGGCAAAATGGATTTAGCGGAAGCTATCAATAAAGCCCATCAAACCATCGACCAATACACTACCAGCGAACCGCAGCGCCCCTCACAAAATATAAGCCTATCAGGCCAATATTGATATGTTGTCTCGAAGCGGATTGATCCTAGGAGTGGCAATCATTGTTGCGACTCCTTGGGTGTTTTGGACGGGATTAGCAATAGATATGCAGCCAAATAGGCAGACGCTAATCGCAGCAATCTGGCATCACATTGGTATCTCTATGTTGTTTCTACCATTGTGCATTGTGTATTTACTCGTGAGATTAATGACAGTTCAAAAAAAACTGGCGCAGGGCTACCAAAACATCGCTAATAAGCTCGTCATATTGACATTATTGGCACTGTTTACTAGCGGGTTTTTAACCGTATGGGCCAGGGGCTCTGCCGTCAAAGTATTTGATTGGTTAGTGATCCCCAGCCCAGTCGAGCGAATGCAAACAGCCTATACAATACTCGAATATAGCCACGGATTAATTAGTCAATTGAGTAAAATTGTGGTGCTGATATGGTTAGCATCCCATGCCTATACTTGGGCTGTACACAAGCGACATCAATAGTTGTTAACTTAATTAAATAGTTTCAAAACGGCCACAACCAAGACCAATAGTTTGTCCTTGGGTATAGGTAAAATAGAACACCAGTCTTCATAAAATGAAAATACATGCTGCCTCACATCTCCCATAGTGACCTCTTTTTTTAAGTTTTTATGGGAATGCAACCATGGGATTTTTTGTCCCTCACGCAACGGTCACACCATTCAAAAAACATAAGCGTCTCGCCCTGTTGTGCAAACCAGCGTTGAAAATCACTTTTGTTTATGCTGATGAACTGCTTTTATTGCAACAGACTTATCTGCAGCGGCGCTCTATTTTGTAAGGGGAAGTCTTGTGAAAAATCATCTACCCTGATGATTTTTCGATGCTTGCTATAACCTTAGGGTCAGGAGTAATGGTTGCCTTTATTCCAAACCTGTATGGCTCACGGTCAATAATATGTTTGATTACTCACGATATTTTGAACATGACAGGTTTAATTTTATAATCAGCTCCACAGGCTGATTAATTATTTAACAGTAAAATTATTGGCAAAGAAAAATGGTTAAGCGGTCTTTACACACTGCATCTTGTATTTCACCCTGCAGGCCATCCTTGCCATGTTGGAAAAACGTCATGAATGACCGCACATGAAGTGTGAGCCCTTTAGTCTAGGCTGAGTTCGGTATTGCTAGAAAAGCGTCTTTCTTGTTGTGTCATGGGGTCAATAAATTGCAGTTGTTGGGCTAATAGTTGCAGGGGTTGGCTGTAATCATCTGACTTGCTTGGCTGTAACTGTGGATAGTAAGTATCGTTTAATATGGGCCAACCAAGGCTTTGCATATGCAGTCGCAGCTGGTGGGTCTTACCTGTTATGGGGTTTAGCTCGAATAAGGCTTTGTCGGCTGAACGTTGCAGACAACGAATGCGGGAATGGCTGTTGGCCGGTCCTTCGACAATATGCATCAAAAATCTTGGCTCGCTTTTCTCCAAACGATTTTTAATTTCCCATTGCTGATGATTCAACGGCGGATTGTTATGCGTGCTGGCGATGGCCTGATAGGTCTTATTGACTTGATGAGTTTCAAATAGACGGTGGTAATGCTGACGTGAATTTGGCTTAACAGAAAACAATACCAAACCTGCAGTGTCTTTATCGATACGATGCACGGCTTGCAATTGCTGATTACCACTTTTATGACGTAAGCGATTTTGCAGGCATTCTTCAATATATCTACCACCTGGTGTGACAGGCAAAAAATGCGGCTTGTACGCCACTAAAATCAACTCGTCCTGAAAAATGATTTTTTCTGCAAAAGGAATGACAGGCTCTCGGTCAACTTCGCGATAATAATAAACCCGTTGCTGAGGCGCAAAAGGCGAGTCCGCGCTAATTAAGCTCCCGTCATGCCAATGAACCTTGCCATCAGCCATACGTTGTTGCCAGACGTCACCTGTTATGGCCGGAAACTTAAGAATAAGAAATTCCAGAACAGTCCTTACGCCAGGATTGGACTGAGGCAGGCTGAGCTTGGACGGGGAACTAGCGATAGCCATGATTACACTCGTAATTGATCCTATAAGGATCGTCCAGGTCAAAATTGACGCCAGCAGTATATAACGTTTTAGCTTGGCTTACTTTTATCAGAGGCAAATTGTCAGGGCAGCCATGATAATAACCCGAAAAAACAAAATTATATCGCATTTTATTATGATGACCCCCTGTACATCTCAGCTGTACATTGTTGCAGGTCTGGTTGTATAACCATGGCCGTCGGGCTGGCGTGCTTTGTATTGATCCCCAGCTAGCCCCAGTTTTGCTGGCGTTACGCACCCAGCAAGACAGACTTTTATTGGTACCAGCAGACCTAATGAGCATGGTCAGTTTTGGTAAGGCAGTTCAGACGCGCTCCCCAGACTTCACTCAATTGTCCAGATTGCGGTGCCCGATAACCGTATTGAATTCGCGTTCGTGCTTCGATGCTCTGAAGCAGCGCATTGCCAAGCCGGAGACCCTCTGCGCCTCTTTCCTTGCTGTATTGAGTCAGGTAATGACGGGCGAGAGCTGGTTTCCCGGCCGCGTATAGCGTTTTCACGGTCTGCTCGAGCAGGGCTTGATCGTCAATCATGTGATTTTCATAGGCCGTAAAAGCGCGGGTTACCTCAGGTAAGAATTCTTCAGGCCTGTCACAGGTGAAGTACATAAGACGCTTGAACGTTCTGACGGAAAACTCGGTCGCCTCGTGGATTTGCCAGTCAGGGGTAAGCAGGCTCTTGGCTTCATCCTTGGAGAGATAACGGTGTCTCCCGAATTGCGGTGCAATAGACTCCACTCCTATTCGATAGGGAATGAAAGGCGCAGTCACCGATTGGGTCGCGGCAACCCAAAGCAGATTGAGGTCCGAATTCCCAGTGCCATGCAACTGGGCAACCTGTCCGTAGCCTGTGGAATCTTTGGATATGCGTGGGTCACGCACAGCATCCATCATCCGGCGCAGCGTGACGGGCGCTCCTGAGCGAAGCTCCGCCTCCATCTCACTGCGCGGGTAGCGTTCCTCATCGACGCCATATATGCGCGTCACATTGAAACTCATTCCAGAGTTCGGGTCGAACCAGCCGTTCTCGATCGCAAAACGAATGAAATTATCAGACCCCAGATATCCATCCTGCTCATGAATATCTATTGGAATGTCATGGATATAACCTGGATACAACATCCGGACCTCATCCGGGCCAAAGCGCTCAGCCACCCACAGACCCTGTCCCCCTGCGAAATTCAGAAACACCCAGCCTTCGTTTTCGTCCGCAAAGAGATGCGAATTGCCGCCGTAAGTGGAGAACCCGTACTCATCGATAAGTGCCCCAAGAATCTCTACAGCCTCGCGGGCGGTGCGAGCTCTTTCCATCGCAATCCTTGATAGATCGCTGTACTGAGGCCCGCGTTGCCGATTGGGCGTCATGGCAAACGGCTTCCGATGCCCACGAATTTAGCGAGCAGGGGTGGTTAAATCAACTACTACCTGAGTCTGACTTTTCCTTACAAGGGGTGATGATAAGCGGTAGCCCGGCAGCTTTGTCGGGTGAGACAAACCAGTTTTCGCTAACGTCCTGTGATGATGATCAAAGCCAAGTCTACATACCCCAAGGCCAGGCCACTTCCAAGGCAGTCCAGCACATACTGGATCAGCGCCACAGCTATAATAACGCAGTAAGCCTATTAAACGGTGCATTTGAACAAGACATAAGCTTGTCAAACGGATTTGCGGATGATGACTTTTCTCAAGATTGTAAATTAGTTGCAGAGCTAATGGCAGCAGGAATAAGGCCCCATGTGATACATTTGAGCCTGGGAAGTTTTGACACACATAGTAATCAACGAACGCCCCATGATAATTTACTTGGTCAACTGGGCAAGGGTCTGTCAGCACTGCGCGCTGAGTTGCAGGCACTTGGGTTGTGGCAACAAGTAAGCATCGCGAGCTATTCTGAGTTTGGACGGCGAGTCGCAGTAAATGCCAGTAAGGGCACCGATCACGGTACCGCAGCGAGTCATTTCGTATTGGGTGGTGATGTCAAGGGGGGCTGTATGGCTTGGCTCCATCACTTACGGAGTTGGATAATGGCGACCTGATATTTACTGAAGATTTTCGAGACTATTACCGAACTCTGGGAGATTGGATGCAATGGCAACCATCACAGGAAATACAGAGCTTTACCAATATGGGATTTTTGTAGGGCTGCTTGAGTCATGGTAAAAATTTATTTTTGCCCTTAATATAGCCATGCTTGTCAACCAAAATCAGTTTGAGTCGTTAAGATAAAGACAGTATTTTATTACAAGCGATGAGTTTAGTGTGCACAAATACCCGTTCGTATAAGACCATCGAAGCGCAAATATGAGCCTAATCGTTCAGAGTAGTTGCGTTGATTAATTGGAAGCAGAATAATCGAGTAATACTTATGTACAGTAAGTGGCAAGAACCTATGGTTTGTTAATATAAATGCTGATTGTTGAGCACCACTCTGACGAGCCACAAGATATGGATAGCTTTTTGTTGCAGATAGAACAAAAAGCTTACCGTATGGCCCTGATGTCAGTGAATCAGCATGCTGACGCCATAGATTTACTGCAGGACAGTATGTTAAAACTAGTTGTCAATTATGCCCACAAGCCACCTCAGGAATGGAAGCCTTTGTTTTATCGAATTTTACAAAATAGGATCCGGGATTGGCACAGGCATCAAAAAGTAAAACAGCTACTTTTTTTCTGGAAAGCGAATAACCATCCGGATGATACAGCAGAAGAATGGTCCAGCTATGTGGGGGATGCAAGAGAATTACCTGACAATCGCTTAGACGCCAGCCAGCAGCAAGACACGGCATTGAAAGGATTGGCTGAATTATCAGAGAAACAACGGCAATGTTTTCTACTGAGAAGCTGGGAAGGTATGTCGGTTGCAGACACTGCGGACATTATGGGCTGCTCACAAGGCAGTGTAAAAACCCATTACTCTAGAGCGGTGCATAAATTACGAAGTGTGTTGGAGGATGCTCATGACATTACAATCTAAATCAGGCACGGGCGAGCAACAGATAAATTCACGACTCGATCAGGCCAATGCAGCCTTGCCTCAATCGGTCAAACAAGACATTGCTGCTGCGCGGCTCAATGCCCAGGCCGAAGCCCTTGCACTCACCAAGAAAAGGTCAATTGTGCGCAATTGGCACTTTACTTTGCCGGCGACCTTTACGTCGGTAGGAGTTGCGTTAGCGGTGGTTGTGTTAGTAAGCTATAGGCAGACACCGCTGATCCCCGTATTACCGGCGGAGCTGTTAACGCTAGATGTTCCTTTGGTAGATCTGGCCTTGTTAGAGGATTTGGAATTTGCAGACTGGTTGGCAGAACAACAAGAGGTACTGCTTTAGTATGTTAGCCGCTGCTTGTTTCACTACACCTATATTCGCTGATGAGCCTGTGAAGGACTCACCTGCTGTGAATTTCTTTGAATATCTAGCCGACATGCAAAAGATTGAGGGTGAATGGGTGAGTCCTGTGGATCTGTTAGATAAAAACATTGAACTTGCCTTACCCCCTAGCGTTGCAACAACAGCTAACCGGTCTCTGAAAAAAGACGTTACCAGCATCGTTGATGATCAACCTGCTCCTGTCCAAACCCCGGAGAAAAAACTGTGAAGCCGGGTATAATTAGTTTTCTGATGCTTATCTTGTGTGGGACATTAAACGCACAAACCATTGAATGGCAATCCCTGAGTGAGCAGCAAAAACAAGTATTAGGTCAGTTCGAAAAGAATTGGAGTTCTTTTGATGAGCAGCGCCAAGCCAAGATGGCCTTGGGCGCCCAGCGATGGATAGGTCTCGATAGTGAGAAGCGTACTAAACTCACTCAACAGTTTGAGCAATGGCAAGCCTTATCGCCTCAACAAAGGGAAAACTTGCGCGGGAAACTTAATAGTTTCAGACAGTTGTCTCCCGAAAGACAGGCCAAAATAAGGGCCAAATATAAACGTTTTAGAAAGCTATCTAGAGAACAAAAGCTGAGATTACGAGAGAAGTTTAAGCGCAACAAGCAAAAACAGGCCCAGCGACCAAAACGTCAGAGATGACTGAAATCTAGGCTTATCCAGAGCTCAGGTTACTTAGAATAAATAGCCAATATTCACTGACCACGCCTGAGTGTTGTCTTCACTACCAAGATCGAAGTTCAGATCAAGATCCACAAGCCAATCATAATTCAGATTATAAGAAGCGTATAAATTTAACTGTCCATAACTTTCGGTGCCTGTTACCACCGACTGTGACAAACGGTTGGCAGCGCTTCTGTTTTTTATCTGACTAACATTGTTGCCATTACGGGCAATGGCCGCAGATCCACTACTGGTAATTTGATTCCAACCTAGGCTTGCGCCCAACATCAGATCCTCCTGTCCACCTATTGTGATTAAACGCGCCATCAATACTTGCACACTAATAAAGCTTGAATTACCCCCACTCAGGGAAGATTGTTCAGCGGGTGTTTCACGGTTTATGACTTCCTGATACTGTCGCCAGTCGCTGTAATGAAGGCCTGTCATGAGGCCTAATTGCCAAGCTGTCAAATCCCAATTGTAGGCAAGGGAGATAGCCGACGATGGTGATTCTGAATCCTGAGTAAATAGGGCCTGTTCGGTATTAGGCAAGGGGATAATGAGGTTATCTTTCCAGGATGAATAATTTGCCGAAAACGACCATGCAGCCCAATAATAGCTTGCTCCAATTCCCCAGCTTTTTATGTCCAATTTAGCAGTGACATTGTTCGTGATGGATACACCGTCAGCAAGATCAGCATAGTCAAAAGCCAGGCTCAAATTGTCGTTAAGATCCAATGATATAAGGGCCACATTGCCCTTTGGCTCGAAGTTTAGGCTGCGATTTCGGGCCACAGATAATTGTTCCCCTTTGGAATACCCAAGATACACAGAGCCCGCTTGAACATTGGAAAACGCCCATGGTGACAAAATAAATAAGGTGGCAATGATACGGAGCATCGTACACTCAGACTAAACAACAATACTCGCTAATCTATCCAAGGTATCGACATAGAGCAAGTAGTTTAAGCCTGCCACTCGTTACCAATATATAGTCATACCACTGATAAAAAAATAGGATCTGCGATGGCAGACCCTATTGATATACTAAAACGAAATAAATTTACGACCTTTAAAAAAGTTCTTCCCCACTGAGCTCATCAACACAGCTTTTTACTGCCCGTCGACTAGAATGATAGCGCATTTGATGGGCTGTAGACTCATCCAAGGTCACATCAGCACTAAGATCTGTGTCCATATGGCTGAATTTAGTCTCTACTTTACTCGTCACGGCGGCCTGAACTTCGGCTAAATCAAGCACGCCATCGCCTGAGGTATCGGCATTATCAAACTTATCTAGTGCCGACAAAAATAGGCCTGGGTCTGGGACAACAATATTATCATTGCCGGTTTCTGCCTTGATATCAGCGACACATTGCACTATTTCATAGGCGATGACA
The DNA here is from genome assembly GCA_034111785.1 of Paraglaciecola sp. Lineage (GTDB taxonomy): Bacteria > Pseudomonadota > Gammaproteobacteria > Enterobacterales > Alteromonadaceae > Paraglaciecola. The sequence continues at coordinate 139,556 of JAWUWP010000047.1, forward strand.
GAGAGATCAGGTCGTTCGTTGTTAGCAGTCCATTCGTCGAATGTTAAAAAACTGTCTGCATCGCTGTCTTTTTTGATAAAGCCATTTTCGGCCCGGTTTAAGGCAGGGGTGAGCAGTTCGTCCAAACTGACCAAGCCATTGCCATCTGCATCTAGGCGATTAAATGCGGCTTCTGGGTTACTTTTTGCACCCTGCCTGTTGCCTTTTGCCTGAGCCTCTATTGCAGTGAGTAATAAGGTAGCAGAAATAGCGCCTATTATGCCAATGGTCATAAGGTTTTTATTTACTTTGAGCATGTTATTTTCCTTTAGATTGTTGAATGCTTCTATTACTAAAACGCACTTCAACCCATTGCGTTGACATACACTCAAATAAACTCAGCAGTTTCTGCCAAGCCCACAAGCTACTCGGTTCACTTTTCACATAAACAACAGGGCTTGTCATAACGCCTACCCAGCTGAGCAAATAAGCAAACGGTTTAATAAGTGAAGGGGTGTTGCGACTTATAATCAATCAGCCACTTTAAAATAAGAGTCTAAATATACCCGCAAGTCAAAGTTGTTCAATGGACGATTAATCACGGGTTATTGGACTTTATATTTTGCTGAATTGTTACTTTGGGTGCTCTGTCACTTTTGAAAAAGCGGCCATTGGCCGCTTCATCCCAGATCTCGTAGGCGAACCCGTGTAAAGAGAGGTAGCCAATTGTTTGATTGACTAAGGGAAAAGATCCGTAGCTAGCTTATTGCTGATGAGAACTCTTTTCCCTTAGCCACAGGCATCAATGGTTGTCGCGATGATGTAAAGAGGCCAGCTAACAGCCTTAGCGCTTTGCATCTAATACGGCCTGTATCTTGTCAAGATCATCCTCACTAAACTCACCTTTTTCAATTAGGCTGGCGATAATTGACGTGTGGCCTTATAAGATAGCTTCGCTTCATTTTCATGGACAAAGAGTTTTCGAATGATCTTATGTTCTCCGATTGAAACCATTGGCATCCCAACATCATTGTCGACGCCAATCAACTCTACTAGCTGACCCTGTCTTATTGATCACATAAACTTTTTTGAACTTCACGCTCGCCTGTATCTATATGTTTGACTCTTTGAAATGCGTTTATCACAGTTCGACGGGTCTCAGGATCAAGATTATTTTGTATTTGGCGGCTCGAGTTATAATGCAAATCTACGCTAACACAAAGCTAACAACATGTTTAACGGGCAGACTCTTTAAGTCGCTCGTAAGCTGGAATGTTGAAAAAATCGCTGTCGTCATCAATCAGGGATTGTTTTACATTTTCTTTGTGATTTTTGCGTTCTTCAATGGTTTGGCCAAACACTTCAATATGCGCCATGTTCATCAGTTCTGCGGCATCGGCCCGGCTAAAAAAGCCAAGTAATTTACCTGCCTGCAACAATCCCTCGGTACGAAACTTTAACTTATCGTCTTGATGCCCTTTGCATGTGTTGCTAAACACCTGTACCAGTTGGCTATAGCAATAAGCTGAGTATTCTTGGTTGTTCATGGTTAACATCCGTTTTCTCATGGTGGTTTATTAGTTTAGTTTAGTTTTTTATTTTGTGAGGACCCATGACTATTTGTTGCAATCCAAGCAACGTAGTTTTGGTATTAACTTAACCTTTTTAAAGTAAAGTAAAAAAATGGTCCTGGCAAATCGGTTAGGGGTTAGGGGTAGGGATAATCGTAAGGTTAAAAGTGTTTAGCTTCAGTCAATACTTTAGTGAGCTAGTGATCCCTAAATAGCACCCCTTTAAAAGAAATACAGCCATTAAATGCGTGCTAGCGACTAAAAACTAGAGTGGCTTAATGTGTCTACATTTGGGAAAACTACTACAGTCCAAAAATTCATTCTCAGGTTCGTGGTTTTTTTAGCCGTTCGTTGCACTATAGGAGAAGCACACTTTGGGCATGTAGTGGTATTTGTTTGTTTAACTTTTTGGTTTATCGATTGGTTTAACTGACGCTTGCAAAAGCTTAGTGGTTTGCATGTCAGCAATCAATTTAAGTAATTGTTCACCGTTAATCAGCTCCATGGGCAGGTCTTGTGCAAAGGTAATGACATCCTTGGTAAAGTGATCAGAACTGACCACATGAACACTCACAGCGTTTTTCGCCGGCAATACACCAAACATTTCACCCACAATAGACACCCCACCTTAGAGCTGCGCCACAGTTTGCATTGCACTATATGCAATTTGCCGTCTTTTCGTAAACTAAGGTCGATACCACCGTCAGCAGCACCCACCATGTTTTCTTGTCCCCCCCTTACGGCGAAAAGCCACACCAACCAGCACCTCAAAATCACTCAAAGAGTTGTATCTAAGGGTTTCGATACTGCTTTGTTGCTTAATCAGTTGTTTGCGTTTTTTACCCATAAACATCGATGAAATGGCCGGGAGTAAAAACAAACCGCCGAACATCCAGCCATGTGCAGCCCTGCAGTGATAATCATTAAATGTATGGATTGCCTGTTTCCAAATTAGGAAACACAAACTTAAGCGCAACATACACACAGGTGCCCGCAATAAGACTTACCCATCAAGGTCAATAAGACAATGCTTTTAGAAGGCAAAGGGGGTGGCCACTCATGATCAATCCGAGAGGTTAAATTTAGGATTAAATGTAGCCGTCAGTCAACGTTGCCCCCCCTACCGTTTGATCACAGGTTATTGGATTTTATATTTGGGTGGGCAAGGTAATTATGGAATATTTATTCTACCTAATCAGTGGTGGCGATGGATGTCGCTGTCATTGGTTGAATTGATGTATAGATGGCAAAATCGCAGAAACGTTGTGTTAACTAAAACATTTTTAATAGCCATTTAGGCCAGTATAATTTGGGTAGTATTGAGGTGATCTTTCAGTTGTTCAACAAAGTGGGAGTATATCGACATCCCTTTTATATGGATAATATCCCGACTGCCGGCGAACTGTCGCTATTACTCAACTGTTTTCACAAAATTCAAAACAAGCGCCTCCCATTGTTGAGTAAAGCAGTTTTGAATATTTCTTTTATTCAAACTGGCTTATCTGTGGCTGTGCTTGGGCTGAGCGTCTGGTTCGCTCAATGGGGACGGAACAATCAAATTCGCTTATGCATGCAATGTGCTCTTCTTGTCCTTTTCTCAGCGTACTATAGTGACAATTAAGTCTACCTTTGCATACTCGGCTTTGTTAGATCGATTATGTGTGACATAACAGTGTTGCCAGACACATCTTTAATGCTCATGGTTAATTGTTTACCTGATAGCTCAATCACACCATAGTTTGCCTTGGCATAACTTTCCCCTACCCTGTGTTGATTGGGGCTGACATTTTTCCATTCTTCGGTGAGACCAGAAGCTGTCATTTCCCACAATAACTTTTGGTTTTTTTGGGTTATTTGGCTGAATTCACTCCAATGAGTATCGCCGCTAACAATCACTAGGTTATCTATTTGATATTTATCAAGCAAGGCTAAAAACCGTTGTCTTTCATGGGGTAAGTTTGCCCAGGATTCCCATCCAGAAAACTCAGGTAGAAATTGTAAACTAGTGGCTAAAACACGCACATCTGCAGGTTGTTGTAATTGTTTTTCTAACCACTGCCATTGGGTTTCGCCCAGCATAGTGGTCGATTCATCTTTGCTGGGTATATAAGGCCCTAAATCATTAGGTGCTTTGGAGGACAGATCATTTAGCTTATCTACTGATTCAAGAGGGCTACGATTCCAGCGTAAGTCGGGCAATATAATCTGACCTTTTGTATTGGATTGAGTCAAAATATGACTGGTATAAATACCATCTGCTCTAATGCGTCTTGGGCTATCTTTAGGCACATTAAAATAATCAAGCAAGATCTGCCGAGATGCCTCTTTTTGTGGGTATTCTGCACCAGCATCATTTTCACCAAAGTCATGGTCATCCCATATACCAATAGTAAGGGTATTCGCCAACATGGTTTGCATACCCGATCTTGCCCACTGCTTGGCATATTTGGCTTTTAACTCCTGCATATCTTCGGTATCACCGTAAACATTATCCCCAAGTAATACAAACAAATCGCCTTGCTCTTGGTTCATCGCTTGCCAGATAGGTTGCGGCTTATCTTGGTGTAAACAGGAGCCAAATAGAATTTTTATCGGCACATCAGATACCTGCTTAGCCGCCACTGTTGTACTTATTGTTATCAAAAAGAAAATACAGGTAGTGATACATTTCATGATGATTTACCTTTGTTTGATTATCGGTAAGGGTTGGCCGATGTCCGTGGAAAATTGTTGATAATCGAACCCGAGCAATTGCCCGGCAGTCGCCGCAACTTGATCCAAGGAGAAGTCTTGGGGCTGCTGGTTCCCAACTGATCCTTTCACATCTGGCCCCATGGCGGCTAGCCAAATCTGATCTGCACCGGGTATGCCGTCCTGATATTGTTTTAATCCGTTTAAATAACCTTTCACAGCCTTTGGGCTAGCATGGTGTTGCCATGACTGTGCTGAGTTACCGCGACCATGATCCACTGTAATAATAAGATTGGTGTTGTCTTGGTACTGCTCCATTGATTGCAACAAGGTCCACAACTGAGCAATAAATTTATCGGCTCGATTAGCACCCCGCAAGTATTCAGGGTAATTTCCTTGATGAGCAAAATCATCTGTTTCACCTAATGCCACATAGATCACTTTTGGCTGATGTGCCAAGATATACTCTTTAGTAAAACCCAAGGTAAAGGCATCTAAACGCACATTATGCCAAGGACTGGGGATCTGTGTTTGCAACGTATTTAACCACTGAGCTTTATCTGATAAACCTGCCCAATCGGCAGATTCAAAACCCGCATTAATAGGCACACCACTGCGTGTCCGATTAATAATGGCGGGAAACACATCCCAACTGCCAAAAGCAGCCACTTTTCCTTGGTAACCTGATTGTTTATTCAGCCATTCCAATATTGTTACATTCGGATTGTCCAAGGATTTATTTGAATCAATATTCGGGTCAACTTTACCCGTTAACAACTCGTTGTAACCTGGATACGAAAACCAATAACCGTTGGTAACCTGCATGTGTGAGCCTAGATCACGGTCACCTATTAACACCCCATCCTTTGCCAGCACATTCCATATAAAAGGCATCAGCTTCTGACGTTTATTGTTGGGACTTGTTCCTGAAAACTGTTTAACTAAGCCCGCTTTTTGTTCCTTAAATGTATCTAAATCAAGCACGTCATCCTGATACCCCTGAAATACTTCTTGCCAACGCAATCCGTCAATACTGACCAATATTAAATTATCAGCAGCTTTGCTCGTTAAGACAAAGCAGCATAAACCAAAAAAAAGGATTAATTTCATTTCAAACTCATTCTCATTAGGCAAAAAAAAGGACGAGCATAAGCTCGTCCCAAAGTGACACACAGGAAATTTATTTAAAACGCGGCTTTTAGATTTAGGGCAACCGTACGAGGAGCTCCTATCCATGCTGCATTAGTGGCAATGGTACCAAGGTAACTTTCATCAAACAGGTTGTTGATGGTGAAGTTAATCTCAATCGACTCAACACTGCTGCCTAAGTCATCAATGGACGTACCAAAGTAAAAATCACTGACTGTATAAGCTTCTACAGCAGCAGTATTCCCTTGATCTATCCAACGTTCGCCAACATATTTGGTGCTCAGGCCAGCAGAATGGTTACCACGTACCCAATCGATGCTGACAACGCCCATTTGTTCAGCAGCGCCAATGACACCATTACCTAAATACTCGGCGTCGGTATATTCTGAATCATTGTTGGTATAAGACCCATACACGCTGAGGTTTTCAGAAAGTTGGTAACTTAACGACGCTTCAAAGCCTGTCGACTCTATGCCACCGTCATTGATATAACCACCAGCAGCGGACTCTAAAAAGTCGATACCTGTTACCGTTTCATTACTCACAAAGTTGATCCGGTCGTCAAATTTAGTGGCGTAATAAGTCAAGCTAGCGCTGACGTCTCTCGAAGAATAACGCAGACCTAGGTCAAAGTTATCTGCAGTTTCTGGTTTAACCAAACTTAAATCTGCATCATCACGCTCTAACACTGCATCTTTGATTGAAGCATAGTTTTGTGCAAAACCCGCGAACATCTCAAGTCCAGTGACAGGTAAAGGTGCTACAAAACCGGCTGAAAAGAGTAAGTCTGAATCCGAAGATACGCTCTGATCGTTGCTTGCGTTGAATCTGTCGTTTTTCGACACATCAACAAAAAACTGCTTGATACCAAAGTGAGCTTTAGCAAAACCTAAATCAAGTTGGTCTTCAAGGTAAAACATGGTGGTTTCTACTGGGAATTCGCGATCGTACTGAACCCAATAAGGAGTTTCATCAAAACGGTAACTAGTCGCCGAATCAATGATTTTCTGCCAGCTACGAGATTCATCACGGGTGTAATCTTCGTACCAAAAACCACCACGTAGCGTATTATCCATACCGGCTATACGCGCATCCCATATAAAGTCACCATTGATACCAACACGTGATTTTTCATAATTAGTGGTGCGATATGAACCGACTGGAATAGCCCCTTGTTCATAACAACCTGGGTCATACTCAGCGCCTGCGCCTCCGTAAGGGAAACTAATAGAGCTTGCACAACCATCGATAGGACTAAGCTGAACACCTGCTCTATCAACAAAGAAAATTTGCCCTAAAATTTCACCACCATAAACTGTGTC
>JAWUWP010000048.1:0-11514 GCA_034111785.1 Paraglaciecola sp.
CCTTAACCAAAGTTGGCAACAAAACGGTTTGTTAAAACACCAACAACTCGATATCCAAGGTGAAAGGCATACTGCTCATGCGGCCAAAGCCGAAGCAGGTTTGGTGCCCCTGCCCTCTCAAATGACGGCTTCAGAAAACAACAGCCATAAACGCCATCTAGTGCGTCATTACCAATACGACAGCCTAGACAGACTCAATAAAATAGACGAGTCCCACTGGGGCACCACCCAATACCAACACAACCCCAATGGCCAAATCACTCAGGCCACTTACCACAAGCCTTATGACAACCAAGATAAAATTGTAAACTTTGCCTACGACAGCAATCAGCATCTGACTGAGAAACAAGACAAGCCAGCAGGCGCAAGTACTGGCAATGGCAATAATAGTGGCGTCAGCAACATCATCCCGCTCAACGCCAAGCAGCACCATTACGACAATGCGGGGCGAATTATTAGAAGGGGGAGCAGCCAATACCAATACGATAAACTTGGCCGACTCATACAAAAAACCCAAGAAAAAGACGGCTTTAGGGCCCAAGTCACCACCTACCAATGGGATAACTACCAACAGCTTACCCATATTGAACTCCCCACAGGTGAGCGCTGGCAATACTTTTATGACCCTTTTGGTAGGCGTATAAAAAAACAATGCACGCAAATTGCCCACAACCTCGCACCTATGCTCAGCCACATAGAGCAAGAAAATTATTTATGGGACGGCGATAACTTAATCGAACGCACACAATATTACGCCGATGGCAGCCAAGCCAAGACGACACAGTGGGTGTATCAACCCAACAGCTTTAAAGCATTGGCGCAAATTGATACCACCCACTCAAACCACAACAGCCCTTCCCGCTTACATTACATAGTCAACGACCAAGCAGGTACTTTCGCCTTACTCACCCAGTAAACAGAGACTTAACGGTTAGACCTAAACGCTAGAAATATCAGGTACGGCATAGCCTTTTCAACCCATTGGTGAACGGCTTCTTGTTTAAATTCAGCGGGATGTTTTTTATTCATAAAACGTTTTACCTTACCTCGATTTCTAAGCAAAAAGTGTCTACGAGTTAGGGGAAGATCAAAAGCCACTTACCGTGACTGATTATTTGGGGTGGATAGCGATATCCGGCATAAATATTGGTATTTTCCATGCTCAGATTATCGCATGTTTCTGATTCAGCTTATTAACTTGTCAGTACCACAGGCCCTATTCTCACAAAGCTTCACACTGCCATTTTAGCTTTGTAATATGTCACGTTTGTATTGTTTTGGAGTTTGTCCAAAGTGCTTTTTAAATACGGCATATAAATATTGAATTGAGGGGTAACCGCATGAATTGGCAATTTCTGCTAATTCGGTATCGGTCTCGGCTAACATTTTACAGGCTCTATTTAGCTTTTCATTATGGATTTCAGTATGAATGCTGTGACCGCATTCTTGTACAAAGCGTTGTTCCAAATTTGAGCGAGATATTCCAACATAATCAATCACTTGCTCTACTTTAATTCCACGACAAGCATGTTGGCGAACGTAGTGCATAGCTTGGATCACATAAGTATCTTGTAGTGCTTTAAAATCAGTCGATTGACGCTGAATTATCCCCATTGGCGGGACAAGGACTCTAGGCGCTGGTGTTGATTTTGGGTCAGGTGACTTTTTTGTTATTGGCCTATTAAGTTGTCGATGTAACAATTTTGCAGCTTGAAAGCCCATATCAAAACAACCTTGGCTGACTGAACTTAAACTCACCCGACTTAAGTTACGAGCGATATCGTCATCATCTATGCCCACAATTGAAACTTGATCGGGCACCAATCGATTGGTCTTATCACAGGCCTGCAGTAAATGTCTGGCCCTAGCATCGGTGACGGCGATGACACCAATAGGTAAAGGCAAACTTTCAATCCAATCAGCAAGTCTATTCATACTATGCTGCCAAGTATCAGGCTGAGTTTTATAACCACGATACACAGCACAACTAAAACCGTCTTTTTCACATAAAGTAACAATGGCTCTTTCACGCTCTAGGGCCCAGCGATGTTTTTTATCCGGTGGCAAACCATAAAAAGCGAAGCGTTGCAGGCCTTTTTTCTTAAGGTGTTGATACGCACAATTGACCACAGCTTGATTATCGGTGGCGACATAGGGTACGTCTGGATAATCGGCTGCGCATTGATATGACCCTCCCACCCCAATCACTGGAATATCTAAGACAGTTAACGCCGCTTGCATATCTGGATCATCAAAGTCGGCAATAATCCCGTCTACTTGCCAGTTGTCCAGATTATTTAACCTTGCCAAACAGTCTTCTTCAAGGTACACATCCCAGTCCACTTTTGTAGATTGTAGATAGTGTCCAATGCCTTCTACCACTTGACGGTCATACACCTTATTGGCATTAAACAACAAACTAATACTGTATTGCCTGTCGTCTTGCCCGCTAAGTCTGCTGTATTTCACTACTTGATGCCTCCTGTGTCTGACTAATAAGTCGACAGTAAAATAACCAAAATAGCTTAACAATAAAATAACAAATTACGGAATTTAATTATGTAATTTCGTAATTGAGGGTTTTTCAACTCTGAGCCACTATGCTATCAACAAAAAACAAAGTGGATAGTGTTATGTATTTAGGTGTTGATTTAGGCACGTCTAAGATAAAAGTGATAATTACCAATTCCGAAGGTGAAATCGTTGATTCACAGTCGGCAGAGTTATCGGTGTCTCGAGTGCAACCATTGTGGTCAGAACAAAATCCGGCAGATTGGTGGGCAGCATTTTGTAACGTGATGGACGAGTTATCTACCCGCCAATATTTATCTCAGGTTAAAGCAATAGGCTTGGCTGGACAAATGCACGGTGCAACATTACTCGACAAAAATTCTCAAATTATTCGCCAAGCCATACTCTGGAATGATGGTCGCAGTGCAGCAGAATGTGTTGAACTTGAAAAAATGGTGCCTAGTAGCCGTGATATCACGGGCAATATTATGATGCCGGGTTTTACCGCACCTAAGCTCTTGTGGCTAAAGAATCACGAAGCAGACAATTTTTCTCGAATAGACAAAGTATTGTTACCCAAAGATTACTTAAGATTTTTATTAACCGGCGACTTCGCATCAGACATGTCAGATTCTGCTGGTACGCTTTGGTTAAATACACAAAAACGTGACTGGGATGCAGAATTACTCGCTGCCTGTGGCCTAAGCGTAAAACAAATGCCGAAACTATATGAAGGCAATCAAATCACTGGTGTATTGCAATCTGAGTTGGCCAATCGTTGGGGATTATCCGAAGTACCAGTAATAGCCGGAGCCGGTGACAATGCCGCAGGTGCTATTGGTGTTGGTTTAGTTGAACCGGGTCAAGGCATGATCTCTTTAGGTACATCAGGAGTGTATTTTGTGGTCACCGACCAATTTAGTCAGCAAGCAGAGTTCGCGGTACACAGTTTTTGCCATGCATTACCCAATCGCTGGCACTTAATGTCGGTGATGTTGAGCGCGGCAAGCTGCTTAGACTGGTTTGCTAAACAGATTGTAGAAGAAGATATTGGCCAGTTACTCGAACAACTTGAAAATAACCCCATTAATCAAGAAACGGCGCCATATTTTTTACCTTATTTAAGTGGCGAGCGCACTCCGCACAATAATCCATTGGCGCAAGGGGCGTTTATTGGACTGACCCACGACACAGGCAAACTCGACATGTTACATGCAGTGCTTGAAGGAGTGTGTTTTGCCTTTGCTGACGGTGTGGATGCGCTGCATCAATCCGGCACTGAAGCCACAGAAATCACCGTTATTGGTGGCGGAGCACAAAGCGCTTACTGGCGGCAACTAATGGCCGATGTATTGAATACCAACATTACCTTCCGGCAAGGTGGTGAAGTCGGCCCAGCACTGGGTGCTGCTCGCCTCGCACAATTGGCAATAGAGCCAAACGTATCCATTGAACACATTTGCCCACAACCAGACGCGGTGCAAATTCATACTCCAAATGCTGAAAACCAGCCTGTTTTTAAGCAAAGACGAGCAGCTTATATGCAAGCCTATCCTCAATTACGCACTATTTTTAACCAGGAAATATTATGACAACTTATTTTGATTCCATCCCCAGTATCAAGTTTGAAGGCGCTGAGTCTGACAACCCTTTGGCCTTTCATCACTATGATGCCAACCAAGTAATTCTTGGCAAAACTATGAGCGAGCACCTGCGTTTTTCCTCCTGTTATTGGCATAACTTCTGCTGGGATGGCGCTGACGTATTTGGTCAAGGTACTTTTGGTAGACCTTGGCTTAAGCCTGGGGATCCCATGCAAATGGCCAAACAAAAAGCGGATGTTGCATTCGAGTTTTTTAGCAAACTAAATATCCCTTACTACTGTTTCCACGATATCGATGTGTCCCCTGAGGGTGACAGTATTAATGATTACGTTAACAACTTTTCGGCGATGGTCGATGTACTCGAACGAAAACAATCTGAAACCGGTTTAAAACTGCTTTGGGGAACAGCTAACTTATTCAGTAACCCACGATATGCTGCAGGCGGCGCCTCTAATCCCAATCCAGACGTATTTAGTTATGGTGCTACACAAGTGTGCCATGCGATGAATGCCACCAAACGATTGGGCGGTGAAAACTACGTATTATGGGGTGGTCGTGAAGGTTATGAAAGCCTACTCAACACCAACCTACGTCAAGAGCGCGAGCAGCTAGGTCGCTTCTTTACTATGGTTGCTGAGCATAAACACAAGATTGGGTTTAAAGGTGCATTATTAATTGAGCCAAAACCTCAAGAGCCGACTAAGCACCAATACGACTACGACACCGCCACCGTTTATGGATTTCTGAAACAGTTTGGATTAGAGCAAGAATTCAAAGTGAATATTGAAGCTAACCACGCTACCTTAGCAGGCCACTCATTTCATCATGAGATTGCTACGGCTATATCCTTAGGCCTATTCGGTAGTATCGACGCTAACCGCGGTGATGCACAAAATGGCTGGGATACTGATCAATTTCCTACTGAAGTCGAAGAGCTTAGTTTAGTCATGTATGAAATTCTTAAGTCGGGTGGTTTTACCACTGGTGGTTTGAACTTTGATTGTAAATTACGCCGTCAAAGTAGTGATCCAGCAGATTTATTCCACGGACACATTGGTGGCATGGATCACATGGCTTTAGCCCTTAAAAAGGCAGCAGCAATATTAGAAAATGATTTCATTGCAGACAAAATATCACAACGTTATGAGGGATGGGGTCAAAAATTCGGCCAGTCTATTTTAAGCGGCCAGCAAAACCTTGAAACCCTTGCTAGTCATACAGTGAGTCATAATTTGCAACCTAAACATGTTAGTGGCCAACAAGAGTTAATGGAAAACAAAGTTAATCGCATTATATACGGTTAAGCTCTAACACCAGTAAGTCTTTGCTCCCAAAAAACGCCTGATGTAATACATCAGGCGTTTTTTAGTCGTTTCAATACAGCAAAGCGTTTCTGTTTTTACTGTACGCGCATATTAAAGTTTGAAACTGAGAATGAATGTTTGAAACACGCACTGCCACGACACCAGCTTTTGATCGGGTGGGTGCCATTACCAGTCATTGGACTGACTGTCCATTATCATCTAATTTGGATCTGCCCCAAATGGCACTCACTTAGCAAAATTAACCAAATTAACAGGACATCCACGATAACAAATTAGCGGACAAGACTATTTTACATCAACAGGATCAAAGCAGTTGAACCCAAGAACCCTATAACAAACAGGTCAAAACGCACGCTCAATTTTGACACTTTAGCCACGACAACAAGAAACCCAGCGCAGCAACCAACAAGGTTTTACCCTAAACCAAAGTTGGCAACAAAACGGTTTGTTAAAACACCAACAACTCGATATCCAAGGTGAAAGACATTCTGCTCATGCGGCCAAAGCCGAAGCAGGTTTGGTGCCCCTGCCCTCTCAAATGACGGCTGCAGAAAACAACAGCCATAAACGCCATCTAGTGCGTCATTACCAATACGACAGCCTAGACAGACTCAGTAAAATAGACGAGTCCTGCTATGATCCTCTGATTTGATGTTACAAAAAGTGTAAAAACTCCGTACGGCGCAGCCAATCAAACTAACGACGCAGCTTCAATGGCAGCTAGGGGACTGGTGCAGAATGGCACAACCCTTTACCGTAGTAGTACGACGGGCAAGAGCCAATATTTACTGTTGCAAAGACGACAGGGACGTCCAGTATTTTAAGTGAGTTTCATTGCCAATTTTTTTATAAAAGTCTGTTTGTTAAAAATACTCCTGAGTTTTTGATGTGGCTGTTTGTCGCTTAAGATCTGTATTAATGTCTCCAAAATCCCCCTTTATCACAAATCTTAAACGGTCCACTGGGAGATCTAGATATGGAAAATTAAGTTTTTTGGATTACCTCATCTAAATGTTTTGTATTTAAAGTATTGACACATAAATACACAGCAAACAAATAACATGATAGGTGAACCCGATACTCAAAAGCTTTCAGAAAACGAGCGATTATTGATGCGTAAAGGAGTGAGGATCACCAAATATCGCTTATTGATATTGGAGCGATTACAACAATCATGCACACAGCATTTTAGTGCAGAAGAGCTTTACAGACTATTGGTATCTAACGGCAGAAAGGTAGAACATGCCGGCATTCACAGGGGACTCACTGAATTTTGTGCAGCTGGCATTGCTGTTAAACACCGTTTTCTCCCGACAGGGAGATTTACGAATTATCGCCACAAAACGACCACCATCATATGGTTGATACTATACGGCAAGTTCTCGACTACTACCGCTATGAGTTAAATGGGATCGGAAAAAAATTACCTAAGCACTAGGGTATGAGTTGACCGATAAAATGCGGGGGCTTTAGGTTAAGTCAGTCTCTCACTAATTTTTATACAAATAGGGATGCAAATGGTATTGATTCTCATTTGTATTTTATTTATAGTGTTCGCAGTTAAGTAAATTATTAATCCATTTGTATTTTGAGGGGCACATGTTTAAATCTAAAAAAAGTTTATTATCAATTGCCATAGTTGCTGCCACATTTGGGTTAACCGCCTGTGGTGGAAGTTCTAGTGATTCAATGTCAACGCCAGCGCCGACTCCTCCACCTTCGGCCAATAGTGCACCTACAGACATAGCCTTGTCTGCCAGTAATGTTTCAGAGAATATGAGCGGAGCCGCAATTGGCACGTTATCAGCAACCGATGCGGATGCATCTGATACCTTCACTTTTGCTGTTAACGACGATCGATTTGAAATAGATGGTGCGGCGCTAAAACTCAAAGCAGAAAATGCCCTTAACTTCGAACAAGAAACAAGCGTAACCTTGAGTGTTACTGTTACTGACAGTGCAAGTGCCACCTTTAGTAAAGACATAACAGTGAACGTTGATGACGTATTAGATTATTACGGCTTCGAAAGTAAAGCGATGCCTGGAGAGTCTTCAGTTAGCTATAGTGGTCAAATTGCACGTCAATTGCTGATCAGTGACTTATTCAAAATAATTGGTGCAGAACTGAGTGATGCAACAGCATTTGATACCAATGGCACGTTTGTCAATCGTGAAGCCGTGTTAAATGCACTAAATTCATATTTTGATGTGGCTGATTACGACGTAGCTTCACAACGTACACTTTTGACAACCGCCACACCTAGCGCTCAAACCATACTGTCCGAAATTTCTGGTTCTTCTAAAGATTTAGTCGGTAAGATTGCAGGTAATGACGCCACTGGACAACATAAAGACTGGAATAATGGTGAGTTTGCAGGTTGGGGAGAAAAAGGCTCTACAACACCTGAAGGCCTTGTACGTACCTTCTTTGACATGCTTGCTGATAATGCACAGACCCAACTAGACGGTACCGTTCGTCAAGACCCCTTTGGTAACGATATTACTAATATTTCATTAACCAGTGATGGCCGTGACTTAAGACAACTGATTCAAAAGTTTTTATCAATGTCAGTCTCATTTTCACAAGGCGTGGATGACTATTTAGACAATGATGTAGATGGCAAGGGGTTACTGTCTGATCACACCGATACAGAAAAAGCCTACACCATGCTAGAGCATCAATTTGATGAAGCCTTCGGTTATTTTGGCGCGGCAAGAGATTATCTTGATTACAGTGACGAAGAGGTCGCAACGAAGGGCGGCCGTGACGATTGGCAGCTTTTTCACGATACCAATGGAGATGGATCCATTGACTTCAATTCTGAGTACAATTTCGGACATTCTGCCAATGCATCTAAGCGTGACCGGGGTGCAACAGTTGCTAACGATTTCAGCAAAGAAGCAATGGACGCATTTTTACAAGGTCGTAAATTGTTAAATGATACCGCTGGCGTTGCGTTAACCGATGCGCAAAGAACTGAGCTCTATGGGTACCGTGATACTGCTGTTCTAACATGGGAAAAAGCCATTGCTGCAACTGTAGTGCATTATATTAATGATGTAGATACTGACCTAAACAGTATTGGCACTGAGGACTTTAGTTATTCTACTATCGCTAAACATTGGTCTGAAATGAAGGGCTTTGCTTTAGGTTTGCAGTTTAACAAAAACACACCTCTTAACGATGCAGACTTCATCACAGTTCATACCATGATGGGTGACATGCCGGTGTTAACTGGCGAAGCAGAAGTGTTGACTTATCGCGCTAATTTGCTAATAGCTAGAGATTTGTTGCAAGCAGCTTATGCATTTGATGCTGAAAATGTTGCCAATTGGTAAACCTTTTATAACAAGATTTCGTATGAAGATTTCATAATGAAGTTCTTTAACAAATCTTATCAATAGACTGGAATAACACTGCTAATATTCCTAGAGGTTACCCTTTCGAGGCTAACCTCTTTTTTAAATTTTACGATATACATATTGGAGTAGGATAGGTGGCAAAACCTTTTAAATCGAAACTAGTCAATTTAGTGCTTAATAGTGTCGCTATAGGTGTCATAATGGGTTTGGTTGCTTGTGGCGAAAGTACAAGTAGCACACAAGGGGCGCTATTTTCTCAAGCTGAGACTATCCCAACAGCGCCTAGTGATAATTTCAATCAAACGTTGCTCCTGCAAAATTTAACTGACAATGTCATCATTCCCACTTACACAAAATTCGCTCAATTAGCCATTGCTCAAGAGGCTGCAGTAGGCCTTTACTGCGATGCAGTGACCTCTCAAGCAACGGACACTGATACAAAACAAATGTCAGCTAAACAAAGCTGGCGAGATGCCATGGCAGTATGGCAAATAGCCGAAGTGATGCAAATAGGGCCACTGGTAGATAACAATAACGCTCTGAGAAACAAAATATATTCTTGGCCTAATACTAGTGCTTGCGCATTAGATCAAGACGTAGTGTTAGCTGAACAAGCCGATTATGATATCAGCTCACGTACTGCTAGCAGAAAAGGCTTAGACGCAATTGAGTACTTGTTGTTCAACCCAAACTTAGATCATAGCTGTACTGTCTTCGGTACCGCCCCACAAGGTTGGAATAATCGTACAGATGCTGACAGAACAGCGGCAAGATGTGGACTAGCCAAAATGGCTGCGACAGATTTAGTCTCCAATACCCAAGAGTTATTAACGGCTTGGAATGGCACGGTATCCGTCCAAGGTTATGCAGATATTCTTAAAAATGCAGGCCAAGTAGACAGCATTTTCAGTAACGCACAAGACGCAGTGAATGATGTATCTGACGCAATTTTTTATATTGAAAAATTTACTAAAGACGCGAAATTAGCTACACCACTTGGCGTGTTTGCAAATGACTGTGGTCTTGAAGCTTGTGCTGAAAACGTAGAATCTCGCTTTGCAGGGCATTCCCTGCAAAATATCATCAGCAATATTCAAGGACTGAATATGATTTTTTTGGGTGGCGAGACTGATGCCGGTGTTGGGTTTGAGGATTATCTGCTGGATGTAGGTGCAGCTGACACAGCAGCACAAATGCGTGGCGATTTAGCCGAGGTCATAGCGTTTGCCTTGAGTCTACAAACCACACTTTCAGACTTGTTAGTGCAAGATCCAGAGCAAGTGCAAAAGGTGCATGATCAACTTAAAGACGTAACAGACAATATGAAAACAGACTTTATCCAAAGGCTCGCACTTGAATTACCGGCTACATCGGCAGGTGACAATGATTAATCTCAATACAGTAAAACCATCAATGAATAAAAAGCCCTTAGCAATATTAATTAGCAGCATACTGCTTAGCACATTGGCCGTTGCAAATGATGACCACACGTCAATCGAGCGAATGAGTGTGATTGGCAGCAAAGAAGACCTCAGAAAATCCACAGGCTCAGTCACGTTGATTGATGAACTGGAGCTAGAAAAGTTTGAATATGATGACATTGGCAGGATCTTAGCCTCTGTTGCCGGGGTCAATATCCGTCAAGAAGATGGTTATGGGTTACGTCCCAATATCGGTTTTCGGGGGGTGACACCTGAGCGTAGTAAAAAAATAAATATCATGGAAGATGGCGTACTAATTGGCCCTGCCCCTTACTCTGCATCTGCCGCGTATTATTTCCCCAATACCACCCGTATGACGGCAATTGAAGTCACCAAAGGTCCATCAACCATTAAGTACGGCCCTAATACGGTTGCTGGAACATTAAACCTCATTTCTAGGCAAGTACCCGATAGCCAAGAAGCGGCGCTGGATATTGGCCTTGGTACCGACAATTATGGCAAACTTCACGCTTATTATGGCGATACTGTTGGTGATTTTGGATTCCTGGTTGAAGGTTTGCATTTTAAAGCGGATGGTTTTAAAGCGATAGATGGCGGCGGTGATACTGGGTTCGATAAGTCAGATTTGATGGCGAAGTTCAATTATCGACTGGATGGTGACGATTATTCTCAGTTGATTGAATTAAAACTTTCTTACGGTGAAGAAACATCTGATGAAACCTACCTTGGCTTGACTGACAGTGATTTTGCTGAAGATCCTTATAGACGTTATTCATCTAGTCAGCTAGATCAGATGAATTGGGAGCATCAACAAGTTCAGTTAACCCATCATATTGAATTTTCATATTTTAATGCCACAACACGCATTTATCGCAATGACTTTGAACGTGATTGGTTTAAAGTAAACGAATTCATTAGTTCTCAAGGTGGATTTATTCCGACACTACAGCAGATTTTACGGGACCCAACAAGTGAACAAAACCTTCCGTATTATCAAACCTTAACTGGTGACAGAGATAGCACTTTAAGAGAAATATTGGTGCTTAGCACCAACGCTCGTGAATATTATTCACAAGGCATGCAAATAGATTTCGCATGGGATTTAGGATTGTTTGGCCTTGAACACCAGATTGAAGGTGGCATTCGTTTTCATGAAGATCAGATTGAGCGAAATCATATAGAAGACAAATTCTTTATGCGCTCAGGAAACCTGCAATCCACTGGTGAGGCCACAAGACCCACTTCAACCAATACTGAAAACACTGAAGC
>JAWUWP010000049.1:0-96837 GCA_034111785.1 Paraglaciecola sp.
GCCAGTGTTGATAAAACCAACGCTAATAAAGAGCCTGAATATATGTCAGAACTAACCACTTTTAGACTGCCTTCAACACAACGGACTAGCGGTAATACACGATTAAAAGAGTCATTCATGCTAAAAATCAGCGCGAAGGGGCAAGTAGTAAGTTGACATCACGGGAGCGTCCATATATGTCTATGCGATGTAACACGTTGTGTGCGTACCATTCAAAGCTATCTTGGGGCGCTTAAAAACACTATTCCTAATTGGCTAACTCAAGCTGGCGTTACTACACCTAGCTTATTGAGTATTCACAGTTTGGTAGACTTCAGATCTGCGGGGTCAGCACTTGAAGTCTATAGCTATCCAGTCAAGAACGTTGCAGACCATATTTACGGGATAAATATGGTACAGCTGCGGCTGACCTGACAGGTAAAGTGCATGCGTGAGCCGCGCGGGACTCTGGCCCGAAGGGTGCTCTTGATTTCTTGAAGCGCACCCGAACTAGCGTTCCAATCATCGAGAGACCCTGCTAATTCAACAAAAGATAATTTGTCACCTATACGCAGTTTGCGTATACTCGGTTTATGAAATCAGTATTTATCGAATCGAACATTTTTGAAAAGCTTCGTAGTGAGTATCTGTCAGACGGTGATTATCGACTCTTTCAGTGCGTATTGTTAGCAGAGCCAAATAAAGGCGATGTAATACAAGGTGCTGGTGGGTTACGAAAAGTTCGAGTAGCGGCAAAAGGGAAGGGTAAGCGTGGTGGTGCACGAGTGATTTATTACCACTTTGACCAATACAATCGTTTCTATTTGCTCACCATATATGCCAAAAACGAAACAACAGATTTAACCAGTGCTCAAAAGAAACAACTGAAAGACTTTATCGAGGTGTGGAAACATGAGCAAACGTGATTTATTTGCAGAGCTATCAACTTCTCTTAATGAGGCAAAAGAGCATAGTGAAGGGAAGTTAACCTTAAAAACCAATGAGATGAAAATTGCAGATGAATTGGGAAACCATTAACCAGACAACCATAATAACGAGCAGCCCAAAAAATAGTTTTTCGATTTATTACGATGGGTATCTTTATAATTTCAATTTACCCAATTTAGTAAAGGCCGTTAATGATGCGATTTGTCGCAACACTGTTATCACTTGGGTATATCTTTACCAGTCTTCAGCCTCAAAGCGAGCAACTCTTGCCTCTGCCTCGGTGCAATGGGTAAGTAATACCAATTTTGATAACGTGATACTTGGGATTTGCGTGATCAATCGAATCAACTTTGCTTCTAACGTTTCTAATTTATCAGCATGTCCCAATAAAGCAGTTTCAATCTTGTTGATAAGGTAATGAAACTCACCATCACCTTGTTTATTTAACGTCTGTGAAATCATTTGATGTGCTTTTAGCTGTTCGGCGTAAGTTTGAATCTTTATCGCATCACCCGTTACACTCCAATTTCTTGAGCGACGTACTCGTTTTAATTCGCATTCATACTGTAATGCAATTGCTTTAGCTTGTTTAGCGGTCTCGCCCCCGATTCGGTGAATAAGAGAAGGTAGCGCAATGATAATATCTTCATTCATGACTGTGAGTGCGCAATTTTAATAAGGCTTTATGACTGCCTATTAAATCATTAAGTTGGATATTTCCCCATTTATTTCTTATTTTTGCTATTCAACGAATAAATCAAAAGAAAGAGTGCTATTAAACATCGAGGTACCGGTCACATCAATGGTGATTAATAGTGGGGGGCTTGTTGATTAATATTGGCAGGTCGAAGCGCAGGGGCACAAGGTGTATCAACTGTCTCTACTGGGTATAATATTTATAGACGCGATTAAAGGTATCGGGGATAGCAGCAAAATGTGACTCTCAGAAATCGCTGAATGGACAGCAGTGACTTAGATGGGTCAAGATAAAAAGTTTTGGAGGTGCATGACGAATGACTTGCGTTAAATTTAGTTTATGTATTTCTCTATTTTTTTGCTTCGGATGTTCATCTAACACTCTCACTTAGGAGAAACACTTAAAACAAAATATGCTTTCTGCATGTCAGGTATTGGATAGCCGATGTGCAGACTGTAAAACACATAAAAGCTTATTGCCCATGTTCAATTTGATCTGGAAGCATGGTTAAAAATGGAAGGCACCTTAAGTCAAAAGCAAGCATACCGACAATTACTTTCTGATATAGATATCCAACAGGTTCTTCATTATTTTAGTGAGCACAGGGATATATTGCCCTTTGATCCCCTGGATTTTATATATCAATATGAAGATGTAAGGACACTTGAGGAGAAAAAGCTTAACCACAAATCACAGCAAAATTAATCAGCGAATATACATATTGAACAATAATTGCAGACCAATAAACAACCTAAGGCATACCCGCCTCATTACATGTGATGAACATAATGAGGCGGTATGAGGTTTCCAGAAAAAAATTACATAGTGACAAACTCTTCAGCACTGGTGGGATGAATAGCCACACAAGCATCGAAGTCTGCTTTAGTGGCTCCCATTTTCATAGCCACACCAAAGCCTTGTAGGATTTCGTCCATGCCTTCGCCAATGCCATGAATGCCTACGACTTTTTCATCGGCACCGGCACAGACTAATTTCATGCGGGTCATTTGCCTATGTTGGGTCACAGCCGTATACATAGCGGCAAAGCCTGAGGTGTACACAGTAATATTGTCTTCACCATATTGTTTTTTGGCCTCGTCTTCACTTACGCCCATAGTGCCTATAGTGGGGTGACTAAAAACCACTGTGGGGATCAATGAATAATCCATATGAGCATTAGTCTGGCCGTTGAATAATCGCTCTGAGAGCAAGCGACCCGCTTTGACAGCAACTGGTGTCAATTCCACATAACCTATGTTGTCACCTACCGCATAAATACCCTCAACGTTGCTGTTTTGGAATTTATCGACCTGTACATAGCCTCCTGCATTTAATTCAACACCTGTAGCCTGTATGTTGATTTTATCATTTGAGGGTTCACGGCCTATGGCCCAAATCACGCAATCTGTGTCGATACTTTGGCCATTTTCCAGAACAATAGTGAGGGAGCCATCGGCATTTTTCTTCACTTCACTGGGGGTGGCGTGAGTATGTAAAGTCGGGCCTTCTTGGGCCATCAGTTCCACTAGGGTTTCCGATAACATAGTATCGAAACTGCGCAATGGGGCATGTTTACGCACTAATAAATGGGTTTCACTGCCTAGGGAGTGCATTACACCTGCTAATTCAACGGCTATGTACCCTGCCCCTACCACAACCACGCGTTTAGGCTGTTCGCTAAGGTCAAAAAATCCGTCTGAGTCTATGCCATGTTCGGCACCAGGGATTTTTGGAAACACCGGACGACCGCCAGTGGCAATAAGAATATGTTCAGCTGTGTAGTGTTTGCCATCGACTGCCACGGTATTTTTATCAATAAAAGTGGCAAAACCTTTGATCAGTTGCACGCCGTTTGCGGCAAAACCACGGGAATAACTGCCGTGAATACGTTCAATGTAGGCTTCGCGGTTTTTAACTAAGGTGGCCCAATTAAAGGTCACTTTAGGAATATCAAAACCATAGTCTGGCGCATATAAATTAATAGCGTCTGCTACGTGGGCACCAAACCACATGACTTTTTTAGGCACGCAGCCTACATTTACACAAGTGCCGCCCACTGCCTTGGCTTCAATAATTGCCACTTTCTTTCCATGTTTCGCCGCGCGGTTTGCCGATGCAATACCGCCACTGCCTCCACCTATACATATGTAATCAAAATCTGCCATGAGCCTACCTATTTAAAAAAGTTAACTGCAAGATAATGCCTATCCACATAAAATAACAATGCTATTTTCTAATATCACCTACTGTAGATGATCCATAAAGCTGTATACAAGAACCCATTTACGACAATTTAATTCCAAGATAGCTAAAATTATCCACAGCAACTCGCCTTCAGCTATTGAGATTTTATCTAATCAACCCAACTTCTGTTGGTAACTTAGTAAAAAAGATAATCCCTATGACCAACCCTATTCTTAATTTATCTGGCCTACCGCAATTTTCGGCCATTAAACCTGCACATATTCAGCCGGCTATTAATGAGGCTATTGAGGCCTGTAAAAGCACAATCACTGAATTGTTGGCTCAAGATAGTTATTCATGGGACAAGTTGATCGCGCCCCTAGAGCAGATCGACGATGAGTTAAGCCGTAAATGGTCACCGGTTTCTCATATGAATTCTGTGGTCAGTAATGATGCGTTACGAGAAGCCCACGATGCTTGTCTGCCTGCTTTATCAGAATACGGTACTTGGGTTGGACAAAATGCGGCTTTATTTGATGCCTACTGCCAAATTCAGGACAGCGAGGATTTTGCTGACTTGTCAGATGCTCAACAAAAAGTCATCACCCAAGCCATTCGTGATTTCAAACTCTCGGGGGTCGCCTTAACGGATGAGAAAAAAGCCCGATATGCAGAAGTGCAAAGCCGTTTATCGGATCTAGGATCTACTTTTAGCAACAATGTGATGGATGCCACTTTAGGTTGGCAAAAACATATTACTGAGGAAGCAGATTTGCTGGGTTTACCCGAGTCAGCCTTAGCAGCCGCTAAACAGTTGGCCCAAAGCAAAGAGCTGTCAGGCTGGTTATTCACCTTAGATATTCCAAGCTACCTGCCTATAATGATCCATGCTGATAATCGCCCATTGCGAGAAGAGATGTATCGCACTTATACGTCGCGGGCCTCGGATCAAGGACCCAACGCTGGCCAATGGGATAATACTGAGATAATTAACGAAACCTTAAGCTTACGCCAAGAATTGGCCCATCTATTAGACTTCAAACACTTCGCTGATTATTCATTGTCCAGCAAAATGGCCAATTCAAGCGAGCAGGTTAATGGCTTTTTACAGGATCTAGCCAAACGCTCAAAGCCTCAGGCTGAACAAGATATCAGCACCTTACGAGCCTTCGCCTCTGAGCATTACCAAACACAAGATCTACAAGCTTGGGATATCGCTTATTACAGTGAGAAACTTAAAGAGCAGACCTACAAGATCTCCGACGAACAGCTAAGGCCCTACTTTCCAGAGCAAACTGTTACTAAGGGTCTATTTGAGGTGGTATCCCGTTTATATGGGTTAACCATAAGCCAAAGAAGTGATGTGGATACGTGGCACCAAGATGTGACCTTTTATGATATTCATGATAGCTCAGGCACGCTGCGGGGCAGCTTCTATTTAGATTTGTATGCACGGGCCCATAAACGTGGTGGCGCATGGATGGACGAGTGCCAAGTTCGTAGGCTCACTTTAAGTGGCGAACAACAAGACCCCATTGCCTATCTAACCTGTAACTTTAACGGACCAATAGGGGATAAACCGGCGCTGTTTACTCACGATGAAGTGGTGACTTTGTTTCATGAGTTCGGCCACGGCCTGCATCATATGTTGACCAAAATCAATGTGGGTGGGGTTTCGGGGATCAATGGTGTCGCTTGGGATGCAGTAGAATTACCCAGTCAATTTTTAGAAAATTGGTGTTGGCAGCCTGAAGCATTACGTTTTATTTCTGGGCATTTTGAGAGCGGCCAGCCCTTACCGAAAAACCTACTGGACAATATGTTAGCCGCCAGAAACTTTCAATCATCCATGCAAATGTTGCGACAACTCGAATTCAGTTTATTTGATTTTACCTTGCATGAACATTTTGTTGATGCACAACAAACCAATGTCCAAGAATGGTTAGATAACGTGCGCCAACAGGTTTGCGTATTGACACCACCGGCCTTTAATCGCTTCCAAAATAGCTTTGGCCACATATTTGCCGGTGGTTATGCAGCCGGTTACTACAGCTACAAGTGGGCCGAAGTTTTGTCTTCTGATGCCTTTAGTCGCTTTGAAGAAGAAGGGATCTTTAACCAACAAACCGGCCAGGATTTCTTGAACAACATCTTGGAAATGGGTGGCAGTAAAGAACCCATGGAACTCTTTGTGGCTTTTAGAGGCAGAGAGCCACAAGTGGATGCACTATTGCGTCACTCTGGTATCTCAGCTTAGGACCAAAAGATGAGCCAACTCGAATCATTCCAAAGTATCTATCAACGGGCTTGTGAACGTAAAGGCGGCCCCAAGGCGCTTCAACTGCGCCTCGGCCGTCCTTTGCCAGCCGAACAACTCACTGCCATAGGCGACGCTCGGTTTTTAGCCGAGTTCACTAAAAAAGTCTTTCAATCAGGCTTTGTATGGCGAGTGGTACGTAATAAATGGCCTGATTTTGAGCGTTTGTTTTTTGCTTTTGAAATTGAAAAAATACTCTTGATACCCGATGAAATGTGGGAGCAAAAAGCCGCAGATCCAAGCATCATTCGCAATTATAACAAGGTAAAAACCATACGGGAAAATGCCATAATGATCGATGCTGTGGCTCGTGAGCATGGCAGCTTTGCTAACTTTGTCAGCCAATGGCCTAGTGACGATATCATAGGTTTATGGGCTTATTTGAAGAAACATGGTGCAAGGTTAGGTGGTAACACCGGCCCCTACAGTTTGCGCACTGTGGGTAAAGATACCTTTTTATTGACCAATGATGTGGTGGGATATTTTAACAAGCGTCATATCATCTCAGGCTCACACCAATCTAAACGTAGTTTAATGGCTATCCAAGCCAGCTTTAATGAGTGGCAGCAGCAAAGTGGTCGTTCGTTGCAGGAGCTTAGCCTGATCATTGCCAATAGTGTCGGAGATAATATTCAATAGGCGCCCGCTAATATTAGCCAATTCTTAGCTGTTGGCTTGAACGTTTATTGGGTAAACTAAAACCTGACAAGTATTAAGGATGGTCCATGAGCACCCCCGACACACAACCAACCCAGACAGCTGAGAAGCCACAAGAGCAGACTACGCACTTTGGTTTTAAGCAGGTTGATAAAGCGCAAAAGGTTAATTTGGTCAAAGACGTGTTTCAGTCAGTGGCAGCGAAATACGACATAATGAATGATGTGATGTCTATGGGTGTCCATCGCTTGTGGAAACGCTATACCATAGATTGTAGTGGCGCCAGATCGGGGCATAAAGTACTGGATCTAGCGGGCGGCACGGGGGATTTAACCGCTAAGTTTTCCCGTATTGTCGGTGACAGTGGGCAAGTCGTGTTAGCCGATATCAATGACGCTATGCTCAAGGTGGGCCGTGACAAACTCAGAGATATGGGCGTAGTGGGCAATGTGCAATATGTACAAGCCAATGCCGAAGCATTGCCTTTCCCAGATAATAGCTTTGATATTATTACTATTGCATTTGGCCTAAGAAATGTCACAGATAAAGACAAAGCGTTAGCCTCTATGTATCGAGTGTTAAAACCGGGGGGACGTTTGTTGGTGTTAGAGTTTTCAAAACCTAACAACCCGCTATTGAATAAAGCCTACGATATGTACTCTTTCCATCTGCTACCGAAAATTGGACAACTTGTGGCCCAAGATGCCGATAGTTATCAGTACTTGGCCGAGTCTATTCGTATGCATCCCAGCCAAGACGTATTGGAAGCCATGATGCAGGATGTGGGTTTTGAACAAACTAGTTACCACAATTTGACCGGCGGCATAGTGGCATTACATCGAGGTTTTAAATTCTAAGATGCCCGTTGCTCAAGCTATTACTGCTACCCTGGAACAGTTGCTAAATCAGCTATTAAAACTCGATCCTGACAGCCATATAGGCCTGAAAAAACTAAGTGGCAAGTCCCTGCAAGTGAGGATCAAGGAACTACCTTGGCCCTTATTGTTTTCATTTTCTGAGCGCGTTGATATACGTACCCTAGATAGCACACTAGCAGCCGATCACGCTATGGCTGACTGCCTGATTGAACTGGATTTGCACAGTTTGCCAAAATTACAAGACAGCAGCCAGTTAACCCAACTGATCCAGCAACAGCAATTAACACTAGTGGGTGATATCTATGTAGCACAGACCTTCAGTGCTTTGATCAAGGAATTACATATTGACTGGGAAGAACAACTTTCACAGTACACGGGTGATGTCCTGGCTCATCAAACATTTAGCACCATGCGCACACTATTTGATGACGCCCAAAATGCTATGAAACAAGGCTCTACCCAGTTGTTTGCGCACCTGAGTCAAGCCGATTCTGTGACCATTACTGGCACAGAAATGAACCAGTTTAGTGATCAGGTTAACGATCTACGTAGTGATCTGGATCGTTTATCGGCCAGAATTGAGTTATTAATAATATCGAGCAAAGACCAACCGGAAGAGCAACAGTCGTGAGAATTTTACGTTTATACCAGATCAACAAGATCCTCTTGCAACATGGACTCGATGAGTTAGTACCCAGTAAATGGCTGCCTTGGTACGTAAAGTTGGGCAGGATTGGTTTTTTTTGGTTACGCAATCAACACCCCGAAAAATCTCCAGGCAATCGGGTGCGCTTAGCGCTACAAAGCTTAGGCCCGGTCTTTATTAAATTTGGTCAAATGTTATCTACACGGCAAGATCTATTGCCCCATGATATCGCCACTGAACTGGCTGTATTACAAGATCGCGTGGCGCCCTTTGACAGCGATATAGCCCAAGCCATTATCCGCCAAGCCTTTGGCCTACAACAGATCGACGATTTATTTACTGAGTTTGACCCTAGCCCTTTAGCTTCGGCGTCTATTGCTCAGGTGCATACCGCAAAACTCAAAGGTCAAGATGTCATAGTCAAAGTCATTCGGCCCAATATCAAAGCCACTATCCAATCGGATATTGCATTGATGCGCACTGTGGCTAAAACCCTGGAAAAGTTGTTGCCTGATGGCAAACGTTTACGGCCAGTTGAGGTGGTACAAGAATACGAAAAAACCATTCTGGATGAATTGGACCTGACCCACGAAGCAGCCAATGGCATGCAATTCAAACGGAATTTTAAAGACTCAGACGCCCTATACGTGCCCACCATTTATAGTGACTATAGCCACAAAAATGTGATGGTCATGGAGAGGGTTTATGGCACCCCAATCGCTGATGTAGAGCAACTCATTGCCCGTAACACCAATCTGAAAAAACTCGCTGAACGTGGGGTCGAGGTGTTTTTCACCCAAGTATTTCGGGATAGTTTTTTTCATGCGGACATGCATCCAGGCAACATTTTTGTGTCCACGGTCAACCCCCACGATCCTCAATATATCACCATAGATTTTGGTATTGTGGGCACCTTAAAGAGTGACGACAAACGCTATTTAGCAGAAAATTTTGTGGCATTTTTTAATCAAGATTATCGTAAAGTCGCCCAGTTACACGCAGACTCCGGCTGGGTACCCGCAGATACCGACATTGATGATTTTGAAGCATCGATCCGCAGAGTCTGTGAGCCTATTTTTCAAAAGCCCTTAGCTGAAATTGAATTTAGTCATGTGTTATTGCAGTTATTTAACACCGCCAGGCGTTTTAATATGGTGATCCAGCCGCAGCTAGTGTTATTACAGAAAACCTTGGTATACGTAGAAGGGTTAGGGCGACAATTGTATCCCCAGCTCGATCTTTGGCAGACCGCAAAACCTTTTTTAGAGAATTGGATGAAAGAACAGATTGGTCTCAAAGCCATGTACAGCAAAGTAGCGGCTAATTTACCCTTTTGGTCTGAAAAGCTACCAGAAATGCCCGATCTTGTTTATGACAGTTTGAAACAATTAAAAACCTTGCCGGCACAACAGGAGCGGCAATTTGTCATGCAGCAATTACAGAGTCAGAGACAACACCGCAGTTTACGATTTTTAATAGTGGGCTCTAGCTTGCTGTTAGTGGCGGCTGTCCTGCCTCTTTACCAACATCAGTGGTGGCCCAGTGCCCTATGTTTAGGATTGGGGCTGTTGAGTTGGTATGGCTCTTGGGGTATAAAAACTTAGCCTCTACTAGCTTTGGCTGAAAAAGCCTTCTAGTCTTAACGCTATACCATAAGAGCCAGAAAAACCTTCGTCACGACGCCACAGTATAAAGGGCTCGACTTCATAAAAAAGCCAATCCCGCAGGACATTTTTGCGCCACCTGACACTCACTAAATATTCTTCTAAGCGATAATTTGGCTGACTAAGGCCTTCTATATACACCCCCGCTATCAGGGCATTCTTTTCATCTATTTGTGTCAGCTTTTGCCAACTATGTTGCCATAACCAATCATTGCTGCGATCTCGGTAATAGAAGTGATTATTAAACCTAAAGATAGAGGATTCGGCGGGGTTATAGTCCAACTGCCAAGAAAAATCCGTGCCTAAGCCATCACTAGTGTAAAAATAAGCGGATGTTTGCCACCTAAGGGTGGTTTTGGCTGATAGGGACTGCGAGTCCCGATAGCGACTTTTAACAAAAGCCTGTAATCTACGACCAACTCCCACACGATGCGACAGTCCACTTTGTGGGTTGTGCTTCCATCGTAGGGCTAGACTAAAGCGGTTTTGTTCATTGAAATTTTCGTTGCCTGAAGATCTAACGCGATTATCGGGCTGCTCATCATCGTAATCAGACAACACCAAGTCCGCTCGATTTTTCAAATTAGGTAATTTAAGTCTAAGTTTAAAACGGGTTTCAAATTCTCTAAAATCACGACTCCTTGGCTCCCACCCTAAACGGATCCGAGCCTCACCCTTGGCTTTTTCATTATGAGAGAAGTGCTCTAGGGCAAAAAAGTCATCAAACCACAAGGCACTATTATTCACTGATAAGGCTATGTTTTGATGCATAATATCTAACCATACCAGATCATCCTGGCTATCCTTAGCATAAGCCCAGTTCACACCACAGCATAAAATCAAAATGTGTAAGAAAGGTTTTAACATAGTCCCCCTAAAATGGGCCCACTTGAAATATCAGTTTAATACTAGGCTAGATAAGCGTAGCATCCTTTAGAACAAAGGCACCGATTGGTCTAGTCAAGGGACCTCAAAAATGTACGCAGCGAGAATAGACTGCATTTTACCCAAGATTAACTGTAACAGGCAGGCCCATTTTAGTCAGAAAAAACTCGGGACCATAGATACCTTCTCTCAGACCTGAGATGAAGCCGCCAAGCTTCATTCGATCTTAACAACAGTTTTTGCGGTTTAATGGTAAATCTTTAAATCACCGGTTTTAAGTTATCAAATCCAGTGACCTTTTCATTTAGCTAAGTATAATAACCTTTAAGACGTTTACAGGAGTGTTTTATGTTAGGTATCAGCCCAATGCAGTTGTTAATAATTTTAGTCATAGTGGTGCTATTGTTTGGCACCAAAAAATTGCGGGGATTGGGCGGGGATTTAGGCTCCGCCTTAAAAGGATTTAAAAAAGCCGTCAATGATGATGATAAAAACAAAGATGCCGATTTTGTGGCCACAGATAAGGTGGCAGATCAATCTGTGGCAGCGGACAGCGAACCTGCACCGACCACCAAGAGTGAACACAAAGAGTAAAGCTCATGTTTGACATCGGTTTTTTTGAACTACTGATCATAGGCATTGTGTCTTTGTTGGTATTGGGGCCAGAAAGGTTACCCGGGGCGATCCGCTCCACTATGCGCAGCATACGTGGGGTAAAAGACATGGCTAATGGATTTCGCCAAGAAGTAGAGCAACAATTTAAGATCCATGAATTACACGAAAACTTAAAAAAGGCAGAACAACAAAACCTCCAAGATTTATCACCGGAATTACAAGAAACCGTTGATGAGCTTCGCAGTGCGGCAAAATCCGTGCAACATCCGTATTCAAAAAAGTGAACACAATGGCCGAACCCAATAGCTTAATTGCCCACTTGATTGAGCTAAGAAGCCGCCTACTAAAAGCCGTAGTCAGTGTGTTTATTGTGTTTCTTTGTTTAGTCTATTTTGCACAAGATCTTTATCATTGGCTGGCGACACCTTTGTTAGACGCCTTGCCTGAAAGTGCACAAATGATCGCCACAGATGTCACCTCACCGTTTTTTGCACCTTTTAAACTGACGATGGTGTTATCGTTTTTTATCGCTATTCCTATGGTGTTGTATCAAATCTGGGGCTTTGTTGCGCCTGGGCTATATAAAAATGAAAAACGTCTGGTGGCACCCTTAATTATCTCTAGCACCTTGCTATTTTATACCGGCATGGCTTTTGCGTATTATGTGGTGTTTCCCTTAGCCTTCGCATTTTTTACCAGTGTCGCCCCAGAAGGCGTGGTCGTCAGCACTGATATTAGTAGTTACCTAAATTTTGTACTGAAGATATTTTTTGCCTTTGGTTTGTCCTTTGAAATCCCTGTTGCCATAGTCCTGATGTGCTGGACAGGGGTGACAACCCCGGCATCTTTGCGCGCTAAGCGTCCTTATGTGATAGTGGGGGTGTTTGTGCTGGGTATGTTACTGACTCCACCAGACATTATTTCTCAGACATTATTGGCTATACCTATGTGGATCTTGTACGAATTTGGCATAGTGATAGGTGGCCTTTATGGAAAAAAATCAACAGAGCGAGAGCCTGAACAAGAGGAGCACCTATGAAGAACCTTATTCGACCAGTGTTATTATTGGCCATTATGAGCCACCCCTTGACTGCGCAGCAACCCAAGCCGTCCATTGCGTTATGCATGCAGATAGCAGGCAGCCAACAAAGACTGGCCTGTTTCGATCAGCTGGCTGTTAACCAACAGACTATCAAACCCAACACCGACAGCCCGGTGATAGAGTCATCCCCCACTAAGGCCCTGCCTGCGACAAAAGTTCTGGTGAAAAAGCCGGCGCCTGCAGTAGAAAAAATCCTAGCACAACCAAGCCATGTCCCGATTGTGTCTGCACAACCCACAGCCACAGCTAAGAATGTTGAACCAGAGCCGGTGTTAGCCGTTGAAGAGTTTGGATTTGAAGGCAAAATAGCGGCCAAGCGCCAGATAGACAAACTATCAGCCAAGGTAACGGCTGTTCGTCAGAACCTGTACAAAGCTAAGATCGTCACCTTAGACAATGGCCAAGTCTGGCAACAAACTGATACCGTGCGAATAAGGATAAGGCCTGGCGATACTATATATGTTAAAAGAGGGGCCTTGGGTTCGTTTTTTATTGGCACCTTTGATGGCAATAAACGGATACGTGTGAAGAGAAAGCAATAATGCAATGGTGTGACATCGGTGCCAACCTAACTGACAAAAGACTCGATCTTGAGCCAGTGCTTAGCCGTTCGTTGCAGAAAAATGTCCAGCAAATTATAATCACAGGTACCAGCGTACAAGGCAGTCGCAATGCCAGCCAAATTGCCAGCCTATACCCCGGCAAACTATATAGCACCGCAGGTGTGCATCCTCATCATGCAAAAGAATTTTCAGAACACACCGCAATGGAATTACAAGAAATAGCCACCAGCCCACAAGTGGTTGCCATAGGGGAATGTGGTTTAGACTTTAATCGCAATATTTCCACTGCGCAGCAACAGTTACATGCCTTTGAACAGCAATTACAATTAGCCAGTGAATTACAGTTACCGGTATTTTTGCACGAAAGAGATGCATTTGAGACTCAGATCCAATTATTACGCCAATACCGCTCAAAGCTAGTAGGTGCAGTGGTACATTGTTTTACCGGCAACAAACAACAGATGTTGCAATACTTAGAACTCGATCTGTATATAGGTATTACGGGTTGGGTATGTGATCTAAAGCGTGGTGTCGACTTAAGAGAAGCGCTCAGCGCTTTGCCTTTAAACAGGCTACTATTAGAAACCGATGCACCCTATTTACGGCCTAAAGGTTTAGCCAATAACAGACAATTGGATAAAGGTAATAACGAGCCCGCATATTTACCTTATATTGCCCAACAAGTGGCACAGTTAATGGAAACCGACATCACTAGATTACATCAAGCGGTACAAATCAATACTCATACTTTGTTTAAGATAGATACCCTTGGATCGGCTGCCATGGATGCAGATCATGTGGACTAAAACGCTTAATAAAAATAGCATGCTGCTGATCAGTGCTATCAGTTGCCTGATCATTTTATTGCTGATCACTACTGTGGCGAGTCGTTCACATATCGACAACCGTGTTATCGAAAATGTGCAATATTTTGTTGATAAAAGTAATCAGCATGATTTTTTAAATATCCACACTTTGCCACAAGATGTTTGGAACAATGTGCAGCACAGCGCCTCCTCCTTGGGCATGTCTACTGATAATCATTGGTTTAAATTCACCTTGGCTGATATGCCACTGAATCGATCTTGGTTACTGGAAATTGACTACTCATTATTAGATAAAATAGATATATGGTTTATGCAAGATCAGCAAATCTTAAGGCATGATCAATTAGGCGATAGCTTGCCTCACGATAACAGACCAATCATCAGTGAGAACTTTATCAGTCAGGTCCCTGCCACTGACGGCACGTTATCAGTGCTGGTAAAAGTAAAGACTGCAGGTGCGGTTAAAGTGCCGTTTAATTTATGGTTAAAAAATGATTATATTGCTGCAGCCAGCCAAGACAGTATCTTTATGGGAGTATTTTTTGGCTTGATGTTAGCCTTAGCCCTAGGTACATTTCTATTTTTTATTGCTAGTGGCACCACAAACTTTCTGATCTATAGCGGTTATGTCATATTCCTTAGCCTGTTGCTGGCGTCTATGCATGGCATAGGTTATCGCTATTTATGGCCAAACTGGCCTTGGTTGCAGCATCATAGTCTGCCTGTGTTGGCCAATTTAACCTGTTGTTTATCTGTCTTATTTTGTGATCGACTACTGAACGTAAAAGCCTATAGTCTGTGGCTAAGCAGAGCCCTAAAATTATTCACAGGGGTGTTTTTATGCAGCGCGGTGCTGAGCTTATTTACACCATTGCAGATGATGATCAGCATTATTCTTGTGACCTTCTCTGTGAGCACCTTATTAGTTTTACTGGTCAGCATCAACTTTTGGACTAAGGGCGCTGAAGCCAGCAGTCTATTTGCCTTAGTCTGGATAATATTGTTCGTTAGCGGCATGATCACTAGTTTAGATAGCTTAGCCATACTCAGGTTGAACTTGCCATTGGACTTTATCTTTATGTTTGGAGCTATTTTACAAAGCCTATTATTAGTCATGCTATTGGTGTCATGCGAATACCAAAAATCCTTAAACGACGCCTCTTTTTCATCTATGGTTGAGGGTGCAATGGGTCAGGACGCACAACAAGAGAAACTGGCATTACAAGAAACCCTCAATGAAGAGCTTGAATATAAAGTGCAAGAGCGCACCTTAGAGCTACAGATCGCCTTAAGAGAGTTATCTGATACCAACCGTGAGTTGGAGGAAAAGAATACCTTAGATGCATTGACCGGCATTCGTAACCGATATTACTTTGATAAAAAATACCAAGCAGAAGTCCGCAGAAGCAGACGAGAACGAACAGAACTCGCTATTGTTATGATAGACATCGATCACTTCAAAAGTATTAACGATCAATACGGTCATTTGGTCGGTGATCAGTGCATCATATTTGTTGCCAAAACCATACAAAAAGCCTTTCATCGACCCAGTGATGATGTCTGTCGTTTTGGCGGTGAAGAATTTTCCGTTATCCTACCCAACACAGAGCTATCTGGGGCCACAGCCTTAGTTGAAGGCTTACGCAAGGAAATAGCTGAGGCGGTGATCGAATTCGATGGCGGGCAATTACAACTGACAGTGAGTGCAGGCGTGGCATCGGCTGTGATGCGTATTGAACATCCAGAAAATATCATACTGGCAACGGCCGATCAGCAACTGTATAAAGCAAAAGACAGTGGCCGCAATAATATAAAAAGTATCACATTAAGCTAAATTACCCTTATAAACAGGACACAAGATGTTTGATCAATTTCCCCAAAGTCGTATGCGCAGACTACGTAGGCAACAATTCACCCGCACTCTGGTGGCAGAAAATCAATTAACTAGCCAAGACTTAATTTGCCCGATGTTTGTACTGCCCGGCGTCAATCAAAGAGAGTCGGTGCCCTCTATGCCAGGTGTCGAAAGACTGTCTATTGATTTACTGGTCGAAGAAGTACGAGTGTTGCAAGCCTTGGGTATTCCCGCTGTGGCCTTATTTCCAGTGACCCCTAGTGATGCTAAGTCACTATGTGCCAGCGAAGCATTTAACCCACTAGGGTTAGCGCAGCAGGCAGTCAGGGCGATCAAACAAGCTCTGCCACAAATGGGCGTGATCACCGATGTGGCATTAGACCCTTTTACCTCCCACGGCCAAGATGGCTTAATCGATGGGCAAGGCTATGTGTTAAATGATGAAACCATAGAAGTATTAGTCAAACAAGCCTTGTCTCATGCAGAAGCGGGAGCTGATATTGTCGCCCCCTCAGATATGATGGATGGTCGAGTTGGCGCTCTGCGTAGCGCCTTAGAAGCACAAGGCCATATCCATACCTGCATTATGGCCTACTCGGCTAAATACGCTTCGAGCTATTATGGCCCCTTTAGAGACGCTGTAGGCTCAGCCGCTAATATTAAGGGGGGTAACAAAAAAAGCTATCAAATGGATCCGGCTAATTCTGATGAAGCCATGCGTGAAATTGCCTTAGATTTACAAGAAGGGGCTGATATGGTGATGGTCAAACCTGGCATGCCCTATTTAGACATAGTACGGCGCTGTAAAGATGAATTCAAAGTGCCGACTTTTGCCTACCAAGTTAGTGGTGAATATGCCATGCATAAAGCAGCGTTTGCTAATGGTTGGTTAAATGAAGATGAAGTGATTTTAGAATCGTTACTCGCCTTTAAACGGGCTGGAGCAGATGGCATTTTAACTTATTTTGCAAAACAAGCGGCACAACTATTAGCGCCCTAGAAACAGGCTAGTTTCCAGCCGACCTTATGTTGTTGCCACTTTTCATTGGCCAGTTCGGCGTCAATTAAAGGGTGGGCTTTTAACCAACCATTAGGGAAACTCAAAGTCCAATCGGTGTGACTAATGTCAATCTCGAAGTCGGGCAGTAAGTTGTCTTTGCGCCGGATTGACAACAAACAGGCCAAACGCAGAATGCGGGTAAGGACCAACAGGGCTTTACGTACATCAGGGTGAAAGCTGTCGAACAAGGCTAAACTAATATCTTGTCTATGGCTCTGCACTAAGATTTTTATCCCTTCTTGCTGCTGCAAAGTGTAGCCCCCCATCACCAGATGGTTAAGAATATAAGCGCCATGTTGATGGTGCTTTTTATATTCAATGTGTAAGCCAATTTCATGCATCATGGCAGCGGCAACTAAAATTGCTTCGCCATCTAACATACCAAAATCCACTTTGCCTTGTAGTTTTCTAAGCAGATTCTGGGCTAGCATCATTACTCGATGAGCCTGTTCTGATTCTATATGGAAATGCAGGATATTCTGCTCTAAGGTCTGCATACGGCGATCATTTTCTTGCATGTTGTCCAACATACCATAAATTAACCCTTCCCGTAGTGCGCCCCCAGAAATCTGCATTTCTTTAATATTTAACTGTTCAAATAACGCGATCAATATAGCTAAGCCGCTGGGGAAGATCGCCCGCCTGGCGTCTGTGAGTCCGTCAATTTGTAACAAATCAATGCTCGAACACTCAATACATTGTTGTTTTAAAACATGTAAATAATCCAGTCGAATTGAGTCACTAATACCTTGAGTCACTAAGATTTCAGTAATGGCTTGGGGCGTGCCAGAAGCCCCTAAACATTGTTGCCAATCAAAGCTAATAAAATCTGCGGTGACGGGTTCAAACATTAATTTGGCCTGACCAATAGCTTGCTCAAAGGCGTCATGTGTTATGTCACCATTGGCAAAAAAACGCTCTTTAAAGGTCACACAACCCATATTAATACTGACCAAATGAATAGGGGTCATATCGTTGCCAATAATCACTTCGGTGCTGGCACCACCAATATCAATCACTAGGCTGTTGCCTTGATTCGCAGAGGTATAAGCGACACCTAAATAAATCTGTCTGGCTTCTTCTTCACCGTCTATAACCCGCAGTTTATGTTTGAGGATTTTTTCGGCTCTGTCGATAAATAATTGCGCATTGGTGGCGAGGCGCAAAGTGGCGGTGCCCACTATCTTAATGTGTGATACAGGGATATCTTGCAAACGTTCGGCAAAGGCTGCTAGGCATTGCCAGCCTCTTTCTAGGCTGGCCTGATCAAGCAACAGATTTTCATCCAATCCTGCGGCTAGTCGTACTTTTTGTTTGATCTTGCCAATAATGTGTACACTGCCTGCTGAGACGCGCACAATCACCATATGGA
The DNA here is from genome assembly GCA_034111785.1 of Paraglaciecola sp. GTDB lineage: Bacteria > Pseudomonadota > Gammaproteobacteria > Enterobacterales > Alteromonadaceae > Paraglaciecola. Next base: position 18,250 of record JAWUWP010000049.1, read on the forward strand.
AACTGTTTGAGCCTAAATCGACGGCAGCGTACAGTTGCTCCGATTGAGCAACTGGGGGGGGTACCTCTATATTTTGCTTCATCTATTCCTATTAGGACGGGGTCCAGAATGACGCTTTTGATGACTCTTGCCATTTTGCATACGCTTCTTAAACCTAGGCTTAGGCGCAGAGACTTCTCTGATTAAGTCGTTCGGATTATATTCAGTAACAGGTACAGAGTGCTGCACATACTCTTCGATTGCCGGTAAATTAAGGGCATACTTTTCACAGGCAAAACTAATCGAACTACCACTTTCCCCCGCTCGTCCTGTGCGACCAATACGGTGTACATAATCTTCTGCATCGTCAGGTAGATCATAGTTAAACACATGACTCACCATTGGAATGTGCAAGCCTCGTGCCGCTACATCAGTGGCCACTAGCACATCGATCACACCTGATGTGAAATTCTCTAAAATTTTCAAACGTTTATTTTGTGGTACATCACCACTTAACAAACCCACTCTATGATTGTCGGCTTCAAGCCAATCCGACACCCTTTCACAGGCATGTTTTGTATTGGCAAAGACTATGGCTTTTTCAGGCCATTCTTCTTCCATCAAGGTCAGCAACAAATAGGGCTTGTCTTCATCAGAAGGGTAAAACAACTCTTCTTTGACTCGCTCTGCGGTCTTGCGTTCTGGCTCAATTTGCACATGAGTGGGGTTATTCATATGTTCGTAGGCTAATTCTTGCACCCGGTAAGATAAAGTCGCCGAGAACAACATGCTCAATCGTTTGGTAGGATCAGGCATTCTGCGAAACAAGTAACGAATGTCTTTAATAAAGCCCAAGTCAAACATACGATCGGCTTCATCTAGCACTGCCACCTGTATGTGATCGAGGGAAAAAATATTCTGCTTGTAATAGTCAATGATCCGTCCTGTGGTTCCGATAATGATATCGACACCTTGTTGTAACTTCTCCCGTTGACTTTGATAACCTTCGCCCCCATAAATGAGTCCGAGGTTAATGCCTGTGTGTTGGCTTAGTAATTCTGCATCATTAAAAATCTGCACTGCCAATTCACGGGTAGGCGCCATAATAATGGCTCTAGGTTGATTTTTTACGGATTGCGGATTATTCAACAAGTAGTCAAATGTCGCGACCAAAAAAGCAATAGTCTTACCTGTACCTGTCTGTGCTTGACCAGCAATATCGTTACCTTCCAGTAATGGCGGTAAACTTAAAGCTTGGATAGGCGTACATTGGGTAAAGTTAGCGGCGTCCAACGCCTTAACAACCTGCGGATTAATAGGTAAATCTGAAAAAACTGTATCGGTTAAATGTGTAGTTTGCATAGCTTATAGCTTATCAGTGCTTGCATTAACAACCAGTTTCTATATAACAATCACCACCGCGCTGAATAATATTACCAGCGTGAAAAAAATAACGGAGAAAAGAATGAGCGACAAAATTATCCAGTTGTCTGACGATAGTTTCGAGGCCGATGTTATTAATGCTGCTGGTCCTGTGTTAGTTGATTTTTGGGCAGAATGGTGTGGCCCCTGTAAAATGATTGCGCCAATTTTGCATGAAGTTGCTGACGAATTCGACGGCAAAGTAACAGTTGGCAAGCTGAATGTCGATGAAAATAACGAAACGCCACCTAAGTACGGTATACGAGGCATTCCCACTTTGCTGTTATTCAAGGGAGGTAATGTTGCGGCAACCAAGGTTGGAGCTTTATCAAAAACACAATTAATTGAGTTTTTAAACGATAATATTTAACGCAGCTAATGTTGTGGTTAGAAAAAAAAGCTCAGTTAATTCTGGGCTTTTTTATATAAAACCTATCTAGAGTACTGACACAGTGCCCAGCAAATTCCACCGATAACTGCTGAGATTTTTCACCGGTACATCGAGATAAAACCAGCTGATCCCTAACCCTAGCAATATTATAACTAGACTAAGCCTATTTTTGATGCTACATTTTTGATTAGTGTTCTCACCTGAACACATCTGTAATTTTCAAAAAACAAAAAGTTAATAAAAAAAACCTTCAATCACTCAATCAAATTTGACGATAAAGTCAAACTTCTGGCATAAAAGACCCACCTATTATGAACCTAACGGAACTCAAGAATAAACCGATCAGCGAACTGGTTAGCCTAGCGGAAGAAATGAAGCTAGAAAACATGGCGCGCGCTCGTAAACAAGACATTATTTTTTCAATACTTAAAGCTCACGCAAAAAGTGGCGAAGATATTTTTGGCAACGGCGTATTAGAAATACTGCAAGACGGCTTTGGATTCTTGCGCTCCAACGATTCATCGTACCTAGCCGGGCCAGACGACATTTACGTGTCACCCAGTCAAATAAGACGTTTTAATTTGCGCACTGGGGATACCATAGCAGGCAAAATTCGCCCGCCTAAAGATACGGAGCGTTACTTCGCCCTATTGAAAATTAGCGAAGTAAATTATGACCGTCCTGAAAATGCCCGTAATAAGATATTATTCGAAAATCTGACCCCTTTGCATGCCAATGAACGACTGATCATGGAGCGTGGCAATGGCAGCAGTGAAGATATTACTGCTAGGGTACTGGATTTAGCGTCGCCCATTGGCCGTGGTCAAAGAGGCTTAATAGTGGCACCTCCTAAAGCAGGTAAGACCCTGTTATTACAGAACATCGCCCAGTCTATTGCCGCTAACCACCCCGAATGTTTGTTGATGGTATTACTCATAGATGAACGTCCAGAGGAAGTCACTGAAATGCAACGCCTGGTGCGTGGCGAAGTGATTGCCTCTACCTTTGATGAACCAGCCAGTCGACATGTTCAAGTGGCCGAAATGGTTATCGAAAAGGCCAAACGTTTAGTAGAGCACAAGAAAGATGTGGTGATATTGTTAGACTCAATCACCCGCCTAGCCCGTGCCTACAATACTGTGATCCCTTCATCTGGCAAGGTATTAACCGGTGGCGTGGATGCCAATGCATTACATAAACCCAAACGTTTTTTTGGTGCCGCACGTAATATTGAAGAAGGCGGCAGCCTAACGATCATTGCCACCGCATTGATCGACACGGGTTCCAAAATGGACGAAGTGATCTACGAAGAATTTAAAGGTACAGGTAATATGGAATTACACCTGAACCGTAAAATCGCTGAAAAACGTGTATTCCCAGCTATCGATTACAACCGCTCTGGTACCCGTCGTGAGGAATTACTCACGACGCAAGACGAACTACAGAAAATGTGGATATTGCGTAAAATTGTCCACGAGATGTCAGAGATTGACGCAATGGAATTTTTAATTGGCAAATTATCCATGACCAAAACCAATGATGAATTCTTTACGGCCATGCGTAGACAAAAAAGCTAGATAGTTTATTCAAGAACAAAACATCCGCTTCGAGCTCAGCTTAAGCGGATTTTTTTTGCCAAAAATAAAGTCAAAAATTGACAAGCATCACAGCTTTGTCACATATTAGGTCCAAGTCCACTTTTTAAAGTCATCTATGAAAACACTACTTTGTACCAGCTTACTGCTCTTTGTTGTCTCCTCATTCACTTACGCCGCCAGCAATGTTGCTCAAATGGCCGATAAAATTGAACCACAAGTGATCAAGTGGCGTCATCATCTGCATCAATATCCCGAGTTATCGAATCGCGAGTTCGAAACCGCTAAATACGTAGCCAGTTATCTAGAAAGTTTAGGCTTAGAAGTGCAAACGGGTGTGGCAAAAACCGGAGTGGTCGCAATACTCGACAGTGGCAAGCCTGGACCTGTTGTGGCGCTTAGGGCTGATATGGACGGATTGCCTGTACTGGAAACAAACGACTTAGCCTACAAGTCAGTGCAACGCGGTATGTTCAACGGTAATGATGTGCCCGTGATGCATGCTTGTGGCCATGATACTCATGTCGCCATGTTAATGGGCGCCGCAAAAATTTTGGTTGATTTAAAAAGTGAATTACGTGGCAAGGTGAAATTTATATTTCAACCCGCCGAAGAGGGCGCGCCACGAGGGGAATCCGGTGGCGCCGAAGTCATGGTGAAGGAGGGGGTACTAAAAAATCCTGATGTGGATGTGATATTTGGCTTACACATCAGCGCCGACACTGATATAGGTAAAGTGCGTTATAAAGAAGGTGGCACTATGGCGGCGGTGGACCCCTTTAAAATTGTTATCAAGGGTAAACAGGCCCACGGAGCCTATCCATGGTTAAGTGTAGATCCTATTACCACTGCAGCACAAATGATCATGAGTATACAAACCATTGTCAGCCGTGAAATAAAATTGATAGATGAAGCCGCAGTCATCACTATAGGCTCGATACATGGTGGCAATAGATCGAACATTATTCCCAGTGAAGTGGAATTAGTCGGCACTATTCGTACCTTAAACAAGAAATCTCGTGAACACATCTACGAGGCATTGCCCAGAAAAGTAAAAGGCATAGCCGATAGCATGCGTGCCGAAGCAGAACTAACATTGCCCTTGGATTATAGCTACCCTATTACTTATAACGACCCAGCATTGACCGCAAAAATGTTACCTACATTGATACGCAGTGCCGGTGAAAGTAATGTGATATACAGCAAAGCGGTAACAGGGGCTGAAGACTTTTCGTTTTTTCAAGAACAGATACCCGGTTTGTATTTGTGGGTAGGCGGCAAGGCCTTGGACTTACCAGAAGACCAAGCTCCCGCTCACCATACTCCTGAATTTAAAGTCGAAGACGCCGGTATGAAAACCGGGGTGAAGCTACTGATCAACCTGACCTTGGATTACATGCAGCAACATTAAAACCTATTTTTCTACTTAAGCTAGCCATCGTTATGGCTCTGAGGTTCCACAGAGCATAACGATAAGCTACACTGTTCGCCCAGAAATTTGAGGGCTTAGGTAGAAGAGGCTAAATAGCAATATAGTTCCTGCCTGAGACACCAATTTAAGCGAGAAGAATATGCCTAAAGTGGCAATAGTGATGGGCTCCAAGTCTGACTGGCCGACCATGCAACAAGCAGCAATAATGTTACAGACCTTAGGGGTTGAATATACCGCTAAAGTGGTGTCAGCTCACAGAACACCACAACTTTTGACAGAATTTGCCGAACAAGCGGCACAGCAAGGGTTTGAGGTGATAATTGGCGGCGCCGGTGGTGCTGCACATTTGCCGGGCATGATTGCTGCGCACACCCATTTGCCGGTATTAGGTGTGCCCGTGCGTTCCAGTCAGCTCAATGGCATCGACTCTTTGTTATCTATTGTACAAATGCCCAAAGGCGTGGCAGTGGGCACCTTAGCCATTGGTGAAGCAGGTGCCGCCAATGCTGGGCTGCTAGCAGCACAGATATTGGCTATCCACGACAAAGGCATACAACAAGCCATAATAGACTTTCGGGCTAAACAAACCGCAGCCGTGCTCGAACAAGATAGTTTAGAGCTACCCAAGCAGTGATTAATATTACAAAGAGAATATGCTGATGAGTATTTTGGTTTTAGGCTCAGGTCAACTAGCAAGAATGATGGCCCTAGCCGCTTACCCCTTGGGCCTAAGCGTACAAGCGGTGGATGTGGCAGATAACAAAATTGTCGACCCTGTTACCAAAAATGTGATCAATAATTCCCTTGAAAGAGTCATTGAGGAAGTGAATAGCATCACAGTGGAGTTTGAGCATATTCCTCAGGCCTTGCTGGAACAATCCCATGCTAGCCAAAAGCTTCACCCTAAGATCGAAGCCATTATGGCCGGTGCGGATCGGGTCCGTGAAAAGAACCTGTTAGAAAAGTTGCAGATCAATAACTGCCCCTATGCCATAGTCGATGATGTCGAACAGCTCGATGCTGCGATAGACAAATTAGGCGATAAGTTGATCATTAAGGCCAGTCGTGATGGTTATGATGGATATGGCCAGTGGCGTTTGCAGGACAAGGAGCAACTGGGCGAACTCAAAACAAACCTCAGTAAGTTAGACCTTAAGAAAGTGCCCTTAGTGGTTGAAAAAATGCTTAACTTCGAACGGGAGTTATCCTTGGTGGCAGTGCGCAGCCAGGACGGAGAAATGGCTTATTACCCCTTGGCCGAGAATTTACATTACCAAGGTCAGTTACAAGTCTCTATTGCCCCAGCCCCTAATGTCAGCCCAGCTTTGGATCAACAAGCTAAAGAAATATTGAATAAACTCGTTGAGTCATTGGACTACGTGGGTGTATTGGCGGTTGAGTTTTTCCAAATTGGCCAACAACTATTGGTCAACGAAATTGCCCCAAGAGTCCACAACTCAGGACATTGGACCATGCAGGGTGCCGACACTTGCCAATTCGAAAATCATTTAAGAGCCGTCAGAGGCTTGCCACTAGGCTCAACCAAACTGACCTCACCTGCAACCGCCATGATCAATATAATAGGCTGTAAGGCCTTTGCCAGAGACATGTTGGGTATTGAAGGCTGCCACTTACATTGGTATGGCAAAACCCCTAGGGAAAAACGTAAAATGGGCCACTTTAATTTATGTGCCGACACTTACCCTGAACTGGGTAAAACCATCTTGGCGTTAGTCGAATATATACCCATTGAGCATTTTCCTATGCTCAAAGACGAAGGCAACCGATTACTGAATATGTGATCTGTGAGCAGATAATATTTTTATTTGTTTGACAAATTGTGAATACCGAATAGAATAGCGCTCGCTTTGAGGGAAGCTGTTATTAAAACAGTCTTACCAACACCTCAAAGTGGTCACACCCAGTGTGCCGACTTAGCTCAGTTGGTAGAGCAACTGACTTGTAATCAGTAGGTCACCAGTTCGACTCCGGTAGTCGGCACCATTTCTCCCCTAGTAAGATCCAAAAAAGTCATCAGCAGCTAAGTCTCATGGCAGTTCGACCCCAGAAGTCGGCACCATTTTTATTCTAGTAAGTTCGACCCCAGTAGTCGGCACCATTTTTCTTATAGTAAGATCCAAAAAAGCATGTGATCAGCAGGCTAAAGCTGTAAGAATAACAGACAGAAAAAAGCCGCTGTTGTCAGCGGCTAATACTCTCACTGTTGATGTCCATATCCGCTTCGAATAGTGACGCCAGCACAGCACATAATGTGCTTAGTGCTGGGTGTCTATTTTTGCTCTTTAGTGGCTAACCATTCAGACAATAAGCGCACCCCAAAACCGGTGCCGCCAGTAGGCACTTCGTCTTTGGCTTCGCTCGACAACGCATTACCTGCAATGTCCAAATGGGCCCAGCGCACATCACCCACAAACTGCTGTAAAAAAGTGGCGGCTGTGGTAGCGCCTGGACCATCGGTACCAGTATTTCTCAAATCGGCAATATCGGTATCTAGCATATCTTTATAACCCAAGGGCAAACGCCATAGCTTTTCATTTACCTGCTTACCTGACGCGGTTAATTCAGCTACTAAGTCTTCATCATCTGAAAACAGACCCGCATAACGGTTACCCAGGGCGCGGACCTTTGCACCTGTTAATGTCGCTAAGTCGACCATGATTTCTGGTTTGTAGTACTCGCGGGCATACCAAAGGGCGTCAGATAAGACTAAACGTCCCTCTGCATCGGTATTCATCACTTCAACCGTTAGACCCTCTGCGGTTTGCAGCACGTCACCAGGTGCGATGGAATATTGGGAGACCATATTAGCCGCCATGCCCATCACTGCCACCACATTGACTTTGCTTTTATTCAAGGCCAAGGCTTTCACTGTGCCTAAAGCCGCCGCTGCACCTGCCATATCGGATTTCATCCGTGCGATAGAAGGACCAGTTTTGATACTATAACCACCAGAATCGAAGGTAATACCTTTACCGACCAAGGCGATTGGGGCGTCATCACTGCCTTTATAATGAGCTATCACTAGTCTAGAACCATATTCACTGCCGCGGCCCACGGCTTCCAAAGCACCCATTCCTAATTTAGTTATTTCCTTAGGCTTCAGTACTTTAATCTTCACCCCTAGTTTTTTAAGGGCTTTGGCTGCATTGGCAAAATCAACAGGGGTCATTTCACTGGCCACTTCACTGGTGAGATCTCGGGCCAAAAATACGCCTTGTTCGATGTTTTTCAAAGGCAGGTAAGCTGCCTGTGCTGCTTGGCCGTTTTCGACGTCAAATATAAAGGTTTTCTGAGCACGTTTTTCGCTATGATATTTATCAAAACGATGGGCCCGCAAACTAATGCCATGGGCTAAGAGTGAAGCCGCATTATCACTTTTAGCAAAATCATCGGCTGCAACTTCAATAATGTTGGTTAGTTTATTATCTAACTTTGCCAATATCTGTCCACCAAGGGCGGTGAGTTTACTTTTACTGAGGTCTTTTTGTTGCCCAGTGCCTACTATTAATACGCGGTCGTAATCTAAACCTTGTGGGGCAACAACTTTTAAAAAACTGCCGTATTCACTAGTGAATTTTTGCCCTTGCACCGCTCGAGCCAGCTGCTCTTGGCTTTGTTTATTAAAGACTGAAAAACCTTTGTTATCGCCATCTTCACCGTGGAAAATAACCAGAGTATCAGCGGCTGTTGCAACAGAGTCTACAAAACTGATCTTTTCAGCAAACACGGTTGGGCTGGTCAGTGCTGCGATCACTGAAACTGAAAAAATGGCACCTTTTAACGTCATAAAAACCTCTATTAAATGTAAAAAATATTAAAGTTGTTTAATCCTCAGGATTACGACAAAGAGGCAGAAATAGTTCATACGCCAATGTGATATAACCCGCTATTACTGTCACAAAGTTTGGCTCTTAGCTCGCTTTGATCAGTGCCTCAAACACGTCTAACTCCGGATACCCTGGCCCACTCACCGTCAATAGCGATTGGCTGCATATCAAAGTCTTGGCTATATAGATCATTAATCTCTTGTGCTTGGTTATCTAGGATCCCTGATAACACCAACTTGCCACCAGGTTGACAATAGGCAGTGATCACTTCGCGAAGTTCACGTAAAGGCGCCGCTAGAATATTAGCCAAGACCACCTCTGCGGTTAACTTAGGTTGAGCAGCGGGCAAATATAGCTCTATGTGGTCACCCACCCCATTGCGATCGGCATTTTGTTGACTGGCTTGTAACGCTTGAGGATCAATGTCGATGCCAATCACTCGCTTAGCACCGAGCTTAAGGGCAGCAATGCCCAAGATCCCAGAGCCACAGCCAAAGTCCACCACAGTGCATTGAGTCAAGGTTAAGCTGTCTAACCAACGTAAACATAAACTAGTAGTGGGATGGGTGCCTGTGCCAAAGGCTAAGCCGGGATCTAGCATCACATTGACTGCAGTTGGATCCGGTACGTCTCGCCAACTTGGGCAGATCCAAAGACGTTTGCCAAATTGCATAGGATGAAAGTTTTCCATCCACTCTCGCTCCCAATCTTTGTCTTCTAGTGGGTCGAGTTTATGTGAAAAACCTTTGCCTAGAAGTTGCGATTTTTCCAGCTGGCTAATGACACTCGGCATATCATGACTGGCATCATACAGACCCACTATCTGGGTATCTGGCCACAACATCACTTCGCCGGGTTTGGGTTCATACATGGGGGTATCTTTGGCATCAACAAAGGTCACAGCTTGTGCACCATTAGCACTGAGCATATCGCCAATTCGTTCTGCATTTTCAGCATGATTATTTATTTTAAGTTGGATCCAGGGCATAAAGAGAGTCAGTGCGAATTATTTTAGTAAGTGTACCACTATACTCAAGCTACCTCATAATAAGGGTTCTGCAGACGTTTTAGATATAGAGGGGCAATTACTGGGCATAAAAAAAGAGCGACCAGCGCCCTTTTTAATATTAAACGGGATCACAAGGCTAAATAACTAATGGCCACCTAAACCTAGTTTTTTCTCTAGGTAATGTATGTTCGCACCACCAGCAGCAAAATTCTCATCGGCCATAATGCTTTTTTGCAGATCAATATTGGTTTTAATGCCGGCTATCACCAGTTCATCTAAGGCGTGACGCATTCTAGCAATGGCCACCTCTCTGGTTTCTCCATAAGTGATCAGTTTACCGATCATAGAATCATAGTAAGGGGGCACAGTATAGTCAGCGTAGATATGGGAATCCCACCTAACACCTAATCCGCCAGGTGCGTGGAACTGGGTGATTTTACCTGGGCTTGGAATAAAGGTCTTTGAATCTTCGGCGTTAATACGACATTCTATGGCATGCCCTTGCACCTGGATCTGTTCCTGAGAAAAACTCAGTTTTTGCCCAGCTGCCACCCGTAATTGCTCTTTGATCAAATCGACACCCGTGATCATCTCTGACACTGGATGCTCAACCTGAATACGCGTATTCATTTCAATAAAATAGAATTCATCGTTTTCGAACAAAAACTCAAAAGTCCCCGCTCCTCGATAACCAATGTCTACGCAGGCTTGGCAACATCTAGCACCAATTTTAGCACGCATTTCAGGGCTAATACCCGGTGCTGGCGCTTCTTCCACCACTTTTTGGTGACGTCTTTGCATAGAGCAATCTCGCTCGCCCAAATGAATAGCGCCACCTTGCCCATCGGCCAATATTTGAATTTCAACATGTCGTGGGTTTACAAGGAATTTCTCCATGTATACCACATCATTATTAAAGGCCGCACCGGCCTCACTTTGGGTCATCGCAATAGAGTTTATCAGCTCATCTTCGCTGCGCACCACACGCATGCCTCGACCACCACCGCCTCCGGCAGCCTTAACTATTATGGGATAACCTATGCCTAAGGCTAGTGCTTTATTGCGCTTGTCATTGTTATTTAACGGGCCATCCGAGCCTGGTACACAAGGTACGCCGGCAGCCTTCATAGAGCGGATGGCCGAAACTTTATCACCCATCAAGTTGATCGTATCGGCAGTGGGTCCGATGAATATAAAACCACTTTTTTCTACTGCTTCGGCAAAATCAGCATTTTCTGCTAAGAATCCATAACCAGGATGGATGGCATCGGCATTGGTGACTTCGGCCGCAGCAATAATACGTGGAATATTCAAATAACTTTCAGTAGCAGAGGCCTTACCGATACAAATAGTTTCATCGGCTAGCAACACATGTTTAAGGGATTCATCAGCTGTTGAATGCACCGCTACGGTTTTAATACCTAACTCTTTGCATGCACGTAGGATACGCAAAGCAATTTCACCACGGTTAGCGATCAGGACTTTCTTAAGCATTGTCATAGGCCTTTATTCAATTACAAACATAGTTTGGTCAAATTCTACCGGCTCTTGGTTTTCCACTAATATCTGTGTGACGACACCAGATTTATCCGCCTCAATTTGATTCATCATTTTCATGGCTTCAATAATGCACAACGTATCGCCCAGATTAACCTTCTGGCCCACTTCAACAAATGTTTTGCTGGTAGGTGAAGATGAACGATAAAAAGTCCCTACCATAGGCGAACACATAATATGACCAGTGATAGCCGGCGCTTCTGCAGCTGTAGCAGCGGGCGCGGGGGCGGGTGCGGGCGCCAATGCGGGCTGTGGGGCATATTGCATAGGTTGCATAGGGGCGATCATGTTGGCACCAGAGCTGTGACCACCACGGTGGATACGTACTGATTCTTCGCCTTCGGTGATTTCCAATTCTGATATGCCTGATTCTTCCACCAGCTCAATCAACTTCTTAATTTTGCGTATGTCCATTTTTCTCTCTCTGATCTATTGATCAACAAACAGGTTTTGTTGATATCTATTTGGTTAAATATTTTGCTGCAGCTGCCAACGCAAACTCATAGCCTTGAGCACCTAAACCACAGACTACGCCTTGCGCAATATCCGATAAATATGATTGTTGCCTAAAGCTTTCTCGAGCATGCACATTAGACAAATGCACCTCAATAAAAGGCACAGACACACTCAATAACGCATCTCGCAGCGCTATACTGGTGTGAGTCAATGCCCCTGGATTGATGATAATAAAATCTATTTTCTCAAAGGCCTGATGAATAACGTCAATGAGGCCATGTTCAGCGTTCGACTGAAAATGACTCAAATTAATATCAAGGGTTTGCGCATAAGCTTGCAACTTGCTATTTATGTCAGCAAGGCTTTGTGAACCATAAGTTTGGGGCTCACGTTTACCCAACATATTTAAATTGGGACCGTTAATCACCAGTACATTCATTGATTTGCCATCTAATAAAAAGCCATTAATTTACGTAAATCACTGGGAAGTACGTCTTTACACAATCAAATTGTTGTACAATAAATGCGCAACAATAATAAGTATTGTGCCATTATAGTGAGTAAATAGAAATTAGCAGCAAAATACTGGTCTTATCAGCGAAGATTGCCGCAAAGTTTGCAAATGTTATCAGAGTATTTTAGCCCCATGAAACCACTTGTTATCTGTTCATTTTGAATTACATTGCTCACATTCATATTGGCGCTTTTAGCCAAACTAGCTTGCTTGGCAACTTTTTAGGTGACTTTATCAAAGGTAGTCAATTAGATTATCTCCCACCCCATATCCAACAAGGGGTGAGGCTGCACCGCAGTGTTGATACCTTTACCGACACTCACCCCATAGTGGTTGGCTTAAAACAGCAATTTCCCCGCAATCTGCGACGTATGGCTGGAGTGGTGATCGATATAAGCTTCGATCATCTATTAATGCGGGATTGGTTTGCTTATAACGAACAACCTTTTGAGCCACTATTCGAAAAATTTTATACTGAATTGGCCCGCTTCTCTTTGGTTGACAATAAACATTATCAAACCCAAGCTCAACGTCTGTTAACCCATAAATGGTTGCATCAATACACGCAGCTCGACACTTGCTATCAGGCCTTTCTTAGCATAGAGCGACGGTTAGGGGGTAAAATACTCTTTGCCGATCATGCTCAACACTTCTTACAACACAACTTGGCCCTTTTTGCCGCTAATTTTAAAGAATTTTATCCTGAAGTACTTGATCATGGATCTCAGTTGGTGAATGCTGACCCACAATATAAGCGACCTTAGAGAGAATTTTTATGAGCATAAAAGAAATTCACCACCCCTTAGTTCAACATAAGCTAGGCTTAATGCGAGCGCAGGGAGTCAGCAGTAAGGATTTTCGCGAACTGGCTAATGAAGTGGCAAATTTATTAACCTATGAGGCCACTCGTGGTCTACATACAGAAATCATCAAGATTAAGGGTTGGACAGGCGAGTCTGTTGAGACACAAAAACTCAAAGGCAAAAAAATCACTGTGGTCCCGATCTTACGAGCGGGATTAGGTATGTTAGATGGCGTATTGCGTCTGATCCCCAACGCTAAAATAAGTGTGGTGGGCTTGTATAGGGATGAAGAAAGCTTACAACCCGTGGCCTATTTCGACAAAGTAGTGAAAGACGTCGCATTACGCACTGCATTGATTATCGATCCTATGCTGGCCACTGGCGGTACGTTGAACGCCACTATCAGCCTACTCAAAGGTCAAGGTTGCACCGATATTATGGGCTTATTTTTGGTGGCATCTCCTGAGGGTATTAGTGCGGTGCAAGCAGTACATCCCGATGTAGACATTTACGTGGCGTCGATTGATGAACAACTAAATGAAAAAGGTTATATACTGCCCGGACTAGGTGATGCTGGGGACAAGATATTTGGTACTCGTTAATCCCATTACACAAATTTGATACTATTCAATGGACTGATGCGACCTTAAGTAATTTAGCGGCGCGTTTAAGTAAAGCATTTTTTTAAAGATAAGGCTGCTCAGGTATTGCTGCACATATGGTAATGATTTCCTGTTCAAACAAAAAAACCTATAAACATAGCGTTTGGCTATTTTTACTCAGCTTTTTTTTGATGCTGTCAGTTAGGGCTGAGCCAATCATAAAAGAGCCCAGCTTTTCTCGTTTGTCCACAGAAAACGGCCTTTCCCAAGATACAATCCATTCCTTATTGTTAGACCATCAAGGTTTGCTTTGGCTTGCCACAAAAAGTGGTCTTAATCGATTTGATGGTCATGAAAACATACTAATAGCAGGTCCTAACGATGAGTTTTCTGATACCAACATCCAACATATCTTTCAGGACTCTGCCCACAACTTATGGGTAAGTACTTTCCTTGGAGGGGTGTATAAATTTGATCCTGCCACCAATAATAGTGAATTAGTGGTGGATCTGCCGCACAGCCTGAAATCCTCACAAAAACAAATAGCCAATCATATTATTGAAGATAATGAGGGCAATATTTGGATTGGCATGGAAGACACCATATTTTGCTATTCCAGTGAAACGGGGCAACTTACCAGGTTTTTTACTTTAACCGATGATCTGCTTTCCCAAGGCGCCGTTATCCGGACTCTATTGGTTTCAGATAATATCTTGTTGGTCGGTACTTCAGTAGGTTTATATGGCAAAGATCTAAACAGCAAAGACTACCTGCCGATTGATCATGTGCAACTCGCTAACCCGAATACCGATCATCTTAACGTCAAGATGTTGTATAAGGATAAGCAGAATAAGTTATGGATTGGCACAGTTGAAGGTCTGTTCAGCTTACCAAGCTATCAACTCAAACAATTTTTACTGGGTTTAGGCCCAATGCCCAAAACAAGCTTGAACATAAAGAGTCGTAATATCTGGCAATTGGTTGAAACCCAAGATGGTTTATTTTATATAGCAACGGATCAGGGCTTGTTTAGTTATGATAAAGCCAACCAACAAACAAGCCACTTATTTAGGCCCACCGACAGCCGCCACTACATGTCCAGTGACGCATTCAAGGCTCTGGTGTTAGACAAACAGGGCAATATTTGGATAGGTTCAGAAGCAGATGGCGCCCTATATTGGTCTCCACAAAGCATGCTATTCAGCAATGTCTACAACGCACATGGCGGCAGAGATAAAAAAATATTGAGCCACAATAATGTGTGGAGTTTATATCACCAAAATGACGATAACTTGTGGATAGGCACGCGCAACGGCTTGAATTTGTATCACTTAGCCACCTCACAAACCGAACAATTTATGGTTTCTGCCGATGATAATGCCCAATATTCTGTCACATCCATCACCAATATTCTTCCAGATGGAGATAGTCACCTATTTCTGAACACAACTGACGGCTTGATGCGTTTTAATACACTGACCAAACAAAGGGTGCCACTCAACACACTCAATGCCGAGGATAGAGCCATACTGACGTCAAATATATGGACTGCATATCTCAACACACAAGGGCATATTCTTTTAGTGGGTGAGGTTGGGGTGTTCAGTTATCACCCCATAACGGGCAAGGTGGATAAGCTTGAACAACTCACCAAAAATCTCGCCCTTAACATGACGCAGACTTTTTTAGACGGCCTCCCCAGTAAACCAGACACCACCCTACTTGGCACAAATGGAAAATTATGGGAGATGGACAATCACAGCTATCAACTGACGCTTTTGCATGAAATCCCCAAGCGCCAACAGAAATCCATAATATCTCCCGATAGTGTGTTGCTCGATCAACACAATATTATTTGGATCACTTATGCCGGTTATGGCTTAGTGGGGTTGGATGCCGATACCTATGAACAAAAATATTTTTACAATAAAGACAACTTACTACCCAATAATCATGTCTTCGATATACGACAAGATGTTCAGGGTAACCTTTGGTTGGGTTCAAACTCAGGCCTAATAAGATTTAACCCCCAGACTCAACATGCGAAGGTATTTGACCAGTCACAGGGCTTAATCAATGCACAGTTCAATTTAGGAGCCAGCACTGCCTTAAACGATGGGCGCTTGGTATATGGGTCACCTATGGGTTTAAGTTTTTTTAAACCGCAGTTATTAGCGACTCAGTCTGACGACTCAATGAGGGTGGTGATCACCAATATAACTCTATCCAACAGACACTTGGCAAAACGTGCACCTTATTTAAATAATAGCAATATTACCTTAGAACATGATGATTTCGGCTTGACCATACACTTTTCTAATCTAAGATTTGACCATCAACAAAACACCCAATACCGATATATATTAACGGATAGAGAAGACTCAGTTTATTTCACCACAACCCGACCCGAAGTGATCTTCCCTAAACTTGAGCCCGGAAGTTACGTGTTTATAGTGTCGGCCATCGATCCGAATAATGGCCAAGAAACCCCTCAGGCGACCTTAACCATTAGAGTTAAATACCCGCTCTGGGCCTCTCCTTTAGCTTATAGTCTTTACGCTGTGTTAATAGGCATCTTTTTGTTGCTGCTTTTTCGTCATGGACGGGCGCAGAATCGACTGCTGTTTTCTGCCCACCAAGAAGTACTAAGTAGTAACAACAAATTAACCCTAGCTCTGGGTGCAAGCAATAGTGATATATGGGAATTCAAAGTTGAACAGGACCGTTTCTATGCCCCTAGATTACATACCGATCTTGGCTATTCTGAGGTCGCCAGTTTTGCCGATCACCTCAGTTACATTCACAATCTTGATAAAAACCGTTACCAAAAATCTTGGCAAGATTTTATTCATAACCAACACACCGAATTAAGTATTACCTATCGTATGCGCCACAAAGACGGCCAGTGGATGTGGTTTCATGATGTAGGCCGAGTCGTAGCAAGCGATCATCAAGGTCATGCTAGTGTGATTACCGGCACTTATACCAATGTCACAGATACTGTGGCTGATAGAGAAAAATTACGGCTGTTTGGTGAGACATTTAAACATACTTTAGACTGGGTCATTATCTATGATCATAGATATCTACCCGTTGCCTTTAATGAGGCCTTTAGACAAAAATTCGATATTCAAGAGCATATGAATATTATCGATGAAATGAATGATCTGTACGCTTTACAGACAACAGACACAGTACAGTTTTGGGAAAAAATACGCGACTTTAAAGCAGGCGAACATTGGAAAGGTGAAGACAAAATCATTTTTAAAGACGGTACCATCTGTGATGTTGAAGTGCATATCAATATGGTAGCCAATATTGATGACAAGGAAAAAATAGAACATATTCTATTTATCATGGCTGATATTTCAGAACAAAAAGCCGCTGAGAACCAATTACGCCTGATGGCCAACTACGATGCATTAACGGGTTTACCCAATAGGGCACTGTTGTTAGATCGTATTGGCCATGGGGTAGTTCATGCTAATCGCCATGACAAAAATATGGCTTTGTTTTTTATCGATTTAGATAAGTTCAAACAAGTGAATGACAGCTTAGGGCATAAAGCCGGTGATGAGCTATTGGTGATCATGGCCAAACGTTTATCACAAAAGCTGAGAAAAGAAGATACCGTGGCCCGTCTAGGCGGTGATGAATTTGTCATTATGATCGAGGATGTAGACACGATCGCATCCATCAGTGTGCTGGTGACTGAAATCAGTCAACTCATCGATCTGCCTATTACCCTGCAAAATCAAACCGTCAGTGTGTCATCGAGTATAGGCATTGCCATGTATCCGGGTGATGGCAGTGATGCAGATCAATTACTCAGAAATGCCGATATCGCTATGTATCATGCCAAAGCCCAAGGTCCCAGTAGCTTTCAATTTTTCACTCAACGAATGAATGAACTAGTCAAGGATCGGCTAGTGTTAGAAAATAAAATCAAAGATGCCCATAGGCTCAAAATATTTGAGAATTATTATCAACCTATAATCAATATTTATACTAATCAGCTGGAAGGTTTCGAGATCTTGATGCGCTGGTCGACACCTAATGGCATGACCCCACCTAATACCTTCATTCCTATTGCCGAAGAATTAGGCTTAATTGTACCTATGACTTTTGACGCATTTGAACGAGCAATGCCTGTCCTAAAATCCATTCGTGAACTTGGCTTTACCGGTTATCTATCTTTCAACTTGTCGGCTAAGCATTTTGAAAATCAGTCGTCTATAGAGCGTATTATGTTGCTTTTAGAACAACATCAAATACCGGTTAATTCCATACGCTTTGAAATAACCGAAAGTGCGTTAATGCGCGATTATGATAAAGCTCATACCTACATGGAGCAAATTCAAAAAAAGGGGTTTATGATCGCCTTGGATGATTTTGGCACAGGTTATTCATCCCTTAAATACTTAAAAGAATTTCCCATTGATATTATAAAAGTGGATAAAAGCTTTGTAGATGATATTGGTAAAAACAAAAATGATGAGGCCATTATACTGACGACCTTAAACATGGCCAAACTGTTAAATATGACCTGTATCGCGGAAGGTATCGAGACCTTAGTACAACTTGAATTCTTTAAAGAGCATGACTGTCAGTATCTTCAAGGTTACTACTTTTCTAAACCTGTACCGGCACAACAACTGCCTGAGCTATTGCACAAAGATTGGTTAGCTTAAACTGAGGTTATTGTCCAACAAATTTAAAAGGCAATGATTGATAGCCCCCATGGCTTAGAGCCTTATAAACAGCAAAGTGTAAATGGGGCAATGACGAAAAGCCGGTATTGCCCGAATACCCCAATGCTTGTCCTGCTTCGACCTTTTGGCCCCGTGCTACTCCCACCCCATTTTGCCGTAAATGATAATATTCCCCTGTTGTATCATCATCATGCAAAATCACCACATAATTGGCATATTTAGCATAACGCCGGCTGGCACCACCTTGGTTATGGTGCTGCGCCAAGTCAATAACCACCCCTGCTCTAGCGGCGTGTATAGGCGTGCCTAGTGGCATTGCAAAATCCACAGCATATTTCGATGCGCCTTGATGACTGTAGCTCCCGCCAAAACCTTGAACTATGGGAAAAGTTTGTTGTTTAGGATAAGGGTATTGATAGACTTGATTTGCTTGGTGCTTGGCCTCAATACTGCCAGGCGCCCAATAAAATTGCTCTTGGTACTGGGTATCTTGATTAAGATCGATCGCCCTTAGGGCTAGAACTTTGATCTTTTGATGGCCCTTTACCACTTGAGTAATAGTGTACTGATCTTGGCTTAACCCTTGGCTTTGTAAGTTCTGTGTGTTGATCACCAAAGTGCCGGTAAATACATAAGGCTGTTGGTTGACTAACCAAAATGTCACTGCACTTTGCGTCACCTCTTTTTGCACGCAAGCCCAGCTTTCAAGACAATCCGTACTTGGCTGGGCCAGACTCAAAGGCAGACAACCCCACCAGCTAAGGCAAAGTATGCCAAAGTAGCGACACACCCTATACCGTATCAAATTGGCGCTGTTGCGTTGCATAACATCCTTAGATCAGGGCGTAAAAATACGCTTCACATGCTCAGCAAAAGGTGCAGCACGCATAAACCCCGTGACCCTAGCGGAACGCACTTCTTGGCCTTGTGTATCAAAAAACAGGATAGTAGGTAGGCCTAACACCGAATAATGTTCTTGAAAGACCAGATTAGGATCGGAGTTGTCGGTTAAATCGATTTGCATCAATACAGTATCACCTAGGGCTTCGAGCACTTTAGGATCTGGAAAAGTATATTTTTCAAACTCCTTGCAGGCGACACACCAATCGGCATAGAGATCTAACATCACACTCTTACCCTGAGCGTTAGCAAGCTGCAACTGGGTGGTAAAACTAGGTAAATCAGCCACCTTCATAAACTCAACATGTGGTGATGGCGCTTTTGCTAGGATTGAGTTGCTGTGCAAGCCGCCTAAATTCACCAGACTTTGATAGCCGTAGCCCACAGAGCCAAATAAACCGAGGAAGATCAATAAGGCCCTCAAGCCCTTAAAGAATGACCTGGCCGTGTTTTGATTCATCACATAAAAATAGGTAAAACTGCTTAGGCCTAACAATGCCCAAGCCATATCCGTCAGCGCGTGGCTCACCAAGCGTTCTATAAACATGATAGCCACAGCCAACATCATAAAACCAAAAGTAACCTTCACCATATTCATCCAATTGCCGGCTTTAGGTAACAATTTACCGCCGGTAATGCCAAAGAGTATCAGGGGAATACCCATGCCTAAGCTCAAGGCGTATAAAGCGCTAAAGCCCAAGACTAAATCGCCGCTTTGGGCGATAAAAAGTAATATACCTGTTAGTGGTGCTGTGGTACACGGAGAGGCTACTAGGCCTGAAATAGCGCCCATTACCAAGACGCCAAAATAGCTGCCGCTGGTTTGGTTATTACTCAAAGCGTTTAATTTTTCTTGCCATGCAGAAGGTAACTGCAATTCATAGGCACCAAACATCACCACCGCCAATAGCACGAATGTTACAATCAAACCTATTAGGATGGCGGGGTGCTGCAAGGCCGCTTGAAATTGCACACCTGCAGAGGCCACTATCAGTCCGAGCAAGGAATAGGTAATAGCCATGCCCTGTACATATACAAATGACAGGGTGAAGGCCCGAGACGTGCTAATGGTTTTGCCTTGCCCTATCACTATGCCAGACAAGATAGGGTACATAGGAAAGACACAAGGCGTAAACGCTAAACCAATGCCTAGACCTAAAAACAATACTAGGGTCCACATCAAGCTTTGTTCACTGGACAACAGATCTGCCAGTTCAAACTGCTCTGAAACAGCTTGCTGTGAGGCGAGCGTGGTGGGTGCTGACATGCCGCTAGCAGATATCCCTATGACCTGGCTTAAATACACTTCTTTAGTGGTAGGTGGGTAACACAGACCTGCATCTGCACAACCTTGATAGCGGATTTTAACCTTAGCGTC
Organism: Paraglaciecola sp.; assembly: GCA_034111785.1. Lineage (GTDB taxonomy): Bacteria > Pseudomonadota > Gammaproteobacteria > Enterobacterales > Alteromonadaceae > Paraglaciecola. The sequence continues at coordinate 38,848 of JAWUWP010000049.1, forward strand.
TTGCTCTGCATTAATAATCTGATAGGTGATCGCTAACTGTTCTCTATATACGTCTGACAAGCCAAAAAATTCATCATACACTTGTTCTGCTGGCGGGTAAGATGCCTCGCTCAACTGCACATTGGTGAGTACCGTTTTAAATTGTTTTTTATATAAATAGTAACCTTCAGCTATGCTCCAAATGAGGGTCAACTGATTGTTTCCTTGCTCAAAATCAAACTGAAATGCCTCATCAACTTGCAAAAACTCTGGCTCATCCGAGAATAAATCTGCCAAAGGGGTATTCGTTTGTGCCACCCCAATGGTAGGTAATAACAGCGCAAACAATAAAACAAAACAACTATGACTCAACTTCATGGACAGCACTTCTTATAGTAGGGTGACTTAACCTTGGACTAAGATCATGCCTTAACCCATTAAGGTATTCAAAGCTTAACAATAGATCGCACCTATTGTCTAAACTACCGGCTTTAAAGACCAAAGCAGTAACAGAAAAATTTCATAAGGGGATTATAGCCCTAGATCACTACTTTTTTGCAATGCACACTTACCCTTAGTAACAATGATACTATTGGTTTTTAGCCTTTACCCGCCATATAACAATCAGTAGGCGGTATAAGTTGGATTGGGTCTAATGGCCCCTATTAGTAACGAGGTCACTTGTGGCAAAATTATTCTTTTTATTTGCAGTACTGCCTATTCTTGAAATAGCCATATTAATCAATGTGGGCGAAATAATTGGCGGCTGGTATACGATGGCAATAGTCATAGTCACGGCTTTTGCAGGGGCCCATTTGGTGCGCCAACAAGGCATACAGACCTTGATGCAAGCTCAGCAAAAAATGCAACTTGGTACCTTGCCCGGACAAGAAATGGCTGAAGGTTTGTTATTAGTCATAGCTGGCGTGCTGTTGGTTACCCCAGGTTTTGTTACCGATGGCTTAGGGTTTTTACTGAGTTTGCCCACGACCCGTCCTCTGATCGCCAAAAGCTTGCTTAAGAAAATGTCGGTGCAGGCAATTCACCCTAATTTTAAGGCAGGTGCGGGCGCAGGTTATGGGAGTCAGAAAACTGGGGATAACGACATTATCGAAGGGGAATTTGAACATAAAGATGATAAGCACTTGGGGTCCAAGTAAAGCCTTAGGATCGTCCAAAAAATATTGGTCTTGGTATAACTAACCGTTTAATCTGAGATTATGTCTATCGGGAATTTAAACAAACATGAAAGCCAGTGCCTGTCACATTTTAGTCAAACATAAAGAACAAGCAGAGAAAATTAAAGCGCTATTAGATAAAGGTGGAAATTTTCAACAACTCGCCAAAAAGCACTCCACTTGTGCTTCTGGCAAAAAAGGCGGTAACCTGGGTGAGTTTCCTCCAGGAAAGATGGTTAAAGCTTTCGATCATGTGGTCTTTAAAAAAGATATTTTAAAGGTCCATGGCCCAATAAAAACTCAGTTTGGCTATCATTTAATTAAAACCCTATACCGTACTTAGTCTCTACGTCTTGGCTCAATTGAGCTAATACAGATATTACCTTTAATAAAAAAGCGCCCTAAGGCGCTTTTTTATTAAAGCCAGTTGCCTATTTAGACGTCAACCGAGCCACAGAAACGATAACCTTCGCCATGAATAGTCACAATCAAATCGTCAGCATTGATTTCTGATTCAAAGTGCTTGCGAATTCGACGAATGGTCACATCTACCGTGCGATCATTGGGCCGCAATTCACGACCCGTCATTTCCATAATCAACTGCTCTCGGGTTAGTATTTTACCCGGATTATTTAAGAATAAATGTAAGGCTCTAAATTCGCTTCGTGGTAGGCGGAATTCTTTACTGCTTGGAGAAATCAAACTGCGACTGTCACCGTCTAATATCCAGCCATTAAAATTCACTCGACTAGGGAGATCGTCATCTTCTGCACTGTTGCTGGTGCGAGCCAAAAGATTACGAGCACGAATAGTCAGTTCACGGGGATTAAATGGTTTGGTGAGATAGTCGTCTGCGCCGATCTCTAAACCCAAAATACGGTCGACGTCATTGTCCCGTCCCGTTAAAAATATTAAACCAATATTTTTACGACCCCGTACTTCACGAGCCAAAATCAAACCATTTTTACCTGGCAGATTGATGTCCATAATAACCAGGTTGATAGTATTGTTTTCGAAAAAGTCATGCATTTGCTCGCCATTTTCAGCTTCAAATACATTGTATCCCTCAGCTTCAAAGAGACTTTTAAGCGTAGTACGAGTGACTACTTCATCTTCAACAATTAGTATATTAGGAGTCTGCATAGTTTCAGGCCTAGTTATATATTTGGGTAAAAGTTTATCAGAAAAAATCTAGATTTTATCTAGCTAAAAATGAATAAGCGAATAGTTTGTGGCTAATTAGTCGTCTTATTCTGTGCAGTGGTCAATTAATCAGCTTCACGGGCTACTTTAGCGCTAACACTGTCTATTACTTTGACGGGAAAAGAAATATTAAATGTCACACCTTGTCCCTCGACGCTCGCCATAGAAATGGTACCATCTAACGCTTGGGTGACTAAATTATAAACTAAATGCATGCCCAAGCCGCTGCCACCTTGGCCACGCTTAGTGGTGACAAAGGGGTCAAAAATACGCTTACCCAAAGACTCGGGGATCCCCTGTCCATTATCAGTAAACTCAATGTTGATATGACTATCCACTAATGAGATATCAATGCGAATTTCGCCACTGACAATACTTTCGAAGCCATGGATTATCGAGTTCATAATTAGGTTATTCATAATTTGATTGATGGGACCAGATTTGCATTCCACCATTAAGGTGTCTGGACAGCTTACCTTGATTTGATGTTTTAGCTTTTTAAGCTTAGGCCTCATAGACATTAAAATGTCATCCATTAAGCCTGAAATCAACAATATTCGACTGGTCTCAGTAGACTGATCCACCGCCACTTGTTTAAAACTAGAAATTAATTCCACGGATCGTTGTAAGTTGTGGTAAATAATATTGAGATTTTCTTCACCTTCAACAATGAATGTGGACAACATACTGGCTTTGAGTCCCTTGCCCTCAAACGCGCTACGCATATCCCTCAGCCTATCTAACATCATACTAGACGCGGTGATCCCCAAGCCTATTGGCGTATTCACTTCGTGGGCAACGCCGGCCACCATATCACCCAAAGAAGCCATTTTTTCGTTTTGCACCATTTGGCGTTGAAATTGGTGCAATTGTTCTAGGGTTTGGATCAACTCACCATTCGCTTCTTTTAGAGCAGTGGTGCGTTGATAGACCTTTACTTCCAAACTCGCATTCAGTCTAGCTTGTTCTGATTCTGCTTTATGCTGCTGCTCCATGTGCTCTTGAGTACGCTGCAACATCCCGTTAAAAGCCGAACTTAAGTTATCTAGCTCCTTAATACCATAATGTTCCGCGCGGCTAGTAAAATCTCGTTGTCTGGTGATCCGTTGCACTAAGTTGATCAGGGCGTGTAAAGGTGCCGTTAGCCGACGTTCTAATTGTTGTACCAACAGAAAACAAATAATTAAACAGGAAAATAAAATGGCCAAGGTCCGATAAATAGCGTTATCGATTAAGGTTTCAACCGACACGGCGGAACCCCGCAAATACACATAGCCAAGCAGATTTCCCTGCTCAATAATGGGTCTCATAATTTCCACTATTCCCGGAGAAATTTGCGCTTGAGTTAACACTTCTACTTGCTCAAATTGGCCTTTGACTGGGGCGATACCTAGCTTATTGTGACTGGCAAAAAACACCACCCCTTCAGGTTCTAGCAATTGATATATATGCACATTTTCAATCACCTCCATAGCAGATAAAGCACTGAGGCTGCGGGCCATATTGTCACCGTTTTCTGCGTTCAAAAGCGGCGCAACACTTAAGCTGACAAAATCGGCAAAGACGGTTATGTCCTGTTTAAGGGCCTGCTTATAAGTCGTAATTTCACTATATAGATGCACACTGCACACAAAAATCAACAACATGGAGGTAATGGCCGCGGCACCCCAAGTGATCAAACTCTTGATAGAGAGAAACTTTACGTTGAACGTCATATTTAAAAAAGCAATACAATGGCTAACTCTAATACCTAGTTTATAATGTTATTCAACCAGAATATAGGAAACCACTGACTTTTTTGTGATGGCTTATATACCAAGGTGATAAAACCCAGATTAATACTTGAATAGGCTCAATATATCTTGTTGAGCACCTTGCTGCGGTTGCTACTCTGGGGTTAAGACGCGGGACCTGCCATGCCATAAAAATCCCTAAGGCATAGACCAATCACTCCATGCTGAGTGACATCAAGGGCAGAGACCGATAGTTTGGCTCTTTTTACAATAGCTATGCACCCGCTGAGGGTTTTTCAGCCAGCTGCAAACATTGACTAGGTCAGGCCCAACTATTGTGAGTGACAATCACAAGCCAAACCATAACACGACCGACCATTCTCATTGCTGTGTCGCACTTCGGTAAAGGGCGACATATTCCTTCGCGCCTTGCTCCCAGGTAAAGCGAGTTAGCATGGCACGCTTCTGCACACGGGCAAATTCCTTGGGGTCCTCATGATAAAACAACAAGGCTCGTTGAATACAAGATAACAAGGCATGACTATGCGGCTCATCAAAGACAAAGCCTGTGGCCTGCTGTCTATCTTGGGCTAGATCAATCACAGTATCTTTTAAGCCGCCAACGGCTCTGACGATAGGTAAAGTGGCATAGGCTAAGCTATACATTTGATTTAGCCCACAAGGTTCAAACAAAGAAGGCATCAAAAAGAAATCGCTACCAGCTTCAATCATATGGGCTTTACTGACACTGAAATCCTCAACAAATGCCAACTTCTTAGGATATTTCTGTGCTATGTCTCGCAAACTTTGACTGATACTTGGATCGCCAGTGCCTATAATGGCCACTTGTACTTTATGCTGCAGTAATTTTTCGAGAATAGGTAAAATAAAGCCAAAGCCTTTTTGTTCGGTTAAACGACACACTAAACCGATCACCGGAATGGTGCCTTTTCTGTCTAGGCCAAGGCTCTTTTGTAATGCCAATTTACAGGCCTTTTTGCCCGATAAATCATCATGCTGATAGTTTTCGACTATATGTGGATCTTGTGCTGGATCCCACTGACTATAATCACAACCATTCAAAATGCCGGATACATCCTGACGTCTTTTTTGAAATTCGTCATACAGTTGATGTGAGCCTAAAGGGCTTAACAATTCTTGCGCATAATTAGGACTCACCGCATTAATTTTATCGGCATAGCGGATCCCCAAGCGCAGCAAATTGATGGAGTCACCGTCAAGTTGACTCTGCAGCAAATAATGGCTTTGCAAATACCTAATATCACTAAAGGCATGAGACCCTTGATATGCCCCATTATGGATAGTCAAGACACTCTTAGTATCCGCAAAAAAAGCACTGCTGTCTTGTTTAAGGAAGTAAGGAGTCAAAGCAGTATGCCAATCATTGCAGTGCACAATATCGGCTTGAAAGTTGGCAGCTTTGGCGGTATGTAAGGCGGCATCAGCAAAAAATGCAAAACGCTGGGCATTGTCTGGGTAAGCATGGTAATCATCCGCATACAGACCTTTACGATCAAAATATTCAGGATAGTCCACGGCCAGCACTTGCACGCCCTCTAGACTTAAGCTTTTCACATCAAAGTCATAGAACTGCGAACCGGCCTGTAGATGCTGCCTTGGTAAATAGTCTTGTGCGGCAAATTTTTCGGCTAACTGGCGATAATAAGGCAGCACTATAATCACTTCATGGCCTAAAGCAGTTAATGCCAATGGCAGACACTTACCTACGTCTGCTAAACCACCTGTTTTTACCAAGTCTTCCACTTCTGACACAACAAACAAAATTTTCATTTTGATCCTTAAACTGCAATATTCGATTAAATAGGGACTGAGTCGGCAACTGCCTCGACATTATCTATTTGATGCGGCTACATTGATAAAGGCTAAATTTCGTACTTTGTGTGATCAATTGCACTCCACCATAGCATTTTTCCAACCGCTCCGAATAACGTAAAAAACGATTTGCCACCAAGGTTAAGCTGGCGCCTTTGGTGGAATATTTGTTCAGTTGCCGAATAAAGTCTTCGGTCACCGAATAGTCGGTTTGAATACCGGTATGAAAAGGAGGATTAGTATAAACCGCTGAAAACTTGCCGCTGATATCACTCATTCCATTGGACGCAATCACCTCTAGATCGAGATCATTTAATCTGGCACTTTGCTGGGCACAATACACTGCTAGTGCACTCACATCACTCATCACCACCTGACTCTCTGGGCTCTTTAAGGCTAAGAAACAGCCAATGATCCCAGCCCCACAACCAAAATCGAGCAAACGACCTGTGGTTATGCTAGGCAGGTTCTCCAATAAAAGTTGGGTACCTAAATCCAAGGAACCATGATTGAACACCCCAGGTAAAGAACAAACGTTATAGGTAAGGCCAGCGGCTGTGATACGCACTTGGCTTTGCCATTGATCGATATCAAAAGCCTTAACCCCTTTGTCTAGTTGCGCTGCAAACAAGGCACAGTGACGAGCCGAGTCTATTTTATTCACTTGAGTTGAGACCGACTCTAGAAGTGTTGCGGCACTTTTCACCCCACTTTTATTTTCCCCCACCAGCAATATATGACCGCCAGTTTTTATGCAAGCAGCCACATTGGCTATTAACATCTTGGCCTGTTGTTTAGATTTGGGCATATAAATCACCGCGCCATCAAACACAGTATCAGTGGGATAAGCCGCGCCAAAAAAATGTTGTTCTTGACCTTCGGTCAGGCTCGCCTGATAGACATCAAAGTATTGATGAAATACAAAAATATCAGCATTGCCTATTTGCTTGGTAATTTCACTATCAGTAGGATTAACCAACAACCATTTTCCCGTTGCTAGAGTGGCGTGATTACGCATCAATAATTGACTAGCCGCTGACAACATTAAGCAATCCTCTCAAACATCAAATCCCACACGCCGTGACCAAGTCTATGGCCTCGCTGCTCAAACTTAGTCAAAGGACGTTGTGCTGGACGCGGCACATAATCACCAGTAATCGATAGGTTTTTAAAACCTGGAGCATCCAACATCACAGCCAACATATGCTCAGCATAGTTTTCCCAGTCGGTGGCCATATGAAAGACACCACCGAGGGCCAATTTGGCTCTTAATTTTTGCACAAACTCCCCTTGTACTATACGTCTCTTGTGGTGTCGTGTTTTATGCCAAGGATCAGGGAAAAATAACTGCACCCGCGTTAGACTGTTATCCGCCACACAATCAGCCAAGACTTCTACCCCGTCGTGTTCATAGACCTTGAGATTGTTTATACCTTGCTCTACGGCATCGGCTAAACAAGCTCCCACTCCAGGGCGGTGCACTTCAATGCCAATGAAATTTTTATCCGGCTCATTGACTGCCATCTCCACTAAGGACTTACCCATACCAAAGCCGATCTCAAGCACCACGGGTTGATCACTAACAAAACTTGCAGATAAATCGAGTAAGCCATTTTGATGCTCTAAACCCATGCTAGACCAATGTTGTTCGATGGCCTTAGCTTGACCAACTGTTAGACGGCCTTCTCTTTTCACAAAACTTTGGATTTTACGTATATAGACACCCGATGCAGCGGCTTCTTCTTCAGATTTAAACTGACTCATTGTTGTGACTCTTGTTGGTAACTCATCTTAAATTCTCGTATTAACATTTTTAGGTCCTGGTGGCGGTTAAGCCATTATCTGGCGCATTATCCTGTGACACAGCAGTATTGCAAGACTGTATAGTTAAATGTCCTGATCTATCCTAAGTATTTGGCTATGGATCCCGCCAATAGTTGGGGCTGTTCTAGGGGTAACATGTGCCCCGCTTCGGGAATAATGCTGAGCTGACTATTGCCTAAGGCCTTATGCATAGCCATGGCCGTTTGTTGGCTGACCAAACAATCTTGCTCTGCCACAATAATGTGAATAGGCAGGTTAGCCTTGGCTAACCCCGGAATAAGATCTTGCCTGGGATGGGTGGCCCGTAATTGGGCGGCTAAAGACGGGTAGCCTAAATCTTGCCGCATCTGTTTTATCAGCAATTTAGCAGCGGTATTGTTGCTATTAGTTGGATAAAAAAGACTAGATAGATATGTATCTGTGACACCCATATACTTTTTCTGTTGGATCAATGTAAGCACCTGCTCTGTTTGCGTTAACTGTGGCGCAGGTAAAGCGTTACACGCACTGGCGATTAAGGTAACAGAGGCAACCATTTCAGGGTGTTGCAGTGCGGTTAGCGCGGCAATATAGCCACCCATAGAGTATCCCACCAGATGCACAGGTTGGCTAAAGTAGGCCAATCGATCCTGACTTAACATCAACATTTGTGATAAGTTTTCAGCCCATTGCAAGGGCACAAAAGCCCGTTGGTTAATATGTACATGTTGCCAACAAGGGGCAAATATTCTTTCATCACATAAGGTCCCAGGAAAAAATACTACGGGTTGCTCTAAGGTAGGTATTAATGACGGGGCCATAGGCAAGCTGCTCTCAATAAAATTAGATTTGGAAATTCTGCTTATTATCCAGTTTATTACAGCAAGCACAAAATAAGCTGAATTATTTCTGGGTAACAGTTGCAGACATATTGCTTCATACCCTAGCATGGGCTCTTTTTAAAAGAAGGTTGATGGGCGCTGTGGCTACAAATGTAAATACTGGCAATTCTGGCTTTAGCCAAAAAATACTAAATTGGTTCGATGCTAATGGTCGAAAAAATCTACCATGGCAGCTAAACAAAAGCCCTTACTCGGTATGGGTGTCTGAAATCATGCTGCAACAAACCCAGGTCAAAACAGTCATCGGCTATTTCCAGGATTTTATGCACGCTTTCCCTGATGTGTTGAGCCTGGCCAATGCGACTGAAGATGAAGTATTACATCACTGGACTGGCCTAGGGTATTACGCCCGTGCCCGTAACTTACAAAAAGCAGCGAAACAGATAAGAGATCAGCATCAAGGGCAACTGCCACAAGACTTACAACAACTGATTGGTTTGCCCGGCATAGGCCGCTCCACTGCGGGTGCCATTTTATCTTTAGCTTGCGGGCAAAGTCACAGTATTCTCGATGGCAATGTAAAACGGGTACTGACACGATATTTTGCCGTTGAAGGGTGGCCAGGCAATAAAAAAGTCGAAACCTTACTTTGGCAATTCGCCGACCAATTAACTCCCAATATAAGAACAGATGATTATACCCAGGCCATGATGGACATGGGCGCCACACTTTGCACACGCAGTCGCCCTCGATGTGAAGAGTGCCCTATAAAAAATAACTGTTTGGCCTTTGTCCAGGGCCGTCAAGGCGAAATACCTCATAAAAAACCCAAAAAAGTGCTGCCCATAAGAACGACTATTATGTTGTTGCCTATGTGGCAAAAGCAGGTGTTCGTCTACAAGCGTCCACCAACAGGGCTTTGGGGAGGATTGTGGGGGTTGTTTGAAGTGGCAGACCAGCAGCAGTTAGATGAACGACTGGCTATATGGGAATTTGGCCCAGTACAACATCAAGAGCTAGAATCTTTTAGGCATACCTTTAGCCATTTTCATTTAGATATTCAACCCCTTATATTGCATCTAAAAGCGCCCCCGGTGGGTCAGGTGATGGAAGACAGTCATAGGTGGTTTGACCTAAACAATCCACAAAATGTGGGATTAGCCGCGCCAACTAACAAACTATTTAGTACAATCAGGCAACTCTAACGATCAATCAGCAATAAACGGAATATCATGAGCAGAATAGTATTTTGTCAACGCCTGCAGCAAGACACAGATGGATTAGACTTTCAACTTTACCCCGGTGAATTAGGAAAAAAGATTTTTGATAATATTGGCAAACAAGCTTGGACAGAATGGCAAAGCAAACAAACCATGCTGATCAATGAAAATAAGCTGAATATGATGGAACCTTCCGCCAGAACTTTTCTTGAAGAACAGATGCAAGCTTACTTGTTTGAAGGAAAAGAGCCCGATATTAAAGGTTACGTGCCTCCAAAAAGCTAAGCCATTTCAGCCCCGAGGCCTTTGGCAGGATAAAGATCCCAGGTTTTTAGGCCTTTTTGCTTATTCTATAAGCAATTAATAAAAATTAGCTAAAAAATGGTTGACTTAAAAGCCTTAAATCCGTTTAATACGCACCCACAACGAAGCAGGGACTGTCTGTAAAGACAAGAAGCGTTGAGTTGATGCCCAGCTAGCTCAGTTGGTAGAGCAGAGGATTGAAAATCCTCGTGTCCGTGGTTCGATTCCGAGTCTGGGCACCATATTCAGATTAAGCCCCGTAAGCGATTACGGGGCTTTTTTGATTTTTAGCGGAAAAATTTATTGGCCAATAGACACAATGTCTAGGCTGGGCACAACAATAGATACGGTTTGGTTTTCGCTGGATCAATTTACAATGGGCAAACATAATTCGGGCTACAGTGCACACCTAGTAATCATACTAAAATATTGACCCTATTGATTATAAAGTGGAATTTGCATACAGTGGTTGATGGTTTTAAATTTGTTCCTTTGAGCTAGCTGCATTTCATGAAAATATCCAGTAAATTAATGCTGATCATATTATTGACTGTTTTTGAAATAAGTCTGACCCTATTGTCTGTGTTTGAAATTTCAAAAGGTGCTAAATTTCACCAGCTCAATTCACTGCATTTAAAATATAGCGGGCAGTTCTCTGAGCGGGTTTTATCACTGGATAAGGATTCATTCATAGAGGTGGCTGCCTTACAGACGCTAATACTAAAGATCCGCCAACAACCTGTTGATTGTCTGCAAAGCGTTAATTTTCTAAATAAGTTTATTATGAAGCAAATTGGCACCTACAACGCTGTAGAGCTCTGTGTAAAAGATATCGAAGACGCCGATCTGGCATTATTAACAATAGCTAAATTTGCTAACCAAAGCCTCAGCCAAGAGATGCTTATCTCAGAGTTGAAAATCATAGCCCAGACTTTTAATACAAACTCTGCACTTTTCGAAAAACCAATCACAGAAACCGTATCATTTGTGATGAAAAACATGATCCCCTTAGTGGTGATCATTTCGTTGTTTAATATTCTATTTATAATCTTTATGTCCAGAACCATAACAGGCTCAATTCGCAGTGCAATTGCACTACTCGAAAGCACTAACAATGAAAAGAGTTTTGCTGAGGACATCAGTAAAAACGTCTCTGGTGAGCTAAAAACCTTGCTACAGGTTGCCCAAAAACGTTTAGCCAATGAGGTACTGATAACAGCGATAAATCAAGATCTTGAAAAATCAGTGGAGCAACGGACCGAAAGTCTTACCCGGGCGAATAGCGAGCTAGCGCAGTTTGCCTATCGTACATCACACGATTTAAAAGCCCCCTTAACCGCCTCTAAACTGTTAACCCGTTTCATCATAAAAGATATACAAGCGGGCGAGATTGACAACGCCATTGCAGATACCCATCGAATTCATGCTCAGATGGAAAAGCTGGAGGACTTGGTTGTGAGTATTTTGTCGCTCACAGAGGCCGATTCACTTGAACCGCATTACTGCGATATCAATCTTGATCAGGTAATGGACGACATTCAACAGGGTTTATCAGCCTCCGCTATCTTATCAGACTGCTTGGTATTGCGAGAGCTAGAATGCCCGCTCTTTAGTGACAAGACGCGTATCACTCAAATATTAGAAAACTTGATTTCAAATTCAATGAAGTACAAAGACCAGACAAAACATGAATTGCCTTATGTCAGGGTAATGGCTAATGAATTGCCTGATACTTATCAATTAACCGTGGCAGACAATGGCGTGGGCATACCACAGGACAGGCATAAGGAAGTCTTTCATATGTTTAAAAGATTCCATCCCAAGCTCAGTTTTGGTTCAGGTCTGGGTTTAGCCATTGTAAAAAAACACGTAGATTATCTACAAGGAAAGATCACCATGAACACTTCAAAGGGGGGGACCACATTTGTGATCACTATTCCCAAGCTGAACACCCTATGAGACAGATTAATGTACTGATAGTAGACGACAGCGAATTAGACAGATATATCCTAAAACGTCAGTTAAAAGAACTAGGCGTGGAAAGTGTTATTGAAAAGGATGATGGTTCAACGGCATTAGAGTTCCTGAATGATTATGATAAAAATAGGGCCTTATATCCCAACGAATTCCCCCCAGTGATTATCTTTCTGGATATCAATATGCCCAAAGTTAATGGCTTCGATTTTCTCGAAAAATTCGCAAAAATGAGAACGCGAAACGAATTAGCCTCAATAGTAGTCAGCATGTATTCCTCTTCAGAAAAAAAGGAAGACAAAGAGCGGGCTTCAGAATTCGATTTTGTTCAGGGTTTTATCGTTAAGGGTGAGCTAACTAGGGAGTTTCTGGAACAAAGGATACAGTCACTTCGATAGCCATGTACTTTAAATAAAAGGAGCAGTAATGTCAGACATAGAGAATTACTTAGGTCAACCCAGTCTCAATAGTAACGGCAAAGACTGGGAGTTAGATCTCAATAACGACATTAAGCTCAACTTAGACAATATCTGTGACCTGATATTAACGATTTTCGAGGCCCAAGGTTGTCGTATATTCGGCACCTTCCCACAGTCGTCGATACTGATAGCACAAAGGGGCCAGATGCTGGGCTTTGTCGAGCACGAGTCGGATAAAAACCCGACTGGCGACCAAGGCACATTTCATCTTGTATCCCCTATTTCATTGCCTTCGGGATTGCCCTTTGGCTATATAGAGTTTTACCGGCAGACTCATCAGTCACTAACCGACAAAGAACAGAGTATTCTGCAGGTCATTAAAAGAGATATAAGCAATCATCTTTTACAGAATAGGCATATATTTGAAGCGGCTAAATCCGTAGAGTTACAACAACTTATTTCTCTACACAATAAAGATTGGATTTTTGTTAAGGATGTCGATTTTAAGATCGTATACGCCAATGCGGCGTTTATTGCTCTGTACCCAAAGGATAAACAAGACAAGATTATCGGCTACACCACTATTGAAGAGTATGAAGAAAAAGAAGCAGACATCTTTTTAAAGCACGACAAATTGGCCTTTGAGCATGGCGAGAGCATTATCACCGAAGACCTGCATATGCCTGATGGCAGTAGGATGATAGTGGAAACCATCAAAAGTCGTTTTACAGATGAAACAGGCCATGTCTACATTTTAGGTATTTGCCGAGATATTACCGAAAAAGAAGGCCTGATCCGCCAGCTCAAAAAAGCCAATAACGACCTCGACGACTTTACCAGTATTGCATCACATGATTTAAAAGCCCCCCTAAATGCCATTAGACGATTGTTGGAATGGATCGAGGAAGACTGCCGAGATATTCTGCCAGAAGAATCATTAGATAACTTACTTTTAGTGGTTAGCCGAGCCAATAGAATGCACTCCCTTTTGGAGGACTTGTTAAGTTTTGCCAAGATTGGCCGTGAGGATATCACTGTTGTCGAAATGAGCATGCTTAAGTTATTCGAGGATATTAGCCCATTATTAGACTTACCCAAGGAGTTCGCCCTGAATGTGCAAGACGTAAACCTTGTGGTGCCATCCATTCCCTTTAAAACAGTGATGTTAAATATTGTTGGCAACGCGATCAAGCACAACGACAAGCCAGATGGGGTCATTAATGTCACCATGAAGACTAACCGCCACTACTATATTATTAGTGTTGCCGATAATGGACCGGGCATAGAGCCGAGGTACTTTGACCGGGTGTTCCAGCTATTCCAAACACTCAAATCCCGGGATGAAGTGGAAGGAACCGGCCTAGGGCTGTCTGTTGTGATTAAACATTTAAACCAATTTTCTGGAAAAGTTGAGATAGAGTCAGACGGCAAGCTAGGTACAACATTCAATATATTTTGGCCAAAACAAAAAGTATAAATACATAATATCTAGACACCGAACATGAAATTTTAGCCGATGGTGGTTTCCAAAATAAAGGACTATAAATGAAAATATTGATTGTGGATGATGACATAGTTGACAGGCGGATTGTCAAAAGGGCACTGAACTCGTCTAGCAATTCATTTTATGAAATCCACGAATCCAGCTCGGTGGCCGAAGGCTTGGAAGCACTACGTACAACACATTTTGATGTGATCCTACTGGACTATAAAATGCCGGGAGCCGACGGGATTGAAATGGTCATCGAATTGCGCGCTAAGCCGGATATAGGCAATACCGCTATTATTATAATCAGTGCTTCTGAAGATCAATCACTGGCCCTAAATTGCATCGAAGCTGGCGCCCAAGATTTTCTGTCTAAAAATGAAATAACCCAAAAAAAGCTAGAAAAAGCCATTATTCATGCCCACAAGCGTTTCGAGATCGAGCAGCGCATGCATGAAAGTTACCTAACAGTGAAAAAGATGGCTGAGAAAGATCCATTGACCGGCCTATCCAACCGTTATCACTTCGAAGAATCACTCAAAGTGATGATTGCCAGCAACAAGCGCACACAACACAATGTTGCATTGCTGGCCTTAGATTTGGACAATTTTAAACATATCAACGATACCATGGGCCATGACGCCGGTGATAAGGTGTTGGTAGAGTCTGTGAATAGAGTTCAGCTGTGTTTGCGCAGTAATGAAGGCTTTGCTAGGTTGGGCGGTGATGAATTTGCGGTCATTTTCGGCAATATTTCCTCGCCCAATGAAGTCAGCCCTATTGCCAACCGTATTCTTGATGCCTTTAAAGCGCCTTTTATTATCGATGATCAGGAAGTAATCTGTGGGGTGAGTATTGGCGCGGCATTGTGTCCAGCCGACTCAATCGATGCAAAAGATTTGCTTAAATGTGCGGATATCGCCATGTATCGTTCGAAACAAAGCGGCAAAAACAGTGTGAGTTTCTACCAAGCCCATTATCAGACAGAATTTAATAGACGTTATAGTATCCGCGATGCCATCAATCACATTCTAGACACCTCTGCCTTTAGGCTTTTCTATCAGCCGATATTTTCTTCCCAAAGCCAAAATCCATCTGGGTTTGAGGCGCTGATACGATGGCCCGAGACCGAGCACATGTACGTGCCCAATGAGTTTATTCCAATAGCGGAAGAAAGTAGGTTGATCAGCCGCATCGACCATTGGGTAATTAAGACCTCCATTGAGCAATTATCACAGTGGCACACTACAGTGCACCCAGATCTAACCATGTCGATTAATCTCTCGCCAATTCAATTGCAAGACAATGAATTGGTATCCTATTTATCTCAAATAACCCAAGAGTTTGATGTGCACCCTAGTAGGGTTATTTTAGAGATAACAGAGATGGCACTCATTAAAGACAACAAAAAGATAGCTCAGATATTGGGTATTCTGTCTGAGAAAGGATTCCACATTGCCTTAGATGATTTTGGTGTGGGGTTCTCATCTTTGGCAAATCTAATGGAATATCCAATCGACATTGTTAAATTGGATAAAAGCATGCAAACAACGGATAACAGCTCGCAGAAACACCGCAAAGTCTTTGAAGCCCTTGCCCTGAT
Organism: Paraglaciecola sp.; assembly: GCA_034111785.1. Lineage (GTDB taxonomy): Bacteria > Pseudomonadota > Gammaproteobacteria > Enterobacterales > Alteromonadaceae > Paraglaciecola. The sequence continues at coordinate 54,445 of JAWUWP010000049.1, forward strand.
GCTTGGAAAATTAGAGTTCGTGGTAGTCGCTGAAGGGATCGAAACTGAACAGCAGTACATCTTGTGCAAAAAACTAGGACTCGATAGGATGCAAGGATTTCTGTTAGGCAAGCCTTTAGACAAAGACAAAACCAGTAGCCTATTAAGTAAGCTAAACTATAATATCTGAGTCATAACGGCAGCGGATCATCCGCAGCCAATGATGTAAACCACACTTATGCGGCTATTCTTGCCATAAAAAAGGCCAGTTCAGAGACTGGCCTTGATGCTTGATGGATCACCCGCTCAACAGATTACGGCTGTGCAACAGGCTCTATCTTAAAGATCCCGCCACCGTCAGTGGCCACATATAAATAGCCATCTGCGCCTTGTTTCACATTACGCACCCGGCCAATGCCAGCAAAAAGTTTTTCTTGGCTTTTTACTTTGTCACCCTCCAATTCTAGGGCCACTAGATGGGCAAATTTAAGGGATCCTACTATCACTTTTCCTTGCCAATGTGGATAACGTTCACTGGTCACAAAAGCCATACCTGAGGGGGCGATGGACGGATCCCAATACCAAGCGGGTTGTTGCATGCCGCTTTGTTCGGTTTTATCAGTAATAGAGGTGCCACTGTAATTCACTCCATAAGTGATCACCGGCCAGCCATAATTGGCTCCTGGCTGAATAATGTTGATTTCGTCTCCGCCTTTCGGCCCATGTTCATGGGTCCAAATCTTACCGGTAACAGGGTGTTTAGCCATGCCTTGTGGGTTACGATGACCGAATGAATAAACGGATGCATTGGCATTTTCTTGATCAATAAAAGGATTGTCTTGTGGAATACTGCCATCGCTGTTGATGCGATGAATTTTACCCGCATCACGATCTAAGCGTTGGGGGTTCACCTCCCTTGCGCCTCGGTCTCCGATAGAAAAATATAAATAGCCAAGCTTATCAAACTCTATTCGACTGCCATAATGCTGGCCCTTAGTTGTATTAGGACCACCTTCAAACAAAAGTGTGCTCTGGGTTAGCTGCATACCTTCTAGTTTGGCGCGCATTATCGAAGTATGCGCTCCCTCACCTTCTCCTTCTGTGCCCGCATAAGAAAAATATATTAGTTTATTTTGCTGGTAGTTAGGATCCACTTCAATATCCAGCAGCCCGCCTTGACCTTGGGCATAGATATCAGGTAAACCCTGAATTTTTTGATCTAGTAGTTGACCGTTACTGATCATACGTAACTCGCCTTTTCGGTCTGAAACTAAAAAGGTGTTTTCATCTAACCACGCCATACCCCAAGGTATGTCTATGCCTGTTGCCACTAAAGTGGGCTGATACTGTTGCTGACTGACTGCTAGCTGCATCACAGGTTCTTGGGCCCAAGATGGGCCTATTAACATAATTGATAGGCCTAGGACCAAATATTGTTTTACATTCTTCATTGCAACTCCCAAAATAAATGAAATAAAATATGTGTGAGTGACCAGCATCTTGTGTTCGGGTCAATATAAAGGGCATGCAACTAAACGCTATTACTTTAACAGACAATGCTAAGTTATCAGCTGCGCTAATGATGCTATCTTAACATATTTACAATTTAACAATTTAACAAGGCCGAACAACGAGTTTTATGTCTAGCACCGATACAATTTCAAAAACAGATCACCCCACCCGATATTTTGTAGGTATAGATGGAGGAGGCACTTACTGCAGGGCGAATATTTATGACACGGCTAATCATCTACTGGGCCGTGGTATCAGCGGTCCTGCTAATCCAGCCAATCATTTACACTTAGCTCAAGATTCTATTTTGGCTGCGGTAGCCTTAGCCTTAGAGGATGCACAACTGCATTGCAACTTAGACCAGTTGGTGGTGGGAGCAGGATTAGCCGGCTTACATTTGCCTCGTGTTGTTGATGACATGCAACAATGGCAACACCCATTTTTGGCCTTACATTTGACCACAGACATTCACGTGGCTTTATTGGGAGCACACTTAGGCAAAGACGGTGCTGTGATTATCTTAGGCACAGGTTTTAGTGCGCTAGGTATAGTGACTGATAAACAGCAGGCCATAGGCGGTTATGGTTTTCCCACCAACGCGGTATGCAGTGGCAGTTGGTGTGGGCTAGAATTAATCAAGGCGGTACTGCTCGATTTTGATGGTGTAGGGCCCCCCACCTCTTTAACCAAAGAGGTGTTAGCCGAGGAAAGTATCTTAAGCCTAGCTCAGCGAATGCATAATGGCTCAGCCGATCAGTTTGCCACCTTTGCACCATTAGTTTTTAGCCATGCTCAGGCTGGGGACCAAGTTGCCATCGACATACTTACATCAGGTGCGGCTTTTATTAACACAGTGCTACAAAAATTTGTCGACTCGGGCAACACTGTCATCTCTTTTGTAGGAGGCGTGGCGCCGCATATACAAGACTGGCTTAAGCCTGAATATAAAGGACTTATTGTGGAACCCAGCGCCTCACCAGAATACGGTGCACTGTTGTTTGCCCAAGAGGCCCAGATGAGTAACCCTGGTAAGTAATTAATAGCACAACCAGTACTGTGCTGCACATTTAGCTAAATAAACAAGAAAATATGTGCTAAACAGTTGTTCACGAAGCATTAGTCGTTATAATCTGTCGGAGATTTTTATGCCAACGGCAAGCCAATTGGGAGAGTTTTTGTGAAAGTTAAAGCCTTTTTATGTATTTTTGTGGGTATCTTTAGTGTCTTTAGTGCTCAAACACAAGAAATGACCGATGATGAAATTAAGGCACGTATACAGCCTATTGGCCAAGTTCATGTTGCCGGCGCACAAGCGGCTGTGGCGTCCACTGGCCCCAGATCAGGTGAAGATATCTATGCCACTGCCTGTGGTGCTTGTCACAATGTAGGTGTGCTCAACGCACCTAAATTGCAAGATGCAGATGATTGGAGACCACGTATGGAAAAAACGTTCGATGTGGTTTGGCAAAATGCCATTAATGGCATAGGTAGTATGCCAGCGATGGGGACTTGTAGTAATTGTTCAGATGATGATATCAAAGCCGCTATTGAGTACATGATAGAAGGTATTTAGCACAGTAGCTGATCAATACAAGGCCATAGAACTGGCCTTATGTTGCTTTTACACTCTTGTACAATGGATTAAACCCGCCACTTTAAGAAGTATTATCTGAATTAATGACTGCCGAGAATAATACGCCCGATTTGACTCTTGAAGAGCTGCGTGAGTTAGTCCCGCAGCTGCAACAGGTGACTGAGAAGTATAAGCGCTCTGAGACCATTCAAAAAGCCTTATTTAAGATATCAGAATTAGCCAGTTCAATTTATGTTCCCTCCAACCTTTATGCGTCAATTCACGATATCATTGGCAGTTTTATACCCGCACAAAATTTTTTAGTGGCTTTTTATGAAGAACAGCAAGAGCTGATAGATTTTGTTTATTTTGTGGATAAATTTGATGAGCAGATGGTCAGTCAAGTATCGGCGGATGATTTAAAAAACAGCATAACGGGTTATGTATTGCGCAGCGGTGAACATTTATTTTTAACCCAAGAAACCTTTGCACAACGCCTGAACGAGCTGTCGGTGAAACATTTGGGCGCCAGTCCTGTGGACTGGATTGGGGTGCCATTAAAACGAGGCTCGCAAGTGATAGGGGCCATGGTAGTGCAAAGTTATGATGACTCTATTCGTTATACGGATGATGATCTTGAAGTGTTACTGTTCATCTCTCAGCACATTGTTAATTGTGTGGATAGAGTCACAAGTCGTGAGCTAACGGAACAAACCATTCGTCAGCGTACTAAACAATTACGCCAGATTAATGAAGAGTTACAAGAGGAAATCAGTGAACGGCAAAAAGCCGAGTTATTACAATACGCCTTATTTGAAATATCCGAATTATCTGTGGCTGCTAGTGATCGTGACACCGATAGTTTTTATGCCGCCATACACGACATTTTAGCGCGGCTGATCGGTGCACCTAACTGTTACATTGCCATAATAGATGACGAAACCCAGTTATTACATTTCCCCTATTACAAAGATTTGCAGCAAGCCGAAATTAAAGCCCGAACTATGGGTTCAGGCTTGACCGAATATGTTATCCGTCATGGCAAAGCAGCCTTAATAGATGCGTCATCAGCGTACGCATTATATGAACAACACGAACTATCTAAGTCTGTTACAGACAACATTCAGGCTAAAGCCAACTCATGGATTGGCGCCCCACTCATTGTCGACAACAAAATAAAAGGGGTGATCGCCGTTCAAAGTTATGGCGAAGAAAAAAAATATAATGTTAAAGACTTAGAATTTTTACGTTTTGTTTCTCACCATATTGCTGAATCACTAGGACGCAAACAATCTTCAGATGCCATCCTTGCCTATAATCAACGCTTAGCCTCTGAAGTAAAGGATCGTACCGAAGAGTTGCGTGCCACTAACGTATTTTTACAACGACAAATTGAAGAGCGTCAACAAGCACAATTGCAGTTAGAGCATGATGCCCACCATGATGGGCTCACAGGTTTGGCAAACAGGGTATTGTTTAACAGCCGCTTAGAACTGGCACTGGCAAATAAGAAACGTTTTAGAAACCACAATTTTGCGGTTATATTTATCGATCTAGACAGGTTCAAACAAATCAATGACTCAGTGGGACATTTAGCTGGCGATCATTTTTTAAGAGAAGTCGCCAGTCGAATAGACGCCTGTATCAGAGGATATGATCTACTGGCGCGCTTAGGGGGTGATGAGTTTCTGGTGTTGTTTGACAGTTTTGAATCAAGCAAGGACATCGAAGAAATTTCGTCACGGATCATAAGCTCTATTGCCAAGCCCTTTACTATAGACAACAAAGAAATTTACTCTGGGGCAAGCATTGGCATTGCTTACCTTGAAAAAAATCATCAAACAGCAGAAGAAGTGGTGAGGGATGCCGATGCGGCCATGTACCATGCCAAGTCATTGGGCCGCGGACGTTACGTTATTTTTGATAAAACCATGCGCGAAAAACTGCTGGATGAGTTAGAAATAGAAGGTGAATTCAGGAAAACATTGGACACAGCCGCCTTTGATAGTTTTGCCCAACCCATATTTTCATTACTTACCCAGCAACCCTTGTATGATGAGTGTTATATTCGTTGGGAACACTCAAATATGGGTAGGGTACAGCGCGAGCAGTTTTGGCAGATTGCCGAGCACTGTGGACTAACAGTAGAAATCGATCAATTCATGCTTAATAAGGCATGTACTATCTTATTGAATTGGCAAAAAGGTAGCAAACTTGAACAACAGAAGTTAATCGCTATCAACCTATCTATTTATCACCTTAGGCAGCAGTCCTTAGCCCAGCAGTTGATTGATCAATTGTTAGCCAAAGGAGTGGATCCGAAAAAGTTGGTCATTGAATATGATGAAAATGCCTTGAACCTGAGTTCCGAATCCTTCTTGCCCGCCATAGAGACCCTTAAAAAAGCGGGCATCACCTTAGTGCTGGATAATTTTGGCAGCGGCTTAGCCTCCCTAAGCTATTTGTACTCCTACCCCTTTGACTATGTAAAAATGGATCATAGTTTTATCAAAACCTTACCAAGCTCCGAACGTAACCTTAAGTTGATTCAATCGGTGTTATCTATTTCTGAACATTTAAAGTTCAAGCTAATTGCTGAGGGGATCGCCACGGCAGAGCAGCATCAAGCCTTATTGGCGGCAGGGTGTGAATTTGGTCAAGGCAAATACCTACAGAAGTCTGAAATCATAACGCTTAATCAGCACCAAACCAAGCCTGCTATCTAATCTCACTACTGTTATTTTTTATTCATCATATTACGTAAATTAGCGATACCCACCTGAGATTTTTGTTGCCGTTCTTGGGCCGACACTTTGGGTTTCTTGTGCTCCCAAACGAGATCATCTTGGGGCAATTCATATAAAAATCGACTAGGTTGGGGGTTTAGTACCTCACCATATTGGCGACGCTCCTTGACCAGGGTCATAAACAATACTTTTTGCGCTCGGGTGATACCCACATAAGTTAAGCGTCTTTCCTCGTCGATGTTATCCTCATCGATACTGCTTTGGTGGGGTAACAGTCCTTCCTCCATACCCACTATAAATACATAGGGAAACTCTAGCCCTTTAGAGGCGTGTAGTGTCATTAGCTGCACTTGATCGGTTTCTTCGGCGTCTTCCCCTCTTTCCATCATATCTCGCAGTATCAAGCGGTTCACTACCTCTTGTAAGCTCATGGGAGGATCTAATTCACTGCCTTCTAGCATATTACTGATCCAACCGAAGAGGGTGCTAATATTGGCCATTGCCATTTCAGCCGCTTTTGGACTGGTGCTAGACTCATATAGCCACTCTTCATAGCCCATAGCTTTAATCATATCTCTAATGGTGGCGTTAGCATCACTTCTCACTGCACTGTCAGACAACTCCACTATCCAGCGACTGAATTGCTCCACTGCCACCAAGGGCTTGCCTGTCAAAACGTCTTGTAAGTAAGGTGAGAATGCCGCGGCAAATAAAGAACTTTGATTTCGATTGGCCAAATTACCGAGTTTTTCTAAGCTCACCCGACCAATGCCGCGGGTGGGAGTGTTAATCACTCTCAACATGGCGTTATCGTCATCTTGATTCACCAATAGACGTAAATAGGCCATAATATCTTTTACTTCGGTACGTCCAAAAAATGACATTCCGCCGCTTATTTTATAAGGAATACGGTTGCTCATCAGCACCTTTTCAAAGACTCTCGATTGAAAGTTGCCTCGATATAATATGGCGTAGTCTTTGTAGTGAGTGCCTTGCATAAACTTATGAGCCATCAGCTCCGCCACCACGCGCTCAGCTTCATTCTCTTCATTTTTGGCGGTGATCACCTGTAGAGGCTCTCCATACCCCAGCTCTGAAAACAGCTTTTTCTCGAAGACATGGGGATTATTTTGGATCAAGATATTGGCGCAGTGCAAAATACGCTCAGAAGATCGGTAATTTTGCTCGAGCTTCACCACTTTTAATTTAGGAAAGTCTGTTTGTAACAACACCAAGTTTTGCGGTCTAGCGCCACGCCAAGAATAAATCGATTGATCGTCATCTCCCACCACAGTGAACCTAGCTCGCTCCCCGACTAATAAGCGCACCAGTTCATATTGACTGGTATTCGTATCTTGATATTCGTCCACCAGTAGGTAGCGAATTTTGTTTTGCCATTTTTGCCTGACTTTTTCGTTTAATTTTAACAACAAGGTGGGCAATAAGATTAGATCATCAAAATCCAGTGCATTATAGGCCCGCAAGTGATTGTAATAACGTTGATAAAATTCCGCAAATTCGCGCTCTGGCGGAGGCAATGCCTTATCTTTTAGCTGTTCTGGTAAGATTAAGTCGTTTTTCCAATTTGAAATACAATTTTGTAATGACGAAAGCTGTTCTTTATCACCATCAAACTCAACCTCAGTCAAATCTTTCAACAAAGCCATACTGTCTTTGTCGTCAAACAGGGAAAAACCGGGCTTAAGGCCTAAGGTTTTCACCTCTGATTTAATGATATTTAAGCCTAAGGTGTGAAAAGTTGAAACTTTAAGACCACGGGCCTCTTTTTTACCTAAGGTTTGGGCAACCCGTTCTTTCATTTCTCGAGCGGCTTTATTGGTGAAAGTCACAGCGGCAATATACCTTGCTGGAAGCTCACATTCTCTAACTAGGTAAGCTATTTTGGTGGTGATGACTCGAGTTTTGCCGCTGCCGGCTCCCGCCAACACTAAACAAGGTCCAGAAATAAATTTAACGGCTTCATTCTGACCAGCGTTCAGTTTCATAAGGCACTTTGTGACAAGTTAAATGGCACAGGATTGTAAGGAATTAGCATGGCGCAAACAACCTAAATATAAGCAACCGCCGCAGCCTAATCGGATTAGGGCACAGTCCAGGTCAATATCCTGACTCGGGATTGTTTACATACAGTCCATTATCTGTGGCAGTGGGTGTGGATTAGGGGGTTTATTTGCTAGCTGAATATGCAGATATTTAGTAGGATCATAAAATCACGAATACTAGGTAAATCCACTTAGCCCTAGTCATCAATCTATAAGGACACCTATGCTAGATCCAAAGAAACTAGAAGAAATAGCCAAACAGTTAAGTGCGGCAGTGCCACCAGGCGTGAAAAGCATGGCAGGAGAAGCCGAAGCGAAAGTTAAACAGGTCTTACAATCACAAATTAGTCGTTTGGATTTTGTCAGTCGTGAGGAGTTTGACATACAAAGTCAGGTGCTGAGCCGCACCCGGGAAAAACTTCAGGCCCTAGAAGCGAAAGTCAGCGAGTTGGAAAACGCCATCAATAAATGATGTTATGGCTTTTACCCTTGGATGATCGGCAAGTAACGGTTTGCTGTTGTTAGCTCCCCAAGCCTTGGTGATGGTTAGCCAACCTTAACGGCCTTTTTGCAACAGGGCTAATTCATTGCTTAAGGTTTTGACTACTGCCAACAAGCTATCCGCAGACTGTCCTGTGTTGATGGCACCGGCTAAAGTGGACTCGGAAATATTCGCGATATCTTCTACCTTATGGGCCACATTATGGGTGACATTGGATTGAGCGGCAGCAGATTTTGAAATCTCGCTACTCATATCATTAATAGTGGTAATGACCAAAGAGATCCGCTGCAAAGCATCACCCACAGTGGTCGCTTCTTGAACGCTAACATTCATCTGCTGGCGACTTTGCTCCATACTGGTTTTCGTGTCTTGGGTGGCCTGTTGGATATTAGTAATAATTTCATGGATCTGACTGGTTTGATCTTGAGTACGTTTAGCCAGGGTCCTGACTTCGTCTGCTACTACAGCAAAACCCCTGCCCTGTTCACCGGCTCGTGCCGCCTCTATAGCAGCGTTAAGTGCTAATAGATTGGTTTGTTCGGCAATTTCATTAATAGCGGTAGAGACCTGACCGATATCCTTGCTATCTTTAACTAAGCGCTCTAAAGCATCTTGTGAACGGCTGGACTCATCTTGCATATCGCCCATCACAGACTGTAATACACCCACCAACTGCATGCCAAGTTGGGCTTCTTTATCTGCATCAATCGCAGCGTTAAACGCGACTTCAGAGTTCTGGTCGACCATAGCCGCGGCGCTGGTCATATCTGCCATAGAGCTGACGATAGCTTGGGTGCCAGTTTTTTGCTGACCCACTCCTTGAATGGTTTGTTCAGTGACGGTTTTTAAACTATTCGCCGATTGGCCCAGTGTATCTATGGACTGATCGATCCTTGCCACCAATTGCTGTAAGTTTTCAGTCATATGATTCATGTCCTTGGCAATGATACGCATTTCATCTTTGCCTATGACGTCAACCCTAGCACTTAAATCTCCATCGGCTATTGCATGCACCGCTTTGGTGACACGATTAATATTTTCTATTACGGATAAATACATGCCAATAAATAAGTAAATCGCCAGCAGCACCGCTATAAATGACACACTCAAAACCACATTCTTTTTAAAACTGGCCTCGTCGATCCGTAACTGTAATAAGGCACCCAGCTGCGGCGTCACCAGATTGGCGAATTCAGTAATGAGTTCACCGGTAATGGTGCCTTGGCCTTTGATTTGGCCTGCAGAAAGTTGGATATCGTCGGGATCAAGTATGTCTTTTTGCACAGTATTTTGCAGCGCTCTCAAATTATTCTCTAGGGTTAGCCAGCGCTCTCTTAAACTTGTACTAATCAAACGGTTTGCGTCAAAGCTGACCTGTAAGCTTTGCGCAGTTTGGCTGATCAATAGGGGTAATTTTTGATTGGCGTTGGACAAGTCAATGTAAGATTCAGGGGTGAACCGGCCGGCCTGTGTCACTTGTCTGGCTAGATTAAGTGTTTCTACTACTTGAAATTGTAAGTTAGGCAGTCGCTGAACCAAAGTGGAAATCAGATAACTGGTCTCCAAAGCGAGATCTAATTCTAGGTTGCTATGGTCGGCAATATTTTGCATTAGTGCGGATAACTGCAAGAAACTGGCAACCGGGTCTTGGCTATTTATAGTCTCTTGATACTTTGCCACACCTTTAGTCACTGCAGGATGATAGTGTTTGGATATCTGCGGCCCTAATGAGTCAAATTGGCTAGTTAACTGTAAGTCAGATTGACCCTGCATAATGGCTGATGCGATGACCAACAGCTCATTCTGTGCGATCTTGATCAACTCCAGACCTTGTTTTTCTTTTTTGGTAAATCGAATATCATCACCAAATTCGTATTGCAGAAATACCAGACTGACAATCAAGGGGCTAATCATAATAATACTGACCAAAGTAAACTTTATGGAATAGCCAAATTGCGACATCAGGGATTTTGCTGGTCCACAAATCCCTCCTATAAATCCACTCATTAATTTCCCCTTAAATCGATCCTAATAAATAATGTCCAACAATGCCCAGTGCTAATACCAAGCCAAAATAGTGATTATGCAAGAAAGCTTTAAAACACAAACGCTGCTCTCTATCTCTAATCAACCATTGTTGGTACACAAACAACCCACAACCCACAGCCATAGCCAGATAAAAAGGCCAAGTGAAATCTAACTGCTTTGCCACCAGCAGTAATAGCACTAAGCAGGTTAATTGGAGTAGGCCAATACACAACCTATCGTATAGACCAAAGAAAATGGCAGTTGATTTCACACCCACTTGAATATCGTCCTCTTTGTCGACCATGGCATACTGAGTATCATAAGCCACTGTCCAACAGAGTGTGGCCAAATATAGGGCCCACACAACCCAAGTTAGCCCTTGTTCGGTGGCCACAAATACCATAGGTATAGACCAACCAAAGGCAGCCCCTAATACGACTTGAGGAAAATGGGTATAGCGCTTCATAAATGGATAGACCGTGGCTAACAGCACACCGACCAAAGACATAAGAAGGGTCTGCCAATTCAGTAATAACACCAATAAAAGTGCGCAGCCAAGCAATACGAAAAATAATGTTAATGCTTGTCTTTCTGTCACTTCACCTGTCACTAATGGCCGGTTCACGGTGCGTTTAACCTCACCATCCACGTGGCGATCAGCATAATCATTGATAACACAACCCGCTGAACGCATAACGACCACACCACACACAAAGATCATCACAATATACAGATCAGGTGTACCAGACGCAGCTATCCATAAGGCCCATATACAAGGCCACAACAGCAAGTAAATACCTATAGGTTTATCTGCACGCATTAACCGCCAATAAGCATCCAACTGAGCAGTGAGCGGCCTTGAGCCGGGCTGTTTATTCATTTGTTTCACTTTGCCCACTATAGGCCGGCGCTTCAGGTAAAAACACCTCTGATATGAGCATAGTCAGATCCTTAAAACCAAACGTTGAGCGACGGCCCCAAATATCCTGACGCTCTTCAATATTTAACTGCGCAAGGAAGTTGAGGCTGTCTGACATATGTGTCACTTGGAACGGCAAGCGTTTAAATCTGCGATCATTAAAAATTAATTGCCCTAATGGTTTATCGTTAAGATCCAGAAAATCTTTATCACACAAGGCTTGCGGAATAATTGAACGGGCAAACACCCAAGGCTGGTTATCGCCCCACAATAATACTTCGCGAATTTGCCATTGCTGTTGATGGCAATCTTTGGTTAAGAGCCCCAGTTGTTGAGACTCTTCGAGACTGATCTGCCCGGGCCTTTGACCTAGAAGCTGCAGCCGAAAGTCACTAGAGTGAGATTGTAACCTTTCGGTTAGCGATCCCTTGTCGAGTAACCAGTTCTTTAGATATTGATCGGTTATCTCAAATTGTGTAGGCGCGGCCCACAATGATGGAATGCCTAAGGGAAAGGTATAAGACAAATTAGACTGTATCCCATAAAAAATTAACCTATATCTATAGTAACAATTGCCTGACAAAGACTAAAGTCACTAAATTTGATTTATATTTGGCGTAAAATATTGATAAACTAACCTCAAGAAAACGAACAGGCTAGACATAACTATGAATAAAACCATGTTGATCATTACCAGCTTAATGCTGCTTTTCTCTTATCAACCCAAGGTATTGGCTCAGGAAACGCCCATAAAAAATTATGCTTACTTTAGCCTAGAGCCTGACATAGTGACAAATTATCTAAGCGCCAATGCAAGAAACCTTGGCTTTGTCAGGATCAGCATTGAATTGATGCTCGAAGATGCGGAATACCTTGAAGCAGCTGAGCATCATTCACCACTGCTAAGAGCCGCAGCCATAGAGTTAATTGGCCGCCAAGCAGAAGAAAAAATTAAGTCCCTCACTGGACGAGAAGATATACGTAGGCTTTGCTTGGAAAAACTCAAAGTGTTGATGCTTAAGGAAACAGGATCAGAGGCCATCAAAGACGTGATATTTACCAAATACTTGTATCATCAAAGCTAAGTGATGGCGCTGTTTGCGAGCCAAAAACAGCGACATCATTATTCATCAGCGTGGCTCTTCTTGGCATATTTAGATAACAACCACGCAAACAAGCAGCCACAAATTAGGCCTACTGTATGGGCCGTATTCGCCATATTTACCGGCAAAATATCCATGTAACCCACCAGCAACCAAATCAATAAAAACCCCACTAGTGCCTTAGGCAAGGCAATGCTCCATTCTGGTCTTAGCCATCCCAACCACCAGACACAGCCGACCAAAGCGTACACCACACCCGACAAACCGCCAAAATTGGGACCACTGATCCACAATTGCGCCAAGTTAGACACTATGGCCGAGAATAAAAACAATAGCAGCACAGTACTCAGGCCAAAACTTTTTTCTAGTTGTGAGCCTAATGTCCACCACCAGAGTACGTTAAAGGTAATGTGTAATAAGGAAAAATGGATCAATGCTGGACCCACTAAACGCCACCACTGATGGCTGTCGAGCATGATCCCCAGAGGCTGAATTTGTAAACTCTGGTAGGGCAAGGTGAAACCCACTATGGCTAAACAATAAAATAACAGACACAGCACTAACACACTGGCGGTAAAAGGGGCTTGTCTAAGGTGCGTAAATAACACCCGCCAAGACCAAGTACTTTGCCTTTGTAAACTGACAGATTGACCGGAGAGCCAAGCAGAACTTTGATATTTTTGATCTTGGGGATCAAGCAAAAACGCTTCAGCGATAGACTTTGCGTGTAGCTGATGTTCCAGATCAAGCAATATCACTGCGTGTGTATAATCACCTTGCACCTGGGCATATTCAGCGCCAATACCTTGCTGTGCCAAATAATGGCTCAGCAGTCTAGCGGGCTGCTCCGTCGAAAACGTCACTAAGGTATACATTTTAATCTGCCAACACTATTCTTGTTCGCCGGTTTCAAATGGTTGGCTTTGTCGCCATGCTTCAAATCCTCCATCCATGCTGTACACCTCCTCAAAGCCTTGATGAATGAGAAACTGCGCAGCTTGTTGACTACTGTGCCCATGGTAACAACAGACGATAACCGGCACATCAAACTCTACCTGGGACATAAAGCCATGTAATGAGCCGTTAGTTAAATGGGTCGAGCCTTTAATATGACCCGCGCTAAAGGATGCTTCATCACGAATATCCACTAGTTTAGCCCCGTTGCTGGCTAACTTATGTTGGGTATCCTGTACAGAAATATGAGCAAATTGCTCCATGGGTCTAGCCCCTACTTAAAAAAGGTTGCAAACACTGTGTATCTTATCTTGCTTTGTTGCTTTATTGCCAGTTCAGTATGACTTTACCTGACAACCCTGAGCTCATAGTATCAAAGCCCAACTGGAAGTCATCCACCGCAAATTGATGAGTAATGATGGGACTCAAATCCAACCCACTTTGGATAAGACTGGCCATTTTGTACCAAGTTTCGAACATTTCCCGGCCATAAATTCCCTTGATCATTAATCCCTTAAAGATCACTTGTGACCAATCTATAGCCAGTTCACTGGGTGGTATGCCTAACATGGCAATTTTCCCACCGTTGTTCATATTGGCTAACATATCGGCAAAAGCCAAAGGCGCACCAGACATCTCTAACCCCACATCAAACCCTTCAGTCATGCCTAGCTCTTGCATCACATCTTGCAATTTGCTGTCGCCGACGTTCACTGCTCTAGTGGCACCCATTTTAAGGGCTAATGCTAAACGGTAGCTATTCACGTCTGTGATCACCACGTTCCTTGCTCCAACATGTCGTGCTACCGCAGCCGCCATGATACCTATTGGCCCGGCTCCGGTTATGAGTACGTCTTCACCCACTAAATCGAAAGATAATGCGGTATGTACCGCGTTACCGAATGGGTCGAAGATAGCGGCCAAATCGCTTGCAATATTATCGGGTATTTTAAAGGCGTTAAATGCTGGGATCACTAAATACTCGGCAAAGGCGCCTTGGCGATCTACCCCAACTCCTGTGGTATTGCGACAAAGGTGGCGCCTGCCTGCCCGACAATTACGACAGTGGCTGCAAGTAATATGGCCCTCGCCGGATACCCGATCGCCTAACTTAAAACCCCGAACCTCTTGACCCATAGCCGTGACTTCACCTACATACTCATGGCCGACAATCATAGGCACTGGAATGGTTTTTTGTGCCCATTGATCCCAATGGTAAATATGCATATCGGTGCCACAAATAGCGGTTTTATGGATTTTAATCAATAAATCGTTGTGCCCTACTTCGGGTTCAGGAGCCTCTGTCATCCATATGCCTTTTTGCCTCTGTAGTTTGGCTAAGGCCTTCATGCAATCACCCCTAAGCTTCTGCCTACTTCGATAAAAGCATCTACCGCTTTGTCCACCTGCTTTAAACTGTGTGCAGCTGACATTTGGGTTCGAATACGAGCCTGACCCTTAGGCACCACTGGAAATGAGAAACCTACTACATAAATACCTTTTTGCAGCATTTTATCGGCCATTTCGCTGGCCAGCGTCGCATCGCCCAACATTACCGGAATGATGGCATGATCTTGGCCAGAAAGCGTAAAACCGGCGGCCAACATACGCTGGCGAAAATGCGCACTATTTCTATTCAATTGTGCTCTAAGCTCATCACCTTCACTCATCATACCAAACACTTGAATCGATGCAGCCACTATGGGAGGTGCCACCGAATTGGAAAAAAGATAAGGCCGCGAACGTTGGCGCAACCAATCGATCACCTCTTTTTTACCCGCGGTATAACCACCAGAAGCCCCGCCTAGCGCTTTGCCTAGGGTGCCGGTGAGAATGTCGACTCTATCTATTACCCCACAATACTCATGGCTACCACGCCCCGTCGCACCCACAAAACCGGTAGCATGGCAGTCATCCACCATCACCAAGGCCTGATATTTGTCGGCCAGATCACAAATGGCGGCAAGATCGGCAATCACCCCATCCATGGAAAACACACCATCAGTGGCAATCAGTTTAGTGCGCACACCATCGGCATCGGCTTGAATAAGCTGCTGTTCGAGGGCTTGCATATCATTGTTGGCATAGCGATAACGCTTGGCTTTAGACAGCCTAACACCGTCGATAATACTGGCATGATTTAAGGCATCTGAGATGATCCCATCTTCCGGGCCTAAAATGGTTTCAAATAAGCCACCATTTGCATCAAAACAAGAAGGGTAAAGTATGGTGTCTTGAGTACCTAGAAATTCACTTATTTGTTGTTCAAGTTGTTTATGAATATCTTGAGTGCCACAAATAAAGCGCACCGATGCCATACCAAAACCATGGCTGTCTAAGCCTTGTTTCGCGGCCTTAATTAAGTCAGGGTGATTGGCTAGACCTAGATAGTTATTGGCGCAAAAATTTAACACCTGTTCACCACTTGCCACTTTTACGTCAGCTTGCTGGCTAGACGTGATGACACGCTCCTGCTTAAATAGACCCTGAGCTTTGGTGTCGTCTAACTGTTGGGCAAGACGGCTATAAAAGGCTTGTTTCATAAGGATACCTGTAGACAAATATTGCTGACAATAAGTATATACAAAAGCCTATGGCGAAACATCAACAGAGGAGAAATGAGTGGCTATTAATATCCACCACTCGGGTGCTTTGGGTTAATTCTAATTCAATTTGTGAGGGGCTGGCTTAAAGAACGGATAGATTTTTTCCCAAAAGCACAGCAGCGGCTAATACACACAGAGCCGCCAGATACGACAAGGCCTCATACTAAAAAACCTGTGACTAAAAGCCATCGATTTAAAAACAACTAGGTTTGAGGCTTCTAGCAACAATAAATGGTCCAAAAACGGACTAATTTAGCTACTTCCTCTGGATCCAAAACCTGCTAAAATAATCCTGTTATCTTTACTGCTGAGATCCAGTGCCCATGACAAGCGCTTTTAGGCCCAATATCAAGCAACAAATAGTACTACTTGGTTATTCACTATTGTGGTTACTACTGTTGCCAATTCTGGGCTGCCATTTTGTATTTCAAGGAGTAAGGGGTAAGGCCGGATATACTAAGGCACGCCTTTCTCGGTATGGTATTGTGCAGCAATCAATAGCCACAGATGGTTTGCTGATACATTGTGCCTCTGTAGGCGAAGTGGTCGCGATCCAAGGGTTAGTGCGGCAACGTTTAATCAGCCATCCTAGCCAAGGTATTTGTATCAGCACCAATACCACCACCGGCGCGGATAGAGTGAAAGCATTATTTGCGGATAAAGTCAGCCATTGTTACTTACCTTACGACTTTGCACTTTTTGTTTGGGCTTTTTTAGCCAAAATAAAGCCGGCACAGGTACTGATCAATGAGATGGAGTTGTGGCCAAACCTTTGCCATCTGAGCTGGAAAATGAATATACCTGTGTCAATCATCAATGGCAGAATGAGCGATAAATCCTGTCGAACCTATCAAAAAGCCCCCTCCTTATTTGTGCCAATGTTTAATAAAATCACCACCGTCTGTGCTCAGGGACAAAGAGACTATGATAATTATTTGGCCTTAGGGGTGCATAGCCAACGCCTATTTCTGACCAACAACATCAAATTCGACCTAAGCATCAGCCAAGATGATATCAAGCTAACAGAGCAACTACGGCAACAATTTAACTTAAAGGGCCGTCTAATTTTGGTGGCGGGCAGCACTCATGATCCGGAAGAGCAAATATTAGTGGATGCCTACCGAGACTTATACAAGAGATTCCCCGAGTTGTTGTTAATCATAGTACCACGACACCCAGAGCGCTTTGATAAAGTACATAAGCTATTAATGGGTAAAAATATTAATGTCAGTAGACTCAGTGAAAAACAGCCCTGTGTCGCCCAGACTCAGGTCTTATTATGTGATCAAATGGGCTGGTTACGGGCCATATATGGCTTAGCTACTGTGGCCTTTGTTGGCGGCAGTCTCGTCAGCAGAGGTGGGCACAACGCGCTGGAACCCGCAGCCGTGGGCGCCCCAATATTGATGGGGCCTTCTCGATATAATAACCCAGAGATCTGTCAGGCATTGCAACAAGCAGGGGCGCTATGCACAGTAGAAGATGCACAGCAAATAACGGCTGGTTGTTTAATTTGGCTGCAAGATCTAACACTTGCTGGTAAACGGGGCGCATTAGGTACCCAAGTACTAGAACAAAATAGTGGCGCAATCAGCAAAACGTTAAGCATACTAAACCAGCAAATTTGAGCCTAGGGATACATAAAATAGTGCGACTATTGCAAAGTACGGAACAAATCGATTAGGCGCTTAGCTTCGTCTTCGACACGGTAATGGCTGTGCACACGCTCTCGACCGGCATGGCCCATTGCCATTAATTTATCAGCATCAGCTAACATCAGATCCAATTTCTCTGTGACCGCCATCTGATCATTAACCGGCACTATGTAGCCATCGATACCCACTCGGATAATTTCTTCCCAAGCGCCCGCTTCAGTGGCTAACACTGCCGCTCCGCTGCTCATGGCTTCTAATACTGTTAGACCAAATCCCTCATTATCACTTAAGGCGCTGACCAAGGACAAGGCACTAAAGATCTTAGGAATGTCGGCAAAGGGTAGTTCACCGGTAAAGGTGATCCTGTCGGTCAGGCCCGCAGCGGTAATTTTATTTTTTAGTTCCTCAACAAAACTCTTATTGTTAGATGAAATGGCACCCACCACCACTGCATTGACATCAGGGTATTGATGCAGCGTCTTAATACAAGCTTCGACAAACAGGTGTACCCCCTTTTGCTTTCTCACTCGACCTAAGATCCCTATGCCGTATTTGCCACCATAATTTAGTGCCTGCCAGCTTTGCTGTTTATCATCCGCGGGGAGATAGTCATTGATCTGCACGCCATGGGGATTGATCATGGTGGGTGGGTCGACCAAATAGCTAGCCGAGCGGTTACTAATAGCGATCACTGCATCCATCTGACGTGTTAACCACAGGGTCAAGCCCGACCTTTTTCGCTGTGCTGCAGAACTAAACACAAGCCTTAGTTTTGCCCTAAACAAATACTTAAGCAGCACACCCTGGATCATTTCGTCCACTCTTCTGGCGTGGAAGACTCGCCATTTGCCGTTACTAAGAGGTTGACGACACAGCATAGCCGTCTGCCAAAAGCTTAAGGTTAATTGTGTATCTGGCACAAAATGTTTACCCATAATGCGCAGATTGATCAGTTGCTTTTGGTACGACATGACCTGCAACATGGTAGAGGTAACGCCAGAAAAATTAGCATTAGAGTTACCGATAATCAATTCTACTTCATCGCCGTTTACATCACCTTTAACGTGATTATTCATAATAGGTCATTACTCAAATAATTGTGATTTTACTAACAGTCATGGTCTGAAAGCGCTTAAGATTACACTAAATACATTCGTCTCGGCCGCAAAGCATAACATGTCTCACTTTCAGCAAAAAACCGATAGGTCACAGATCATGCTTTTTGATGCTGAACATTTTAATGCGCCCCATGCTGACATGTTTTCTGGACAATATTGGTCCACAAAAAACAGCATCATTGGTCAGGCATCAGGTCGAGGTACGACTTATTTTTTTGTGCATGATCAGCAAGAGTACGTGTTGCGACATTACTTTCGTGGTGGCCTAATGGGCAAAATATTAGATGATCAGTATTTATATACTGGTTTAAACAATACTCGAGCGGGCCGCGAATTAAGGTTATTAGCAAAAATGCGAGCCTTGGACTTACCTTGCCCCGCTCCTATTGCGGCCTTGATTAATAGACGAGGATTATATTATCAAGCCGATATTATTTTAGGCAAAATAGCCGATGCCCAAGACCTGTTTGAGCGACTGATTGAGGCTCCGCTTAACCCACAAGTTTGGCAAAATATCGGTGCCACTATTGCCGCATTTCATAATCAGCAAATCTATCATCACGATCTAAATATGCATAATATTATGTTAGATAGACAACAAAAATCCTGGCTAATTGATTTTGATAAGTGTGCTATTCGAGTCGGCCATCATTGGAAAGCAGCCAATCTGGCGAGGTTACATCGATCTCTAGCCAAAGAACAAAAGGCCCATGGTATTCACTGGACAGCCACAAACTGGCAACAACTTCTAAAGGCCTACCAGGCTGTCTATCAAGGGGAATTAGGGCAGGCGATATCTTAATTCGGTATAGACTAGACTATCGGTTTGACTGGGGTTATTGTCCACTTCTGTGCGCTCCAGGTTCAGGCCTAATTTTAGTAACCAACTGCCGTACTGGGTTTGATAAAAACCGGCTAGACGTAACAGCTCTTCGCTATCGCCCTTGAGCACGGGTGAAGGTTGCTGTTTATCCCCATTTAATGTGACACGGTTAAGTACCAACTCAAACATTGAGCCATTTCTAAAATGTCGATTAAACCCTAAACTGAGCATTTTGGCATCACTATCAAAGGTACTGCCTATAGCACGATCGTAACGTCTATAACCCGACTTATAAGTGCCATGCTCGTAATAGCAGTCTTTCACTTGCGAGCCCGAGTTAGAGCAAGCCACACTGGTATCGCTTGTCTCTAGGTAGACTTTGGTATTCCAAAAGTAACTGGACAGACCGATCAGATTAGCGTTATCAGTAACACGATAATAATCCACCGCATCCTCACCGACTCTTTGCCCGTATAAACTGATAGGCCGATCAAACAACTGCCAATCATACTTAAAATCAAAACCCGCCATATGATTGCCTAGTTTAGTGTCTAAGGCAGGATCACAGCTAGCTTGACCATTGGCACATTCGGCCCTAAAGGTCACTACATTAAGAAAATCCCTAAATCCGTTACCTTGACCTGCACCACCCCACATCGCACTCCACGAGAAACCTATCTCTAGGCCAGACAAGGGTTTAAAGTTAAAGCGGGTCATCCACAACTTCGTATCAGGTATCGCCCTATCACTTTCCAACTGGCCTAATTGCGCAGTGATAAACCAAGGGCCAAGGTGTTTTAACCAAGCATGGGTCGAAGAGGTGGCTTGGGAGCGTGAAAAACTAATAGCCGGCACAGGGCGCGCATTGTTAGACAAGATCAAACTGCTGGATTGTGTTGGCCCCCACCATTGGTCGAGTGCACCTAGGCGTAAGTTCCAATCACCAAACTGATAAGCGATAAAACTCTGATCAAAATGGCTGTTGCCTCCCCGCTCATAATTGGCAGAGAGCTGCCCTGCCCACCGACCCGCATAAAATTCCCGACTGACATTGAGTTGGGCTTTTTCAGACTCAGGACCATCAAAGTCTGTAAAGCGGCTGTTCTCACTCGCCGCATACAGGCTGATAATCGACTGGCCTGTTTGTGTTTTGTGCACCTGTAAATAGTGTTTAAGCCTTTGTGCAGCGATGGCTGCGGGCTCGGCAAGATCTGACACTTGGATCTTGGCTAACTGCTCGGCAATACCTTTCCACGGAACAGGGTAACTGGTGACAGCCACATCTATGGCGCCCCATTCTGCTAAGGTTTGTAAGTCTTGATGTAACTGGGGCTCGAGGGTACCGACCCAAGGCGAGGCATTCAGTGATTTACATAAAAACAACAGCAATATCAAAATACTACGCGTCAAATTTAAAGCTGAATACAATCTTATTCCTTAATCAATCAAGACCAGCAGTGATTGGCAGCAAGATGCCAGTATGCGAACTGTTATAAATGTCTAAAACTTAATGCTATTGTGCCGTTGAATATAGCAAGCTGCTTATTATACTATGACTAGTTGCAGACTATACTAGATAATTTTTTTTAAAGGCCAATATTAAGGCCCTTAGCATTAAAGTGCCTGATATTGAGTATGTAGATCAGCACTAACCGAAGAGCAAGCACTCGTTCGAATAGCTAATTTTAAACTGTACAGACAGCTTAATGATTAGAAATTTTAATTTTTATATCCGTTACTGAATAAAATGACTCAGACCATAGGTCAAAAGGGTATTTTATCACTGACTAAAGGATGATGTTAATTATGCATAGAAAAGCGATTTATCCCGGTACCTTTGATCCTGTTACTAACGGCCATGCAGATCTTATTGAGCGAGCCGCGAATATGTTCACTAATGTGATAATAGGCATAGCATCCAACCCGAGCAAAAAACCGCTGTTTAGCCTACAAGAACGAGTTGAGCTGATCACCCAAGTGACAGAACATTTACCTAATGTGGAGGTAGTAGGATTTACTGGTTTATTAGCTGACTTTGCTGAAGATCAAGGGGCAACGGTGCTGATCAGGGGCCTTAGAGCGGTATCTGATTTTGAATATGAATTTCAGCTGGCCAATATGAATAGACGACTGAACCCCAATTTGGAGAGTGTATTTTTAACGCCCGCTGAAGAAAATTCCTTTATTTCTTCGACCTTAGTCAAAGAAGTGGCATTACATCGTGGTAGGGTCAACGATTTCTGCCATCCTGCGGTCATCGACGCCTTGCAACAGAAACTACATAACCAATAATAAGGTTCTGTATGCAGGTGTTAGCGCTGACAACTAGTGCAATAAAACGTATTGCGCTGGCCTATCATCAGGGATTTTATGGGGGTAAGGCAGGCATCACAGTTTTCACCCGCTCGGCCGTATACCAAAAGCTGTTGGGAAAAATAACCTGGTTGACCATCGGCTTGAACAAAATCTTTGAGCGTAGTTCCACCCTGTTCTATGGCGCTGGCTAACACCTTTTTGATGATCTCCCCTAAGGCCATATAGCGCTTTTTAGTGATCTTGTTAGCGGCGACCCGCGGGTCAATGCCGGCAATAAACAATGATTCGTTTGCATAGATATTGCCTACGCCTACTACGACTTTATTATCCATTATAAAATTTTTCACTGCCAAAGACTTGGTACGAGACATGCTAAACAATCTGCTACCATCAAAGTCGTCAGTTAAGGGCTCTGGTCCAAGTGAGGCTAATAAACTCAATGGTGGGCCATCTATGGCCTGCCATAGGCAAGATCCAAACCTGCGAGCATCGTTAAATCGCAGGCAAACGCCGTCTTCCATAACGATATCCAAGTGATCGTGTTTCTTCAGTGCTGTGTTGTGATCAACCACACAAAGTTTGCCCGACATACCTAAATGTAAAACGATACTGCCTTTGCTGGTGTCTAATAATAAATATTTAGCCCGGCGGCGAATGCTCGTAATAACTAAGCCTTCTGCCTGATGAATGGTCTCGGGGATAGGCCAGCGTAATTGACGCTTGCGCACCACAATTTCTTTAATGATACCTTGCTCTAGATGGGGCGTAATCCCTAATCGACTCACTTCAACTTCTGGTAATTCAGGCATCTTTACTGGTCCAGGATTAACATTTGATAACTAGGCTGATATAGCTGGTATAGCTGTTGTTCAAATTCTACAAAATAGCGGTCTGATAAATGAAAAAACTGATAAGCAAAGGGAGCCTTTTGACCCACCACCCATACTTGTACAAACATAGCAGCAGCCATGGTTTCGCTGCTCAAGCTAGTGGCTGCCAGCTGTAATTCCGCGTGTAACCAATGGTTAGCCAGTTGTTCTAAATTAACATCCCTGCTTAGGCTGGGGTTCACGCGCCAACCTTGACCAATACGTTCTAGGGTTTTATGTTCAAAAACAATAGTCGTGATAGTCGAACCCGCTGGCAGCAAGGTCGCATAAGTACTTTGTTGTTCCGTGTCGCCGTTTAGCCAATTAGCACTAAAGTTAAACATAGTTATCAGCATTAACATGCTAACAATAAGCACATTATTCCAAGCTCGTTGTGAAAGTTTAATCATAGGATAGTTACACTAATAGGTTCCATCACTTGTGTACAGTATGACACAATCTGTAAACGCAAAAAACCCGGCTAGTGCCGGGTTCTTCAGGAGACAAAACCAATAAATTACTTGATTTTGGCTTCTTTAAATAACACGTGTTGACGAATTTTAGGATCAAACTTTTTGATCTCCATTTTGCCAGGCATGTTACGTTTGTTTTTATCAGTAGTGTAGTAGAAGCCGGTTCCAGCAGAAGACACTAATTTAATTTTATCGCGCATAATCTACTTCCTTAAACTTTTATACCGTTGGTACGCATATCAGCTAACACTGTATCAATACCTTTTTTATCAATAATACGCATACCTTTAACAGAATGACGTAACTTCACGAAACGGTTTGAACTTTCAACCCAAAAACGGTGGGATTGAAGATTTGGCAAAAAACGACGACGAGTCGAATTTTTTGCGTGTGAGCGGTTATTACCTACCGCTGGACGCTTGCCAGTAACTTGACATACTTTGGCCATGGCCTTTGTCTCCAAACATTCAAAAAATTAGCTGTGACTCACATCATGATAGTGTGCCATTTAACGCTATTAACAAGAGGGCGCATTTTATACAGTAAAATAGAAAAGTATTCAAGAATAATCTGCAAATTAACTGTTCTTGTCGTCGGCTAAAATCACCGGCTAATGCTTTAGTTTATTTTGTATCCGCCAAAACTTTAAGGTTTTGACGGCGTATTTTTGCATAGATAGCGCAATCTTGCTAGGTAAACACCCTCAGCATAGGGCTGGGCATTATTAGCTCACAGCAAGACTATTTTCGCTTGGCAAGGAGTAACTTTGTTTGTTTTTTATTGTGAAAATAAAACGCTATTTGTTGACACCATTTAAATAGCCTACGATTTTTAGTTTGTTTTCGCAGACCAATACTATCGATATCACTTAGCACATTTTGCCCAATCTTAAATGGATAAGGTTGCAAGCCAAACACATGTAAATTCGATCCCCACCAGTGCTGCATATCGATATCCACCGGTCGACCAAACTTATGGGTAGCCGCAAGTAAATGTTTCGCCCCTGCCAAACTGATAGCTTGTGCGCAAGTTCTGGCCGGCACTTTATTGTAGGTAATAAGTCGATAATCCCCTATGTCTTGCCACAACAGTGCCTTTCGCTTAATAGGGTGCTCCGCCAGTTTAATGCAATGCCACTCATTTTGGATCTGTGAAATCACTTCTGAGACGTTCCTCACATCAAGGCTAGTCTCAAAGTCGTCCTCAAGTACTATGCCAAAATCTAGCTGTTGATCGACTATTTCCTGCCAAACCTTTCTATGACTCAAATAACAACCAATTTCACCACAAGTTAATACCTTGTGATATTGCTGGTGATTCAAGGCCCGATCAAAATGCCGATCTTGTTGAACTTTATCTAGCTGCGCACCGTCTACCGCTGAAATACGCTGAAACTCGATCCCCTCTAACTGCTGCTCGCAGACTTGCAATCGACCTATGGATGAATCTAGATTAATCACAAATATTTTATTTGAGGCCATTGTCATACTTTTTCACATACCTTGGTGGTGATTCACTTAACGCAAAAATTGAAGGGCCTAGGGATAGACGTTTAATTCCATGATGCACTGAGTCCTTATAAACAACCATTAATCAGCTGTCAGTAAATCTAAATAATGTTGAGCAATTGCCTTGTACTTTTGATAAATATCCAGTTGTTCTAAATCGGGCGGTGACAAGCGTGCGCACTTAATCACCTCAACCCAGTGTTCTGGGCTCTGTTGTGGCACTAAATATCCACTTAAGGAGCCTGTCATTATTTCACTTAGCCCATGAAGACAATCAGTAGAGATGAACCCCGTACCACATGTCAAGGCTTCAATTAACACTGTGGGTAACCCTTCATAGTCAAAACTTAGCACTAACCACGCAGTATTCTTTATCCAAGGCTAAGGGCTCTGTACAAAACCAGAGACAATCCCCCCTTTTCGAGACCAAATTTCCTTGTGGTTTTGACTGATTTTTTTGATGCTTTGCATAAACAGATCAACGGGTAATCATCGGCAAAATTTTGCATGGATTTAAAAAGAATATCATGGCTTTTCTACTTCGCGAAACCACCAACCTGTATAATATATTCGTTATTGGGCAGACAAGGTCCCGTTTCTTTCGATAAGTCT
The DNA here is from genome assembly GCA_034111785.1 of Paraglaciecola sp. Classification (GTDB taxonomy): domain Bacteria; phylum Pseudomonadota; class Gammaproteobacteria; order Enterobacterales; family Alteromonadaceae; genus Paraglaciecola. The sequence continues at coordinate 79,805 of JAWUWP010000049.1, forward strand.
TGGATTTTTTTAACATCAAAAAGATGGGAGATAGTTGTAATACTAGCAGGGGTGATAATTTTTTTTGATCCAGCTCCTTGGCCACCTCTGCGGATGCGGTAATAATATCTGTTCCATGGAAGTTGCTAAACATGGATTTTAAATAGAACTATTTTAAGGGTCAAAGTTTTTTTATGACCTGTTAAGGTCTCGTCTACCAAAGGATGTAACACATTAAAACAAGGCGTAAAATCAAATGCGCTCTGGCAGATCATAATCTACCTGATTATCTAACACAAAAAGAATGACCTAATGTTGTTACTTTTTCAGCGCCATCATCGGACAACGAATCAATCGGCCCCTTATTGATATAAATGGCGCGAGCTAAAGCAAGCCCCTTTGTGCAAATGATACTGCCGTGCCGTCACCAATAACAAAATGATCTAACACCTTGATGTCCATCAACGCCATAGCATCAACAATACGCCTAGTAATATGTTGATCCGCCTGACTGGGCTCGGCCACCCCAGAGGGATGGTTATGGGCCAAGATCACAGCCGCCGCATTATCATCCAGAGCTTGCTGTACTAGCACCCTGGGATACACAGACGCGCAATCTATGGTGCCGTAAAACATGGGGCGATATTTGATTAACCGGTGTTGACTATCCAATAATAGGATGGCAAAGACTTCATGGGGTTGATCCCTAAGTTTAGCTATAAGGTAAGCCTGTGTTTGGGCCACACTGTTAAGCACATCCACTTTCTGTAGCTGCTCAGCCATATACCTTTGGCTTATTTCTAAACTGGCCTGTAGCTGTGCATATTTTGCTGGACCTAAACCTTTGATAGCACAAAACGCCTGTTCAGAGGCCCCACACAATAGCCGTAACCCACCAAACTGTGACAATAACGTGCGAGCTAAATCCAGCGCGCTTACCCCTTGCACGCCAGTGCGTAAAAATATGGCTAAAAGTTCCGCGTCGCTCAGGGAGGCGGGACCAAACCTTAAGAGCCTTTCTCTAGGGCGTTCTGGTTTAGGCCAATCGGATATTTTCATGGGTGCTCACCACAATGGTTTCTATTAAATGTGAATAATTAGTTGAGGTTATACAAAATAAGCCTAGCAAATCGAGGCGATCCCAGCCAATAATGAGGGTATTAAGACAAACAACTTAGTAAAATGAGCGTATGCAATTAGAAAACACCCATATTCTGTTAGGCATAACAGGTGGTATCGCAGCGTATAAAACCCCAGATTTAGTCAGAAAGTTAGTCGCCAAAGGGGCCAAGGTCAGAGTGGTAGTAACGGGATCGGCCAAAGAATTTGTCAGTCCATTGGCATTACAAGCCGTGTCTGGAAATCCGGTAGCAGATAGTTTACTAGACAAGGACGCCGAGGCGGCTATGGGCCATATCGAATTAGCGCGATGGGCAGACATCTTACTTATAGCACCGGCTACTGCCAATTTTATCGCTAAGCTGACTCACGGTTTAGCCGACGATTTATTATCGACTCTATGTTTAGCCACACCGGCACCTATATTAATCGCCCCTGCTATGAACCAGCAAATGTGGCATGCCCCAGCGACTCAAGATAATTTAGCGACTTTGGCCAGCCGTAATATTGGCTTACTCGGTCCCGCTCAAGGTCAACAAGCCTGTGGAGATGTCGGTCTAGGTCGCATGCTTGAACCCCAAGACATTGCTGACCTATTAGCCGCACAACAAGTCGAGCCAGTATTAGCGGGTGTCACCTTAACCATCACCGCAGGACCTACTCGTGAAGATATAGATCCGGTGCGTTATATTACCAATCATAGTTCAGGAAAGATGGGGTATGCCTTAGCCACAGCGGCACAACAATTGGGAGCCACTGTGACCTTGATAAGTGGCCCCGTGAGCTTAATACCCCCGGCCAAGGTTAAGATCATACAAGTATCCAGTGCTGCACAAATGCATGCTGCTGTGATGCAAGCGATGACACAATGTCATATTTTTATTGGTTGTGCGGCGGTGGCCGATTATCGTGCACAACAAAAGGTAGAGCAAAAGATTAAAAAGTCTGAAAATGAGTTAACCCTTACTTTTGTTAAAAACCCTGATATTCTTAGAGATGTGGCGCATTTACCCGACCCACCTTTTACCCTTGGATTTGCCGCTGAAACTCAGAATATGCGAGAATTTGCCCTAGGTAAATTACACAGAAAAAAATTGAATATGATCGCTGCGAATGATGTATCCGATACTAGTATCGGCTTCAATAGTGCACAAAATGCCTTAACAGTATTTTGGCCTGAGGGTGAACAAAAGCTAGAGGTTGCCGATAAAGCCATACTAGCGCAACAATTGATGACACTAGTCGCAACAAAATACGCAGAATATACCAATCACTGACGCCACTTTGCTTTAGGAAGAGAAGATGCCAGCCACTAAACGCCCCAACCGAAAAGCACAGATCCTTCAAGCTCTTGCGAGTATGTTGCAAACCAATCCTGGGCAGCGTATTACTACTGCGAAACTGGCAGCCCATGTAGGTGTGTCAGAGGCGGCTTTGTACCGACACTTTCCCAGTAAAGCACGAATGTTTGAAGGCCTGATTGAGTTTATTGAAGAAACCTTATTTTCTCGGATCAATAAGATCATCAACGAAGAAAAAGACACCGCAACCCGCTGCCAATTAATATTGCATCTTATTTTGGGTTTCGCTGAAAAAAATCCTGGCATTACCCGTATTCTCAATGGTGATGCATTAATGGGTGAGCAAGACCGATTACGGGAAAGAATTGCCCAACTATTTGAACGATTAGAAACACAGTTGAAGCAAGTGCTCCGTGAACGCAAACTACGTGAAGGCAAAACCTTACCTGCCGAAGAAGGGGTGATAGCCAACCTACTGATTTGTTTTGCCGACGGACGTATCAATCAGTTTATCCGCAGTGAATTTACCAAACGTCCCACCGATGGTTTCACTGAGCAATGGCAATTTATGCATAAACAGTTTTTTCAATAACAAAGACACTCCATAAAAAAGCGGGCCTATCTTGGCCCGCTTTTTTATGGATGTTCAACTACTGCTAGGCGCGGTTATTGAGAGAAGGTGTCACCAAAGAAATCACCTTCATTCCAACGAGGACGCTGTGCCTGATCAGCCAAAGTCAAACCGATATGATAGTTAACTTCCGTAAATTTAGTGGCGGCTTTCCAGTTGAATGCCTGACTAAAATCATCTCCAGGCTTGTGATAGTTGGTCTTAAGGAAGTTATTAAATTGTTCACTGCCGTCTATTGCTGGATCGGCTGATTGTAAACCCGGCACTAAAAACACCGCTGGTATGCCTTGTTTAACAAAACTGTAGTGATCAGAACGAGTAAATAAGGCCATATCAGGCCAAGGATCAGGGCTTAGGTTTAAGCCAATTTTGTCTGCCGCTTTGGCAACCGAATCTTTTAAATCACTGTGCTGTGCCCCAAACGCTATCACGTCGGCAAATGCATAGGTTAATATTGGCATATCCAAATTAACATTGGCCACCATAGAGTCTTTAGGTACAGTAGGATGTTGGGCAAAATAGTCCGATCCTAACAAGCCTTTTTCTTCAGCCGTCACCGCTACAAACAAAATCGATCGTTTAGGTCGCTCTTGTCTTTGACTGAATAATCTAGCGGTTTCTAATAACACCGCAGTACCAGAAGCATTATCCATAGCACCGTTATTAATTTTATCTTTCTTAACCGTTTTGGCAAAGCCAATATGGTCCGAATGAGCAGAATACACCACATACTCATTCTTTAAGTGAGGATCGGAGCCCTCTAATATGGCTGCCACATTAGGACTCGAAATGGTGCTATGGGTGCTAGCCGAACTTAGTTGAATGCTTAAGGGTAGAGCAAAACCCTTAGGTGACTGATCTTGTTCTAACATGCCATAAATCTGTTCGAGGCTGTGTTGCGCATTGGCAAATAACAGCGCAGCGGCTTCTGCACTCATATAAGCCGAACCCTTAATGTTTGGATAAACACCTGCTGGCTTGCCCTGAGAGTCGAGCCAACGCACAGAAGGTGAATGTAAAAAGTTAAGCAGATTTTGATAAGGCCTTACTTTTTCAGCTCTTGGCGTGCTAATACTAATATAACCCACAGCACCTTGCTCAGAGGCATAACGAAGTTTTTCCCGACCCGAACCAAAATGGGCACCCTCTTCACTGGGGAAAGATTGTGGCTTACCAGAAAGAGTGACTACCACCTTGCCCTTCACATCGATATCTTGGTAGTCATTATGCTTAAGCTCTGCGGCAATAATGCCATAACCCACAAAGACTAGTTCGCCTGCCATCTGAGTTTGAATATCTAAGGTATCCGCTGAGGTAATAAATTGCTTAGGGTAATCAAGGGCGGTTTCACCTTCTGCATCAGTTAATGATAACCGTACGGAAGACTGGTCGAGTTTGGCCTGCACAAAATTCACTCTTTGCATATAAGTGCCGTCATCACCAGCAGGCACTAAACCATATTTTTCAAATTCGGCAGCAATATATAAAGATGCTATTTCATGGCCTCTGGCGCCAGTTTCTCTGCCCTCCAACAGGTCATCGGACAGAAATCGAAGGTGGGATTTAATCCGCATAGGATCTGCACTAGGATCATTCTGTACCAGCACACTAGTTGCCCCGTCCGCTGTGATAGTGTCTGACTGACAAGCAGTTAATCCACAGATCATTACTATCATTGCTAAACCCAAAGTTAATTTCACCGTTTTCGCCTTCTTTTGTCTATTCGATATCACATCCGTTAATTTAAGGGAGATATCTGCTCACTGCAACCTTGACAGATAATTTATCTCGGTTAATCTGTCAAGAATACTTGTTCTATTGTTGCTGGATATATTATGCCTCGTAAAGCCCAATACAATGTAGAAGCCGTGCTAAGTCAAGCGATAGACGTGTTTTTGGAACACGGTTATCACGGGGCCATCATGGATGAAATTATTGCCCGTACCGATTTTAATAGGCGCGGATTCTATTTGGAGTTTGGCAGCAAACAAGGGTTTTTATACCGGGTGTTAGAGCACTATCAAAATGCGCACCTGGATCAGGTGATGCAGCATTTAGAAACGAATCAGGGTTTGGATTCTATCAATGCTTTTTTTGCTGACTATGTTGAGCATGTCAAAGGTAAAGGATGTTTGCTGATCAATTGCATTACTGAATTGGGCTTTGATGACTTGAAAGTACGAGAAATCGGTCGTCATTATCTTGATCGCTTACAGATCGATTTTATCGGTTGCCTAGAAAAAGCCCAAGCTGTAGGGCAGATAAACACTCAAATTAATATTGAATCAACGGCCTTACAGTTAACCAGTTATGTGCAGGGATTTGCAGTCAATGCAGTATTAGCCGGAGAGACCGACGAGTTACAACTGGCCACTCAAGCCTTATTGGGTCCTTTGGCAATAATCGAATAGTCACGATCCTTCTAGATATAGTGACGTACTAAGCTTTTTATTTAAGGGATCGTCTTTGTGAAGTTTCTATTGATCATTGTGTTACTACTTTTCTCTTTGGGCTGTACCCTATCTGTTGCTTCAACTGCAGATAAACCCGCGCACCATATTGATGGAGGCTATAAAAATCTTCATGTTGAGGCCCCTGACAAAGGTTTTTTCGCCTTTATGCAGATGCGCTTTTTGGGTGAAGATAAGTGGGCTGACCATCAAACCTTAGCCGCTCAAGTGCCTGTTGTACCCATAAATATCCCTCTGCTGCAACAACCCAGCCAACGGCCTCAAACTACTTGGTTAGGCCATTCAACCTTTTTAGTCCAGTATCAGGGTATCAATATACTCACGGATCCAATATTTAGTGATCGTGCTTCGCCTATTAGTTTTGCCGGCCCAAAACGTTATACCCCGCACGTTATAGATTACGCTAAACTGCCTAAGATCGATTTTGTCATTATCAGCCACAATCACTACGATCATCTAGATACCCTTAGCTTACAAAAGCTTGACCAATGGTCTGAAAAAAGCACCCAGTTCTACGTGCCACTTGGCTTGAAAGCCTTGTTAGTTGAGCAAGGTATCCATGAGGTAAATGTATTGGAGTTTGACTGGTGGGATAAGATCAACATAGACAAGCTGAGCATTCAGGCTATGCCTGCGCAACATTGGTCTGCCAGAGGATTATTCGACAGTTTTGATACATTGTGGGCCAGTTGGTCTATTCATATTGATGACTTTAGCTTGTGGTTTGCTGGAGACACAGGTTACAACCCGGTGCAATTTAAGGAAATTGGCGAATACACCAAAGGCTTTGACCTAGCCCTCATACCGATAGGGGCCTATGCCCCAAGATGGTTTATGCAGTATTATCATATTAACCCTGTGGAGGCCTTAAAAATCCATCAAGATGTACAAGCCAAACAAAGCATAGGCATGCATTGGGGTACCTTCCCCCTCACTGCTGAAGAGCCAGGCGCACCTGTTATTGGCCTGAATGCAGCGCTGGAAGCGCAGAATATGCCAACTGATGAATTTATCACCCTTGCTATTGGCCAGACTATCACCATTGATAGGTAAGTTAAAATCACAACAAAGCCCGATAATTTAGCGACCAGCTCATTATCGGGTAACTAGGTATATTGAGTAATAGCATGACCAGTGAAAAACATTTATTTAGGATACAATTTATCTGCAATGGCGAACGTTATGAATTATATGTTCGTGAATTATGTCAAGGCAGCATGTTTGGTTTTGTGGAAATTGGCGACTTTGTCTGGGACACACACACCAGCCTATTAATAGATCCCACTCACGAAAAACTCAAATCGGAATTTGCCGAAGTCACCCGCACTTATGTGCCTATGCACAGTGTGCTGCGCATCGACGAAGTCGTCAAACAAGGTACCGCAAAAATCACCCAGTTATCAGACAAAGTCAGTGCTTTCCCTAGCCCCATTTACACACCAAAAAATCCAATTAATTAGATACCATTTACTCGGTAATTTTTGTATGCTAAGCAGAGTGTTTATAGGTGTCTGTTATGAAACAATTAAAATATCTACTGGGTTTTATTTTACTTTCTGGGGTCAGCTTGGCTGCATCTGCAAGTCAATTCCAACAACTATTAGATGAAATATGGCAATATGAATTGTCGGTCAGTCCTACTCAGGCCACCAGCTACGGCATACATGACTATGATGATCAGTTAGTAGATATGTCGGTGCAAGCTCTGGCCGCAAAGGATCAACGATTTAGAAAATTTATGAGTCAACTCGTCAGCATAGACGCTAAAAAACTGAATAAGAGTGAAAATATCACCTTAATCATGCAAAAGCGCAGACTACAAAACTACATTGATTCATATAAATTCAACGCTCACTATATGCCTATCATCTCTGAATCTGGCTTTCATAGTAACATCGCATTTTTGCCTCGCTCAATGCGTTTTAAAACCGCTTTAGATCACCAAAACTACCTCGCTAGGTTAAAACAACTACCCAAATATTTTGACCAACAAATTCATTGGATGACACTAGGCATAGACAGTGGTTTTGTGCAGCCAAGTGTGGTGTTAGAAGGCTTTGCTGATTCGGTGATGTCTTTTATCCATGCCAGCGCCGAAGAAAGTCTATTTTACGCGCCTTTTAAGTCTATGAGCACGGCTTCCATCAGCCTCCTCGAACAGCAACAGCTACAACAACAAGCAAGAACAGCCATCAACACTAGTGTATTTGTTGCCTATCAGCGTTTTTATGATTTTTTAGTGGAACAATATATCCCTAAAAGTAAATCTAATATTGCCGCCAAGTCTTGGCCTAGAGGTAAAGACTATTATCAAAACCGTAGTGATTTCTATACCACCACTTCTATGTCGGTAGATGAAATTCATCAACTAGGTGTGAGGGAAGTAAAACGCATCCGCGCTGAAATGCAGGTAGTAGTAGATAACCTTGAATTTGACGGTGATATTAATCAGTTTATCGAATATTTACGGACTGACCCAAAATTTTATGCGAGCAGTGCCGAAGATCTGCTGAAGCAAGCCGCTTATATTGCCAAAAAAATGGACGCTAAACTGCCACAATTATTCAATTATCTACCTCGCACTCCCTATGGGGTCGAGGCGGTACCCGCAAACATTGCACCTAAGTACACCACTGGCCGCTATATATCTCCTACTCGTGATGACCAACCCGGTTACTATTGGGTCAACACCTATGCCCTAGATAAAAGGCCATTATATGCACTCACAGCCTTAACTTTACACGAAGCAGTACCGGGTCATCATTTACAAATTTCATTGTCTAGAGAGATGCAAGATTTGCCTCAAGTTAGACGTTACACCTATATTTCGGCATTTGGCGAAGGCTGGGGTCTATATTCAGAGTTTTTAGGCAAAGAAGTGGGGATGTATAATGATCCCTACGATGAATTTGGCCGCTTAAGTTATGAAATGTGGCGGGCATGTCGTTTGGTTGTGGATACAGGTATGCATGTTAAAGATTGGTCTCGACAAAGAGCCTTGGATTATATGCTGGAAAATACCGCTTTATCTGCCCATAACGTGAAGACAGAAATTGACCGTTATATTTCCTGGCCAGCTCAGGCCTTGTCTTACAAGATAGGCGAGCTTACGATTAAGCAGTTACGTCAACAAGCCGAACAAGCATTAGGTGCGCAATTTGATTTACGTGCATTTCATTTTGCTATTCTTGAGCATGGCTCTGTGCCTTTATCCGTATTAGAAGACAATATTCAGCAATTTATTAACCAACACTCAGGGTTTTAAGTTTTATGGATAAGTCGTTTTGAGGGGTAGCCATTGATTTGGTTTGTTGTGATCGTTTTTCTAGTGTTTGTGATCACCTTCATTGTTGCCCGCAATCAAAATACCCAAGGTGAACTCAAGAAAGTTTCCCGAGCCAATAAGATCCTTCAGACAAAAAATAACTATAACCTGAGTGTGATGCTAACCTTAGCGGCGCAATTAGAGCAAGCCTTCCAAATAAAATTAAAGGCTTCAAAAAGCCATGGTTTAATCCAACAGTCTGATCAGGAAATAACGGCTTTTATTATAGATAGCCTGCAGTTTGTTATTGTGCAATGTTGCCAACATAACGAAACCGTTGAGTTAGCAATACGTAAAGCTTTAAAAGGAAAAGAACTGAGCATAGAAGAGATCGGCCTGTTTATTACAAAACAGCCTTCAGAAGTGCGGTTGGCTTGGGCTAATAATACTCTAGGTAGCTTTATTAATGCTTGTCGTCATCTCGTCTCAGACCCACCTAAAGTAAAATCTAAGGTTGAAGAAGTATTTGAGCACAAATCATAAATACTCCTAAAGCCTATCATTTATAGGCTTTTACATTCAGTTAATAAACGTGAAAATTCAATGAGGTTAACTGGCATAACAGATAACCTATGACCTTTTTTGACTAAGCCTAGTTGAGTAATGTCATGCATACCTTTAATGGACTTCAGGGTTAATAGTCGATTAAATTTTTGTTTAAATTGCACGTCTACCATATACCATCTAGGATCTTCTAAAGTCGACTTGGGGTCGAAGTACTTACCCTCTGGATCAAATTGAGTGTGATCCACATAACCTTCTTTAACCACCTCAGCTAAGCCCACTATGCCCACATCACTGCAGCTAGAATGATAAATAAATACCTGATCGCCTAAGGCCACCTGATCCCGCAAAAAATTGCGGGCCTGATAATTACGTATACCATCCCAATGCTCTATTTGCTCCGGCATATTGGCTAAGTCATCGATACTAAAAGCCTCAGGCTCGGTTTTAAATAACCAATATTGCATAAGATCACTCCCTCATTAACTTGGTTCCAGCATAGATATAGCTTATGGTTTTTTCAAGCCTAAGGTGTTAATGCTTGCATCTATTGTGGTGACCAATATTTTGTATATAAACACAGCGCATTGACCATTATGAATGCACTTTTAGGACAACTAAAAAACCACAAGCTGATTTGGCAAGCTAATCAAATCGACATAGAGATTGACTCCATAGCACGGGTTTTAATGAGCTAGATCATCATCTACAAGGGGAGGTTCCCGAGCAAGGTGTAGTGGACATAAATACACCACTGGGCATAGGCGAAATACCCTTACTATTACCTGATTTATATGCCAGACAACAAAGTGATCAGAGGCTATTAGTCCCTATCGTACCTCCTATACAGGTCAATAGTGAAATGCTGGCTGAATATGGATCCGATCTAACACTGGTATTATTGTGCTGTCTATCATTAGGGGGCAAACATATAAGACGCCTGCAACTTGCTACTGATAAAGGCGGCACTGTGCAGTTTCTATTACGTCCGCCAACACCAGTAATTATCTCCTTGCCTGTCTCTTTAGCGATGCGTTTGAGCAGCCATTCCCAGGGTTTAAGTGTCCAGATAACCCAACGTAAAGGCCGCTGGCAATATTAATATAGTAGTGTTGTTAGCCAATGCTAGAGCTCAGAGGGCAGGCCTAAATTGATATACATTTTGTCAAGGTCTGCTTATAGTGCAAAATATTTACCTATGTTGATCTATATCCAATAAGTAAATCAACACATAAAAGCGATATCTCCATGACTATCTCAAGATTTCCAGTGCTGCATAGTAATAGGCTTACACTTGATGCATTAACCCCAGAGGATGTGTCACAGGTCTATGGCATATTTTCCGATCCTGACGTCATACGCCATTACGATGTGGAGCGTTTCACCCAAATGGATCAAGCTAAAAAGCTGATCAACTATTTTGATGCGCTGTATAATGGTGATGCTGGCACGCGCTGGGCTATCAGAGACAAAAAAAGCAAGAGATTTATAGGTTCTTGTGGGTTTAATGCCTGGAGTCGTTACGATTATAGTGCAGTAATCAGTTACGAATTATGCCGAACAGAATGGGGTAAAGGTTACGCCAGTGAAGCCATAAGCAGTATAATAGACTATATATTTTCTGATACTTTTAGCTTTTACGTAAACCGCATCGAAGCCCTTATCTTACCTTCAAACCGACCATCAAGGGCATTGATCCAAAAACATCATTTTACCCTTGAGGGTACACTTCGACAAAAATGTTACTGGAATGGTGATTTCCACGATATGCAAATGTTTGCCTTGTTACGCAAAGATTGGCTCGCCCCACCCTTTCGTTAAATATTAAACTAGCACCCTAGGCAGCCAAATTTTATAAGTACATAACTCTTATGGATAGCATTAGGCTTTAACGGCTAACATTGTGGGTGAATAGCAGCAGTCATCATGCTCGACCTGTTGCCTACCCAGTGGATTGTCAGTGGCTAACGCTACCAACAATCCACATTCCATGGGTATGGCTAATGATGCCATTACTGGCCTTCGACTATTACCTCGACCCAAGTCTCAAATGAGGCCACGGTGCCATCACTAGCAGTAATGGTGGCAACTAACCTTAGCTTGAATTCACCTTTAACTGCATTGGCTAGGGTCATAGTCATAGTAGCGAGATCCCAGTTAGTGATCTGCACTGTGGTATCTCCTTTAGTGGCAGTAAAACCGAAACGCCCATCAGTTATCAGCAAGCCGATAGGCAGATCTCGTAGCTCTATACCCGTAACTCGATCCGAGTGATCTTGAGCCTGAACTAAAGGTAGGCTTAGGTTAAGCACTTCATTAACCCGGCCCTTAGCATAACTATAAACGTATCCATCAGCACCAATACGGCTTTGTAGACTCACCACCTCAGCCAATATTAACTCGCTGTAAGCCATAACCACACCACCGCCGGTAAGAGCTGCTACGTCATGTTCAACCCCTTTAGCTTTAAGAGCAGGATAGCCTAACAAGGCACCATGCTCATCCATCCTTTGGCTATAAATTCCTAGCTTACCATCTATGTTATCTTGCCACGCTAACCATGCACCGCCCCCTGCGATAGCACTGATAGAGACATCGGTAGAGGCATTCTTTGAAGCTGGTACCTTAAATGAACTGACTAATTCAAGTGCTTCGTTGACAACATTTATATACAACCCATTCTGAGGCTCTAATGTAGCCACAACTGCAATGTTCCCCCCATCAGCTTTGTTATCTAATATAGCCAGATCGCTTTTAGTCGAGCTAGTGGCCGTTGTGATTGTCAGATGATCTTTTGTTTGGGCGATACCATTCTTATCAAAGCTTCGCACGTACACACTGCTATCATCCGACCAATGCACTACGAATTCGCCGGCATTATTGAGCATTTCAACCTTGACCTCCCTTTCATTGCCCTGAGTATTTTCAGATACGGCCAGGCCATTAATGTCTGACACTAGGTTGTTATTTTCATCATAAATATTAAGTAATAACCTATTACCAGACCCAATATAAGCCACAACAAAACCTTGAGCACTAGCACCTGGGAAATAAGCAAAACCTAAAGACTCAGAAGCCCCCCTGAACGATAAGTTGGTCAGGATAACCTTGTTAGGCTCAGTCAATATGCCATAAGCGTCATAGCCCTGAACAATCACAGAGCCGTTGCTAGCACTAACATAATAAATTACGTCAAAGCCGCCGTCATTTCTGGCTTTAATAAGCGGACGACCAATAGTTGTCTCTTGGTTGAAGGTAGTGGCTATATTAGTCACATCAGCTACCGGCTCACCTTGGGCAGAATAACGCTGTAAATACAGACCATTACTAACAGACTGGGTGTCTGAAAAAGCGGCAAATGCATGCACATAACTACCATTTTTTAGTGCTCCAACAGCAAATGACTGTACACTTTGACCTAGTACAGAAACCTTCTGCTGAGTCCTTTCTAAAAATACATTAGGGTCGATAAAAGCCAATACGTCTATGACCAATCTAGACTCGGCAAAGCCACCCTGGTCATCAAAGCGCGTAAAATCTATCTGGGCATAGTCATCCATAGCATTGCCCACACCAGAGGTGGCAAACCCATTATTGCCAGTCTCGTCAAGATCAGGTACAAAGCGTAATCCTTCTGCCAATACAATAGCAGCCATAACAGGTTGATTAAGGGGGACGTCTATCCAGTTATTGCCTTCGGCCACTTCTAATTTTCCGCCGCCCTCAACGCGAGTAAAGACTAAACTCTCTGCAGCAGTAAAGTTTGTGGTATTGCCGTAACCCAGATCTGCCATGGTAATTATTTTGGTAGTATTTTCCATGATACTAACAGTCAACAGCTCCCGTTGTGCAATGGCTCTCGAGGGCCCAGATCCAGCAACCAAGGTCTGAGTACCACCTTGCATAAGGTCAAAGGGTGATGCGCGAAAACTTTTACTGTGACTAGGCATGCCAGTAAAAGGCGTAAATCCATTGACTTCGACAATGATAGTAAAACCTAAGTCACTAGTACTACCATCAGTACTGGTGGCAATTACATTGATATTGTGACTCTCGCCCACATTGCCCAAAGTGGCCGCACCCTTGGTCACTGCACCTGTGCTGTTGTCGATAACAAAACGCCCTGCAGCATCATTACTTAGGCGGTAACTTACGGTGTCGCCTGCATCTATATCATCGGCAAACGCTGTAATACCCGCATAATCGCCTGCTGTGGCATCAGCCGCAATCCTATTCACCTTGGCCAAATCACTATCGGCCAGCGCCCCTATGCCGTTGGTGTTATCGCCCGCACCAATAGAGTTTGTGACATTGACAGTAAAGCTCATATCACTGACAGACATATCACTACTGGTAGCTCGCAAGGTTATCGACTCAAAGCCCACCGTCAGGGGTGTCACTTGAGTCGTCACTACACCCGTTACACTGTTAATCACAAAGTTATCATTAACCGCAATCAAGCTATAACTTACCGTATCGCCATCAATGTCTATGGCCTGTGCATTGATCCCAACATAGGTGCCTATCCTGGCATCTTCGGTCACAGTGTTGCTGTTAACGCTATCGGTGTCACTGACCGCACCCACATTATTGCTGGTAACACTCACATTCACGTCGTGGGTAAAGGTATCGTCAGAACCCATGCCATTGCTCACTGTAACCGCTAAAGTTAATGTAAACTCACCCACAAAATTGTTGACCGGCGTCAGACTGATGTTAGCTAAGTCCCATCCGGTGATATCTACTGTGGTATCGCCTCCTGAAGCAGTAAAATTATTTGCACCATCGGTAATCACAGTGCCCACAGGCAAATTACTTAAGTTTTTAACGGTAATAGTATCGCTTGTACTTGGCGGCAGCTCAGACAAAGGAAAATCCAAGGCAATATTGTTGTTCACTTCACCAATACTGATGGTATAGACGCTGTCATCGGGGTTAACTCTTATCTTAAAGAGGTCAAAATCAACATATGAAGATCTTCCACCAGTAGTGGCCAGCACATAACCACCATCATCTAATGCCGCAACCGACACCTCATGGCGGGAATAACTATTATAGAACTCGATGTCTATAAAGAGCGGACTAGTGCGCTCCTTCGCTGTACCAACCAGCGTACCATCATTTAACATTCTTTGGGTAAAGGTACCTAGACCAAGAAGAAGTGGAACATGCTTTACCGGAGTACCTGTGAAGGCCACTATAACACCTCCCCCCACTAAGTTGGCGAGAGAGTACGAGTAGTGGTGCCTATTTCCACTCCACCATATAAATGCTCCACCTATATCAAGGTGGTACCCGCTCTCAAGATCCACACGGGTATTATCAAGTGGTACGCGGAATAAGGCTAGGTTACCTAATCCCTTCAATGCCATTATTAAGTAACCCAACACTGTCGTATTATCATCATCCAACCATGGAACGATTGCGGGTGCGAAGTGCGCCACAAAACTTTGGTCACTAAGTTCCAATACGGCTGTCAGCGCGACCCCGTTTTTATTAAAGGTTTGACTATACAACCCAGCTCCACCGCCGTGCCAGACTCTCACAAAATCACCCGCAGCATTCAACCTTTTTAATGTCAACGTATAAGACAAACGGTTACCAATACTAGGAATATCAACACCGGTTTCCGACAATGGCACCAAGTTATTTTGAGCATAAGTTTCTTGGTACATGTCGACCCCATCGCCATTATCCACCACTGGATAGGCTATGGCGAAATCGGGATCAGTTCCCGCTCCAGGAAGATTGACTAAATCGAATTGAATTCGATCGGTTTCATATGCTCTATTCGCAGAAGTGATTTTCACATCAGAGATGCTGCCGTGTTGATCATAGGTATACACGTTAATACGGTTAGCCAAGTTACTGGGGGTAGTATCACCCTCTATAGCGGGACCCTGAAATGCTATTCTAAAACCACCGTCGTCTGTCGCTACAATCCTTATCTCACCAAATGCGCCTTCGTCATTATAAAAAGGGCTATCGGAACGTAATTTGTTAAGTATGCTCCCCCCGTCGCCTATTTTGGAACCATTTTTGCGGTAAATTTGGAATCTCACCCTTTCATCAGCGGTAACGTTGGTAACATCATGCCAAGCTATCACGTAGTTGCCATTATTCAGCTGAACCACATCAGGGTGTCTAGCTTCAACAGCTGCATCCTCAATGACCGGATTTACAAACCTATCAACGAAGGCCATTCGTAAGTTTTCAATCACTTCAGCCGTCACCAATACGCTTGAATTAAAATCACTGAAGCTTGTATCGCTGCTAGTAGCCCTAATGCTAATGGGTAGGGTGCCAGCAATTAGAGTGCGGGCCGTAGTGACTACGCCATTAGCATCTATGGCAAAATCAGCCATGCCAGCAGTCACCTGATAAGTCACTGTATCACCTGGATCTGTGGCATTGACATCGATACCCACTTCAGTGCCTGTAGTCGCATTAGCGGCCACAGAGTTGGTGCGATTATCTGTATCGGTTACGGCGCTGATTGCACTACTTGCCGTATTGGTCACTGTGATAGTAAATTCAATCTCTTGGATCTCACCAGAGCCACTAGTCACCTGCACCACTATGATATGTATACCCAAAGTCAGTGGGCTTTGCGCTGTGGTTACCACACCGCTGGTACTGACCTTAAAGTCGGGATCACTTGGCACCAGTGCAAAGGTGTAATTAGTATCGGTACCACCACTGGCATCCACATCGATACCAGTTGCGGTATCTAAAGGTGAGCTGACTAGTATATCAACAGGGGTGCTACCATTACTCAGTAAGCCGATACGATCACCCAGCACTGGCGGGGCGGCAGGCGTTGCGTTACCTATGCTAATAGTAAAGTCAGCGAAGGCCGCATCGCCGCTCACATCTACCGCACGCACTCTGATAACATGCTCATCACCTACACTGCCTAAGTTACCACTGTTGGCCACTATTACTTCACCATCTGTCGAGTTAGTCGCGCTATTGATGCTATTGATGATAGTAAATAAATTGCCTGGGTTATTCTCTAGGCTATAGGTGATATCACTGCCACCACCATCGATGGCAAAAGCCGTCAGACCGGTGTACGCCCCATTAATTGCATTAATGGCGATAATATTATTGCCAATATCGTTGTCGCTGACGGCACTGATCCCACCCACTTCTGGGGGCACAGTGATACTAAATTCAATCTCTTTGATTTCACCAGAGCCACTGGTCACCTGCACCACTATAGTGTGTATACCCACGGCCAGTGGGCTTTGCGCTGTGGTTACCACACCGCTGGTACTGACCTTAAAGTCAGGATCACTTGGCACCAGTGCAAAGGTGTAATTAGTATCGCTACCACCACTGGCATTCACATCGATACCGGTTGCGGTATCAGTCGCTGAGCTGGCAGGCAGTGTAGCAACAGCCGTACCGCCATTAGTCAGGGTACCGATACGATCGCCCAGCACAGGCGGAGCGGCAGGCGTTGCGTTACCTATGCTAATAGTAAAGTCAGCGATAGCTGCATTACCATCACCACGTACTGCGCGCACCCTGATGACATGCTCATCACCCACACTGCCCAAGTTACCAGGGCTGGCAACTGTCACTTCACCATCTGTGCTAGTCGCGCTGTTAGTAATAGCAAACAAGCTGCCTGGGTTATTCTCCAGGCTATAGGTGATATCACTGCCACCGCCATCACTAGCAAAAGCCGTAAGACC
>JAWUWP010000050.1:0-39111 GCA_034111785.1 Paraglaciecola sp.
TATTAAGCGGCTAGTGCGTAGTTTTCGTCGTTTGCGACTATTTAAATGCGGCTTTTATAGAGGCAAACCGCTCCTCTGCATGCACCTAAAGCGTCTAGAGTCCTGTCGAATCCAAAATCAGCCCCAAGGTGTTGGTTGCAACCCACCAACTCTTTTATTCTACCACAGGCTTGGCTGCTAACAAGGTTATTAATCTTGTAGTTGTGGTTTTAACCCAATATTACGCCTTGTAATTCAGATAATAAGCTATTTATGACAGCGACTCTTTTCAGCCCCTTACTTTGCCTAACGGTATAGTGTTAAAAAATCGTTTGGTGAAAGCCGCCATGGAAGAATATTTAACCAATGGTGAGCCGTTACCCGATGGGGCATTATGGCGGTTATATAACACTTGGGCCCTAGGCGGGGTGGGCTTGATCCTTACTGGTAATGTGATAGTGGATCCTATGGCCATGACCGGCCCAGGTGTTATGGCATTGGTAGCAGACTCTATGCTGGGTCACTATCGCAGTTTGGCTAAGGCTGCTAAGGCAAACAATACCCAAGTCTGGATGCAAATTAATCATCCTGGCCGTCAGGTCTTTAAGAAACTGGGTGGCAAAGTATTGTCGCCTTCTGATGTGGCCTTAGATATGGGTCAACATTCAAAGTTGTTTAGCCAGCCAAAAGCCATGGATGAGGATGAAATTCAGGATCTCATCCAGCGTTTTGTTTGCACTACAAAAAGGGGGGTGATGTAAGTGATGCCCAGCAGGTGGTCACTATGCTCGAAAAATTGCAGGTGGATATGCTGGAGTTGTCTGGTGGTAGTTACGAAGCCCCAGCTATGCAAGGGCGCACCGCCGATGATCGTACCTTGGCCCGTGAGGCTTATTTTTTAGAATTTGCCAGTGACATTGCAAGTCAGGTGTCTATTCCTATTATGACCACAGGTGGCGTTAGGCGTTTTGCCATAGCCGAGCAGGTGGTCAATACTGATGTGCAATTGGTCGGCTTAGCCAGTGCATTAGCTTTGACCCCAGACTTATCTAATCAATGGCAAGGGGACAGCACTGTGCTGGGGCATATTCCTGTGGTTGAGTGGTTTAGCCACTATGGCCTTAGTTAAACAACAGCTACGCCGCGTTGCCTAAGGTAAAAAACCTAAACTGCAGTCTTCAGTTGTATGGGCGCTGATCAGCGATCAATTCCGTGGGGCTAAACTGACTAAACGGTATAGAAAAAAATAGGCTAGGGAAGTGTCTTAAAGGTAAATTACCATAACCTGTTTATACCAGGCTGTGCTGGTGCCCCCTAAAAAATTAATTTGCTCGCTAACAGTGAAACCCTGTTAAATAGAAGGGTTGGAGCCTATTGCCTGTTGGCGTCACCTAAAAATAACCGTTAACCCCCTGCATCCCCCGCACTGTCATCGCTTATTTTTCTGCTTAGCTCATCCTCCTAAGTTGCTAATGGCAACCATTATCATTTGCATCGTGATATGATGTCCGTTCTAGGGATGTTTTTAAGCGGGGAGTCAGCATAGATGAGGAATATAGTTACAGAGCAAGTGACTGCGGTACATCATTGGAATGAGAGCCTGTTTAGTTTTAAGACCACCAGACAGAAGTCTTTTACCTTTGAAAATGGTCAGTTTGTCATGATAGGTATAGAAGTTGAAGGCAAACCACTTATGCGAGCTTATAGTATCGCCAGTGCTAATTATGAGGACGAGTTAGAGTTTTTTAGCATCAAAGTGCCTGATGGTGCTTTGACCTCCCGGCTACAAAATATAAAAGTAGGTGAAGAGTTGATGCTCACCACAAGGCCAGCGGGCACTTTGGTTGCCGGGTATTTAATACCAGGCAAACACCTGTACTTGTTGAGCACAGGCACAGGCTTGGCGCCTTTTATGAGCATCATACGTGATCCTAATATTTACGAGCAGTTCGACAAGATAATATTAGTGCATGGGGTGCGATTTACCTCAGAGCTGACCTACCAAAAGGAAATTGAGCAGCAGTTGCCCAACAATCCCTACTTTGGTGATTTGGTGAAACAGAAATTACTGTATTATCCAACAGTCACGCGGCAGCCCTATGAATACAATAGTCTTAATACTATTGATGGGTCTAAACTGCATCAAGGACGTATTACCGACCTGCTCACTAGTCAGACCTTGACTAAAGATCTGCAACTGCCAAATATTGACCCTCAACATGATCGTTTTATGTTGTGTGGTAACGATGCCATGTTGCAAGACTTAATGATCATTTTGGATGAGCAAGGTTTTGCCAAAGCCACCTCTCGTACCCAAGGTCATTATGTTATTGAGCAGGCTTTTCTCGAAAAATAAGCTAAGGGTATTAACCGCCTTTTAACCCGACCTATTGAGGAATAAAGATGAAAAAAATGCTACTCAGTATTTGTACATTACTGGCTTTCAACGCTGCTGCAATGGAGTTGGTCATAGGCGAAGAGCGCCTCGAACCCGGATTGGTATTTATATTTGAAGGCGCCATTAAAGATCATGTACAACCTGCTGGTCTGCACTTAGCAGAGCATGAAACCCATGTACATATAGAGGCTAGAGCAAATTGGGATGTTAAAAACATACCTAAGGGCACACCAGCCGGGGGCTTTATTCCTTATCTGCATATTACGGCCAGGGTGGTTAATCAAAAGACAGGCTTAAGTACCTTCATTGATGTTTTACCCCATATTAATTTAGTGGATAATTTTCATTATGCTCGCAACATTACCTTGCCAGGCAGTATTGATGACTTATATAAGGTGATCTTTAACATTGTGCCACCGGCTCATACCGAACTGGCATTACATAGAGATTGGATGAGCGCCTATGGCGAAAGCTTAGCTAAACAGAGCCGCTACACCTACAAAGATGTGGATTTTTCCCACATTGCCAGAGCCAGCAGAACAAAGGGCTAGTATCAATATAAGCCTGAAGGCCTAGTATCTGCTTCAGGCTTGTTTTTTTATTGGTTGTGGAAGGCGGTTTTGGATCTAGCGGGCACAATCAAAGCTGCCATCTTGCTCTGATTAGCTAAATTGATGGTATCAATGCCACCGCAGCGCCAGTCGATCCCGATGAAAAACGCTAGTTTGCAGATGGCCCTATACTTTATGTTTCATCATTCGTTCTTTGTCACGGGCCCAGTCTCGGTCTTTGACGGCATCACGTTTATCGTGTTCGTGTTTGCCTTTACCTAAGTGGATCTCTACTTTTACCCAGTTTTTCTTCCAGTACATGGCGGTGGTAATAATAGAGTAGCCTTGGCGTTCAACCGACCCAATCAAACGGTCTAGCTCTCGCTGCTTAAGCAATAACTTACGTTTACGGGTAGGATCACAGACCACATGGCTAGATGCTTGATTAAGGGGTTGGATAGTTGTGCCGATCAAAAAAGCTTCACCTTTTTCAATGCTTACATAACTTTCTGAGATATTCACTTTGCCCGAACGTATGCTTTTGACTTCCCAGCCTTGCAGGGCCATGCCCGCTTCTAGCTTGTCTTCAAGATTATATTGATGACGCGCTTTCTTATTGAGGGCGATGGTGTTGTTGGTAGCTTTTGATTTCTTCTTATTCATGGACGACATTATAGTGATTGTGATGGGTGGCACAACCCAAAATATCTTAGATCTACCTAGTATTGTCGATCAATCATCTAGAAGTGGTTTGATTGGGGACTATTATGCTAATCTACCCTCGAATTTTTAGCGGGTATTAACGAGGAGTATCAATGGCGAACATATCGCGCAGTGCGTTAGTAGCCTTTAGTGCTGATTCAATGTTCGATCTGATCAATGATGTGCAACAATATCCTCAGTTTCTCCCCGGTTGCACACAAACTAAAATCCTAGCCCAAGATCCCCATAGTATGCGGGCCTCCTTATTAATATCTAAAGCCGGGGTTCAGCAGTGGTTTACTACTCAAAACACCTTAAAACGTGGCCAGTCCATTGACATGAGTTTAGTGGATGGGCCCTTTTCGCGATTAACAGGTGGCTGGACTATTACGGCGTTAAACGAGCAGGCTTGTAAAATCGAATTAAATTTGGATTTTGCTTTTTCGAGTAAACTAGTAGAAATGGCCTTTGGCCGTGTATTTAATGCTATTGCTGCCAACATGGTGGTGGCTTTTACCGATAGGGCCAAACAGGTGTACGGTTAATTATGAACGAACAACAGATAGTCATTGAAGTGGTATACGGTTTACCCACCAAACAGGCCTTGCTGGAAATTACCGTGCAACAAGGTACAACGGTAGAGCAGGCTATTGTCGCCTCTCATATGCTGAAACGTTTTCCTGATATTGATCTGACTGTGTTAAAAGTGGGGATTTGGAATCACACCTGTAAACTCACTGACCAACCTAAAGATGGCGATAGGATAGAAATCTATCGCCCCTTGATCGCCGATCCTAAAGAGGCCAGACGCAGGCGCGCCGAAAAAGCCAAGGATGAGGGCCGAGCCAATAAAGTAACAGGCGGCAGAGCCAAAGACGTGGCACCTAAAGCCTAGCCATATCTGGCTTCAGTATTTTTTGCGTTTGAGTCCCGTTTGCGCCAAGATCTTGGCCGATATCTCTTCTATAGAAAATCTTGTACTGTTTAAAAAAGGAATTTTCTCTTTTTTGTACAGATTTTCCACTTCACGTAATTCCATTCTGCATTGGGCTAATGAGGCATAGCGACTATTAGCTTTGCGCTCCGAGCGTATTTGGTGTAACCGCTGTGCCTCTATGGTCAGGCCAAAGAGTTTGTCTTTGAAGCCACGTAAGGAACTAGGCATACGTAAGATATCTTCCATATCATCTTCTGTGAAGGGGTAGTTGGCGGCCTTAATGCCATATTGTAGGGCCAAATATAAACTAGTGGGGGTTTTGCCAGAACGTGACACACCCACCAGGATAATGTCGGCTTCATGATAATCCTTTAAGTTTGAGCCATCATCGTTGGCCAAGGCATAGTTTACTGCTTCGATGCGAATATCATAGGTTTTTTCGTGAATACTATGAGTACGATGTTTGGCTGGCTTGGAAGGGATCCCTAGTACCTTTTCTATGGGCGCCACAAATTGGTCGAGAAAATTGTAGTTAATGCCTACCGATTTAGCCACGATTTTACGCACTTCGGTATTTACTATAGTGTAAAAAACCAAAGGACGCTGTTTGTCATCTTGAAAACTTTCAGATATTTTCTGAACTACACTTTGGGCTTGTTCAACTGTTTCGACGAAGGGAATGGTGATGTGTTCGAACTCCATCTCAAACAGGGAGAGCAATGCGTGGCCAAAAACCTCTGAAGTAATGGCGGTTCCATCTGAAATATAAAAGGCTGAGCGCATAACATTCCTTTAACATTGTTGTAATTAAATTACGAAAGTGAATTAAATTTTACTTTCATAATAACAACATTCTAAAATTGGTCACAGTAAAAGTGTAGAGACTAATTTAACTCAAGGTTTAAGCGGTCAATCACTTGTATAAGTGTCATCGTTATTAAAGTAACACCAATGTAAAACAACTAAAACGATCCTGGAGAAAGTAACAATGCAAGAACACGTTTTATGGTACCAGCAGCTCGGGATGGGGGATGTTGGCGTAGTAGGTGGTAAAAATGCGTCATTGGGTGAGATGATTTCAAATTTATCAAACGCTGGGGTGCAAGTCCCTGGTGGTTTTGCGACTACGGCCCATGCATTTAACTTGTTTTTGGAACAAAGTGGCTTAGAGGCACGTATTCATGAGCTATTAGATAGCCTAGATGTTGATGATATTCCTGCTTTAGGCAAGGCCGGTGACACTATCCGTAATTGGATAATAGATACGCCCTTTTTGCCGGAGCTTGAAATAGCCATAAGAGGGGCATTTGAAACCTTACAAGGTGAAGCGGGAGAGGCCGCTTCTTTTGCCGTGCGCTCCTCGGCTACCGCAGAAGATATGCCAGATGCGTCTTTTGCCGGCCAGCAAGAAACCTTTCTCAATGTAAAAGGTTACGATGGGGTAATGGTTGCCATCAAACATGTGTTTGCCTCTTTGTTTAATGACAGAGCCATCTCTTATCGTGTGCATCAAGGTTACGATCATAAAGGTGTGGCACTATCTGCGGGTATTCAACGTATGGTGCGCAGCGACTGTGCGTCCTCTGGTGTGATGTTCTCTATTGATACTGAGTCTGGCTTTGAAGACGTGGTATTTATTACCTCTTCTTATGGTTTGGGTGAAATGGTGGTACAAGGGGCAGTCAACCCTGACGAATTTTATGTGCATAAACCCACTATGGCCAAAGGCTTTCCTGGCATAGTGCGCAGAAACTTAGGCAGCAAGCTGACTAAGATGATTTACTCAGAGGATCAAGCACATGGTAAGCAAGTAGAAATAGTCGATATTGATAATGCTGACAGTGTGAAGTTTTCTTTAACCGATGACGAAATTATGGAGTTGGCCAAGCAGGCTGTGATCATCGAGTCTCACTACCAAAGACCCATGGATATTGAGTGGGCTAAAGACGGTATCGATGGCAAGCTTTATATAGTGCAAGCCCGTCCAGAAACGGTGCGCAGTCGTGAAGATGTGCAAGTCATTGAACGTTTCCAATTGCATGGTCAGGCCAAAGTAGTCTGTGAAGGACGGGCCATCGGCCATAAAATTGGTGCCGGTAAAGCGAAAGTTCTAGGCTCAGTGGCAGAAATGGACAAGATCCAACCAGGGGATGTGTTGGTCACAGATATGACGGATCCCGATTGGGAGCCGATCATGAAAAGGGCGTCAGCCATAGTCACTAATAGAGGCGGGCGCACTTGTCATGCTGCCATCATTGCTCGTGAACTGGGTATTCCTGCCGTGGTGGGTTGTGGCAATGCCACTGACTTTATCGACAATGGCGATAAGATCACGGTATCTTGCGCTGAAGGGGACACGGGTTTTATTTATGGTGATGTACTGGATTTTGATGTGACCACCTCGCGCATTGATGCTATGCCGGATTTACCTCTAAAAATAATGATGAATGTGGGTAACCCAGACCGTGCCTTCGATTTTGCTCGTTTACCCCATGCGGGTGTGGGTTTAGCCCGATTAGAATTTATTATCAACCGTATGATAGGTGTGCATCCTAAGGCCTTGCTTGATTTTGATAATCAGCCCCAAGAATTAAAAGATGAAATCGGCGAGATGATGGCCGGTTATGCCTCCCCTGTAGAATTTTATATCCAGAAGTTGGTGGAAGGCATATCGACTATTGGCGCCGCATTTTCGCCGGAGAAAGTCATAGTACGTATGTCTGACTTTAAGTCTAATGAGTATTTTAATCTGGTGGGTGGTTACCAATACGAACCTGATGAAGAAAATCCAATGTTAGGTTTTAGGGGCGCCAGTCGTTATATCTCTGAAGATTTCCGGGCATGCTTTGCCCTTGAATGTGAAGCCATAAAACGGGTCAGAAATACTATGGGCCTGACCAATGTTGAGATCATGATCCCCTTTATTCGTACCCTAGAAGAAGGTAAAAAGGTCTTAGAATTATTGGCTGAAGAAGGCCTAGTGCAAGGTCAAAATGGCTTGAGAGTGATCATGATGTGTGAACTGCCTTCTAATGCACTGTTGGCCGATCAGTTCCTCGATATGTTTGATGGCTTTTCCATCGGCTCCAACGATCTCACCCAACTCACGCTTGGTTTAGACAGAGACTCAGGTTTAATTGCCCATTTGTTTGATGAGCGTGATCCTGCCGTTAAGGCCCTGCTAGCTATGGCGATTAAGGCCGCTAAAAAGCGTGGTAAATACGTAGGGATCTGCGGACAAGGACCTTCAGATCACGAGGATTTTGCTCTGTGGTTAGTAGAGCAGGGGATCGACAGTGTGTCACTCAATCCAGACAGCGTGGTAGAAACCTGGCTGTACTTAGGCGAGAAGCACGCTAAGTAGCCTTTGCTTACTGATGCAAAGAAAGCCGCTATATGCTAGCGGCTTTCTTTGATATCTGGATGGTACTGAGATTTTTACTTAGTGTTTAAGTTTATGGTCCAACAAAAACTTATCTAATTTGCGGGCTGATTTTGCCATGGACTTTTGGCAGATCCCTAACCAGTGTCTGGCTTTAGGAAAGTCATAGCTTAGCATCAATAAGCCCAGCAACAAGACGAACATAGAACCGGGTAAAATAAAGAATATAACCCCCAAGGCGGTAAATAATCCCCCCGCTAATATTCTAATTTGCTTTTTCATGTTACACCTAATGCTTACACCCATTCCTGCAGTATAGCAGTTGTTGCCATAGACGGTATTTTCTGTTGTTACAAACTGTTTTGTGCGGTACCGGTCAAATTCGCATAATTTATGGTGATAAAAACAGCCTAAGCCCATCGTAATTAACCATTAACCGAAATTTCGACTAATTAAACACAAACTGATCTAGAGTCGAGGTGATCATTTTGAGTATAATTACACTAGTTAACTATACTGAATAATTAAAATTGTATCCTTATGCTGCCAGCGTTAGATCCCAACTCTATAATTGAAAGTGAATATCAGGCCTTTTTAGCCCAATTAACTCAATCGAACTTTAACGGTGAGATAGAGTTAAGTTATGGCAGTCGCTTAGCCGTGGCCACAGATAATTCTATTTATCAGCAGCTCCCCCAAGCCGTATTATTTCCAAAAGATATCGATGGGCTGTCATTGATTGGCAAAACAGCCAATGCTTATGCAAACGTGCGCTTTTCAGCCCGTGGTGGTGGCACTGGCACTAATGGTCAGTCTCTTACCAGTGGCATAGTGGTGGATGTGTCTAGGCATATGAATCAAGTGCTAGAGGTGAATGTAGAGCAGCAGTGGGCGAGGGTAGAAGCCGGTGTGGTCAAAGATCAGTTAAATGATGTGTTAAGACCCTTAGGTTTCTTTTTTGCTCCAGACCTGTCTACGAGTAACCGCGCCACTATAGGTGGCATGATCAGTACAGATGCGTCTGGGCAAGGCTCTTTAGTGTACGGCAAAACCAGTGACCACGTATTAGGACTTAGCTGTGTGTTGGTAGATGGCACTATTCTCAACACCGCCCCTATGGGGGTCGAAGCGGGTCAGTCATTAGCGACCCAAGACAGCAGAGAAGCCCAGATCACCAAACAATTATTGTCTAGCTGTTTGGGTAAACGCCAACAAATTTTAGCTAAGTTTCCACGATTAAACCGATTTTTAACGGGCTATGATTTAGAAAATACTTTGAGTGAAGACTTATCTGTACTGGATATTAGCCGGGTGATCACAGGCTCCGAAGGCTCTTTGGTGTTTGTGGCACAAGCCAAAGTGAATATCACGGCTATTGCTACATTTAAGGCCTTGGTGAATGTAAAGTATGACTCTTTTGAGTCGGCACTTCGCCATGCACCTAGTATGGTTGCTGCCAACGCAACCTCAGTAGAAACCGTTGATAGCAATATTTTGAATTTAGCTAAACAAGATATTATTTGGCATTCGGTGCAAGACTTGATCACCGATGTACCAGGTAAAGATGTGCTAGGCCTCAATATGGTTGAGTACAACAGTAACGATCAAAGTCAAATCGAAGAAAAAATTGCCAGTCTCAGCGCCAGCTTAACCGATGCGGCGCAAGCCAATAGTTTAGGGGTGATTGGCTATCAAGTAACCTTTGATAAAACGGATATTCAGAAAATTTACGCCATGCGTAAAAAGTCCGTGGGTTTGCTAGGTAAAACCAAAGGTATTAAAAAGCCTATCGCTTTTGTGGAAGATACCGCAGTGCCGCCAGAAAATTTGGCCGATTTCATTATGGAGTTTAGGGCATTATTAGACAGCCATGGACTGCACTATGGCATGTTTGGACATGTGGATGCAGGTGTCCTGCATGTGCGCCCAGCGCTAGATATGTGTGATCCCGAGCAAGAAGCTATGGTGCCACAGATTTCCGAACAGGTAGTGGCTCTGGTGGCCAAATATGGTGGCCTGATGTGGGGTGAGCATGGCAAGGGGTATCGCAGTGAGTACTCTGAAAGGTTTTTTGGTGAAGAGCTGTACACTGAATTAAGAAAAATAAAAACGGTCTTTGATCCTCTTAACAAGATGAATCCCGGTAAAATCTGCACGCCATTAGACTCTACCGAGTCTCTGGTGACAGTGTCTGGACAAAAACGTGGCGCCTTTGATCGGCAAATTCCTATTGCCGTAAGGACGTCTTTTGAGGCCGCCATGAGTTGTAACGGCAATGGCTTGTGTTTTAACTATGACACTAGTTCGCCTATGTGCCCGTCTTTCAAAATCACCGGTGATAGACGGCATAGTCCTAAAGGCAGGGCGGGGATCATTCGTGAATGGTTAAGGTTGTTGTCTCAGCAAAAAATCGACATTGCGCAGTTGGAGCATAACGACGATCCTCCTACTTGGTTTGAACGCTTTAGAAACAGTACAGACAAACAGCAGCCCAATGATTTCTCCCATGAAGTTATGCAGGTGATGGAGGGCTGTTTAGCTTGTAAAGCCTGTTCAAGCCAATGTCCTGTCAGCGTCGATGTACCTAGTTTTAGATCGCGGTTTTTAAGTATTTATTACCAACGATATATGCGTCCTGGCAAGGACCTGCTGGTGGGTAATATCGAACGAATGGCACCACTGATGGCCAAGCTCCCTACTGTCATCAACTTCTTTCTTCGGCAAGCTTGGGTCAACACTATTATCCGTAAGGCTGTGGGTTATGTGGACACCCCTATTTTGTCCCAACCTACTTTGGCGCAAAGTTTGCAAAATACCGCCTCAGTGCCATTTAACTTGGCCCAATTACAGCAGTTAACGGCGGCGCAGTTGGCTAATAAGGTGTGCATAGTACAAGATCCTTTTACCAGTTTTTATGATGCTCAGGTGGTCACATCTTTAGTTGAGTTGGTGACTAAATTAGGTCTAGAACCTGTGTTATTGCCCTTTATGCCCAATGGCAAACCCCAGCATGTAAAAGGCTTCTTGAAGGAATTTGCGCAAACTGCGAAAAATTCAGCCGATTTTTTAAATCAGCTGGCAGAGTTAAAGTTACCCTTGGTTGGGGTGGATCCGTCTATGGTGCTGTGTTATCGAGACGAATATGTGAAAACCCTAGGGCCCCAGCGTGGCGACTTTAAGGTATTATTAGTGCATGAATGGTTAGCTAAATTAAGCCTGCCTCAAGTTCGAAATAATGATGAGCAAAGCTTTGCCTTGTTTGGTCATTGTAGTGAGAAAACGGCATTGCCTGCCAGTGAAAGCCAATGGCAGGAGATCTTTAAACAGGTGGGCTTGCAGTTAAAACCAGTGGCAGTGGGTTGTTGTGGTATGGCCGGCACCTTTGGTCATGAAGCCAGTCATTTAAAAGAGTCCACTGGTATCTATCAGCTTAGCTGGCAGCAGGCCGTTAAACAGTTTGCCCCGCCGCAAATACTGGCCACAGGTTATTCCTGTCGCAGCCAAGTGGCGAGATTTGAACAGTTTAAACCTCAACATCCCTTGCAGATATTGGCCCAGCGATTGTAAATCAATGACTGGGCAGTCAGGCTAATCAAATAACCAGTGCCCATCATTTATCAGCTGACTTAGTAGTTGGCTAAATAATGCCCTTTGTTGGCTGTTTAAATGTGGCAACTGATAGAGAACAGGCGCGGCAAGAAAATGTTTTACCGGCTCGGCCAGATCAGCACTAATAGAGTATTCTTGTGCGTTAATATAAAAGCTAAACAATGATGGGGCAGACAATGAGCTTTGCACATAGACGGCTTTAACAGCTGGCATTCGGCTTAGGCTTTGCCCTTCATTTAGCAATGCTGTGACATGCTCAGCACTATACTGATCCAGATCCTCAAGGTGTTGTTGTGACTCATCTTTGTTGCGACTCATAAAGCTGGCTAACCAATGATCAAAGTCTTGGCTGTCTAAGCTGTCACGTAAAAATGCTTTGAACTGGCCTAACTCTTGTTGGTTGATTTCGCCGCTAAATTGACGTAACTGCAGATTAGGATCGGTATAGCGCCGGTTAAATAAGTTGTGATCTATTGCATGATCGGCAAAAGAAGATAACATTTCTTGCTGTGAAGGCGCCCTAAACCCCACTGAATAATTCAAACAGTCTTCAAGGGCAACGCCATTGTGTGGATGTCCCGCAGGGATGTAGATAATATCACCAGGCACTAATATTTGATCGATTACAGTAGGAAATTCGGCTATTTGAGACAGATCCCCATGGGGCCTAAGTTGTGTGTGCTCACCAGGTAAACCCACTTGCCAGCGCCTCGACCCTTTGCCTTGAATAATAAAGACGTCGTACTGATCTTTGTGTGGACCCACCCCAGCCGATTGATTGGAGTAGCTCACCATCAAATCATCTCTGCGCCAATTAGGAATAAAATCAAAGGCAGCCATTAGTTGGTCGGCTTCAGGGATATACTGATCGACGGCCTGAACCAAAAGGCTCCATGCCCCGACGCAGTGCTGATTAATATCGGTATAAGGACCATGTGTGACCTGCCATTGCTCATCTTTATAGCTGACAATACGGGAATCCACGTTTTCTTCTTCGCTGAGGCCTGCTAAGTCATGCTCATCCAGTGGATCAATAAAGTCACTAAAACCCTGTTTTATGACAAAGGGTTTCTTCTGCCAATATTGAGCTAAAAACTGCTCGGTATCAAATGTCTTCAGTTGGTACATAGTTTTCCAGTCTGTTGTTTTTGCCAAGTAGCCAATAGGTTTGCACTTTACCTATACCCTTGACCACAATGCCACCTCGCTTACTAAATTCAAAGCTCTGTTTGCTTAACTCATAGATAGTTTGAGTGGTTTGAATTTTATTCGATTGCCCCTGACTTTCCATTCTAGAGGCTAAATTCACCGCTTCACCCCAGATATCATAACTAAACTTATTTTGCCCTATTATACCTGCTATTACTTCTCCGCCCCCTATGCCGATCCGCAATCCTGTATGCAAATGATATTGGCCACTTATGGTTTTGAAGGCCTGCTGCATCTCTAATGCACAATAACAGCATTGGGTAGCATGGGTTGAATTGGCCTTAGGTAAACCCGCAGCTGCCATATAGCCATCACCACTGGTTTTAATTTTTTCTAGTCCGTGTTTATCGATGAGCTGATCAAAGGTGCTAAAAATGCGATTCAGTAGCTGGATCACTTGTTTGGGCGTCATTGTTCTGCACAGGGCAGTAAAGTCTTGAATATCAGCAAACAAGATACTGGCTTGGGGGAAATAGTCGGCAATTAAGTTGGGCGACTGTTTCAAGCGGGCCGCGATACTAGAGGGCAAGATGTTCAATAATAATTGTTCGGATCTTAGTCGCTCTGCATCTAATTTTTGCCAACTGTGATTGACGTTGCGCCATAAATAAAGACTGCACAGTAAACAAGACAACATGAATAACAGCGTGCTGACTAACTTAAACTTTTGTAATGCTAAGCTGCTCGCTACTAAGGGCGAAACCAGTGTAAACCAGATCTCTAAACTGATAAAACCTAGGTTCAGCAAAACCAGCATCAAGATCATTAATTTGACTTCACCTGGCTTAAAAAAGAAGGGACAAATCAGTGCTGCCAAGAGTAAATAATACTGAATGTTTAAGTTGATTGGCCATAATAAACAAGAGCATACAATAATCAGGCTATAACTTAAAATAAGTAACACTTTGGCAGTTTGATAGGCTTTTTGGGCGTTGATAAGCGGCACTAACAGCATGAATAACATGCTACCTACTACCAATAATATTTCGTAACGGCTGTTGCTGTGCCAAAACAACGAGACCCTTAACAACCGGCACATGGACACCAGTATTACCAGCAACGCGATGATGTTGGTCATACGAATGGGGTTAATATTATCGGTGTTTGATGACTCGATTCCCGACCAAACCCAAGCATGCACTAATGCTTTAATCACCGCAAAATCCGTTTGCTAATAGGGGAGAGACTAAGTCTAGCTCAGTCTCGTCGCTTTGGTGGTGACTAGGATATTTAGACTGTTTAGACTGATTAGTAAAAGGTGCAGGGCAAGACTAAGTTTGTCTGAGTATTGCCCTGGCCGTTTAGTCTTCTAGTTGTTCGACAAATTCGATGGCGCGCCCTATATAATTGGCTGGGGTTAACAGTTTTAGCTGAGCTTTGGCGGTATCGGGCAAGGCAAGGCTATCAATAAACTCAGCCATGATCTGCTGGTTAATTTTCTTGCCACGGGTCAGCTCTTTTAATTTCTCATAGGGCTTTTCAATACCATAACGACGCATAACAGTTTGCACTGGCTCGGCCAATAATTCCCAATTATTGTCGAGTTCAGCCAGCAGGCTAGGTTCGTTAATTTGTAACTTGCTGATCCCTTTTAATGCCGACTGATAGGCGATCACTGAGTAACCCACGCCCACCCCTAAATTTCTGAGCACCGTAGAGTCGGTTAAGTCTCGTTGCCACCTAGACACAGGAAGTTTTGCAGCCAAATGACCCAATAATGCATTGGCCAATCCCAGATTACCTTCTGAGTTTTCAAAATCAATAGGGTTGACCTTGTGTGGCATAGTAGAGGAGCCTATCTCTCCGGCTATGGTTTTTTGCTTGAAGTGGCCTAAGGCGATATAACCCCATATGTCCCGATCAAAATCGAGCAATATAGTGTTAAAGCGGGCAATGGCATCAAACAATTCGGCAATATAATCATGGGGCTCGATTTGGGTGGTAAATGCATTCAAGCTAATGCCTAAGCTGGTGACAAAGCTGTGGGCAAATTGATGCCAATCTAATTCAGGGTAAGCCGATAAATGTGCATTATAATTGCCGACTGCGCCATTGATTTTGCCTAATATTTCCACTTCAGCTATCTGTTTCCGTTGGCGAGATAAACGCATCATCACGTTAGCCATCTCTTTGCCCATAGTAGTGGGCGAAGCTGGCTGACCATGGGTTCTAGCCATCATAGGCACTGTCTTTAACTCTATGGCAAGACGTTTTAATTCACTTATTAGTTGATCACAATAAGGTAAGATTACAGTATTGCGGGCCTCGGATAACATTAAGGCGTGAGACAAATTGTTAATATCTTCAGAGGTGCAGGCAAAATGAATAAACTCATTCACTGCTTGTAATTCAGGGTTGTGCGTCACTTTTTCTTTTAAGAAGTACTCTACTGCCTTTACATCGTGATTGGTGGTGCGTTCTATTTCTTTAATACGTAACGCGTCTTGCTCACAAAACTGGCTGACTATCTTGTCCAGTAACTCATTGGCACTGCTTGATAGCCGCGGCACTTCTTGGATTTGTTCAGTGGCGGCTAGTTTTTGTAACCAACGGACCTCCACTTCTACACGGTATTTAAGCAAACCGAACTCACTGAATATCTCTCTCAGTTCTAAGGTTTTACTTCCGTAACGGCCGTCTATTGGGCTGATAGCCGTTAATGCAGATAAATCCATGAAATACTCCTAAATAGCGGGGCTAATATTTTTAAGGGTGTGCTGGGCACTGGTTAACATTTGTTGTCTGTTAAATAAAATGTGTCGGCGTTTGCCACCGAGTTGTCGCCATAGTACCGCGGCTCTGACTCCTGATAATAAGGCTGCTCGTACTTTGTGTTGATGTTCAGGACGTTTTAATAGCTCGGGCGAACCGGCGACTTGGATCTTGCGGGCCACTGGGCTGACTACCTCAGTATAGATACTGTCTAAGTTGCTGAGCATTTGACTATCTAGGATGTCCATATGCAACTGTTGTCTTTGCAGATCGGTTATCCTTTGCCCTAAGCTGTGCATGGCTTTTTTATTGGCACTGAGCTTGCGCTCAATGGACAACAAACTAGCAATATAGCGCGTCACTTCAATATCCTTGGGTGAGCTGTGATTGCCTAATTGATCCAAGAGGGTTTTATAACCTAGATTGAGCTGGTTGATATCGCCATAAATTTGCTCGGTACTGTCTGACTCGGTGATCGCGATACTCTTTATGTTAGTGGCCAGCGCTGCGTGATCAAAATCTGTGGTTCGGGCGATCTGTTTAACTAACATGGCTGCTTGGCAAACGCCCGCGAGGGCGATATTACTTTCACGAAATCGGTCTTGGGTGATGGATCCTGTCATTAGCGTATATAGCTCTCTATTATGCCACCACCTAAACAACATTTGTCTTGGTAAAATACTGCTGATTGTCCAGGCGTAACGGCTTTTTGTGGTTGTTCAAAGATGACCTGCACACTGCCATCTTGACTAGGTGTAATGACACAAGGAATATCCGCTTGTCTGTAACGGGTTTTGACGGTGCAGGTCATAGGTTGCGTGGGGCCTTGGCGATCCACCCAATGCAATTGGTTGGCAATCAAGCCTTTTGAATACAAGCGCGGATGATTGGATCCTTGTCCGACTATCAGGACATTCCGTGGCACGTCTTTATCAACCACATACCAAGGCGCTTCGCCATATTCTTTTTTGCCCCCTATTAAAAGACCTTTGCGTTGGCCTAGGGTGTGGTACATCAAACCTTCGTGTTGACCTATAGTCTTGCCTTCAGCCGTTTCTATTATGCCGGGTTGAGCGGGCAAATACTGGCCTAAAAAATCCTTGAATTTACGTTCGCCGATAAAACAAATACCAGTGCTGTCTTTTTTATCATGGGTCACTAAACCTTGCTCAAGGGCAATTTCTCGTACCCTAGGCTTGTCTAAATGACCGATAGGAAAAAGTGTTTGAGCCAGATGTTGCTCGCCTAAGGTATATAAAAAATAACTTTGGTCTTTATTGTTATCTAAGCCCCGCAACATCTGCCAGCTGTGCTGGTGATCTTGTCGCTGAACATAATGGCCGGTGGCAATGTAGTCGGCTTTAAGCTCTTCTGCGGCAAACTCCAAAAAGGCCTTAAATTTGATCTCTTTGTTGCACATTATGTCAGGATTAGGGGTACGTCCTGCTTTATATTCTGCTAAAAAATATTCAAACACATTGTCCCAATATTCAGCGGCAAAGTTGATGGTATGCAGCGTCATATTCAGTTTGTCGGCTACCGCTTGGGCATCTCGCAGATCTTCTGCAGCGGCGCAATATTCATCATTGTCATCTTCTTCCCAGTTTTTCATAAACAAGCCTTCAACCTGATAGCCTTGTTGTTGAAGAAGATAAGCGGACACTGAAGAGTCGACACCACCAGACATGCCGACTACGACTTTTATTTGGCTATTGTCTAATGGAGGTGGCGCTGTTTGGGTATCTGATGTCATAAACTTTGTATATAAGAACCGAGCAAAAAATGGAGACGAAGTTTATCAAAGTATCAGCAGCAGATCATCCGCTTAATCGTTATAGACTCTGCTTTTAAACGATTTAACTGATTTAGCAGCCAATCCCCTTAGATTTCTATGAATTGCCCACTGTCGATACCATCCAAGGTCCAGTTACCAACCTGGTAACGGATCAACCTTAAGGTGGGTAAGCCCACATGGGCAGTCATACGCCTCACTTGCCTATTCCGTCCCTCGGTCAGGCTGATAGATAACCAGCTAGTAGGAATACTTTGTCGTACTCTAACCGCCGGTGTTCTGGGCCATACATCTGGGGTGTCTATCACTGTTACTTTTGCTGGTAAAGTGGGGCCATCTTTTAAGATAATACCCTGACGTAATTGTTCAAGTTGTTGCTCATTGGCTATGCCTTCTACTTGTACCCAATAGGTTTTTGCCGTTTTGTGTGAAGGTGACGCCAGTTTATGTTGCAGTTTTCCATCATTGGTTAAAACCAATAAACCTTCGCTATCTTTATCTAAGCGACCGGCAGCGTAGACATTAGGGATCGAAATGAAATCCTTAAGGGTTTTTCTGCCGCCTTCATCTGTAAATTGTGTTAGCACATCAAAAGGCTTATTAAACAATAAGATACGCCTTTGATCGGCGGCTATGTTAGGCTTTTTAGCGGAACGAGAATAGGGCTTACTAGTGGGTTTTTTAGACATGGGGATCGACCTGAGATTGCCGCTAAGGGTATTAATAAACAAAAAAAGTAAGCTGATATTGTGATTTAGCCAATTAAATATGCAAGCAAAACTTGTACTTAACTAATCAAGCCATATATTATTTAGCAATGATGTAAAAATGTTTTTAAATTTAGGTATGCAACACCAGTCCACAATAAACTGATATTCGCTTATTTGCATGGTTTTACCAAGCATCTATATCGGTTTTAATGAACGCTGCTGTTACTTCCCATAACATGAGGCTCACAATGACGATATCCAAGTCAAAGATTATTTATACCAAAACCGATGAAGCGCCAGCACTGGCTACTTATTCATTATTGCCCATAGTTCGAAGTTTTGCGGCCAGCGCCGGCATTGAAGTAGAACTCAGTGATATCTCACTAGCGTCTCGAATTTTATCGGCCTTTGGGGATTCCTTGTTAGCAGAGCAGCGCGTGCCAGATGCATTGGCCGAATTAGGCGCTCTCACCCAAGATCCTGCCACTAATATTATTAAGCTGCCCAACGTCAGTGCTTCTATTCCTCAGCTTAAAGCGGCGATCAAAGAATTACAAAGTAAAGGTTTTGCTTTACCAGAATATCCTGAAAATCCACAAACAGCAGCAGATCAAGACGTTCAAGCTAAATACAGTAAAATATTGGGTAGTGCGGTAAACCCGGTTTTACGAGAAGGTAACTCAGATCGTCGGGCACCAGTAGCCGTCAAAAATTACGCGAAAAGCAACCCTCATTCAATGGGAGCTTGGAGCCAAGCATCCAGAACCCACGTTGCGCATATGCGCAAGGGAGATTTTTACTCAGGTGAGAAGTCAGTCACAGTACAAAAAGCCGGCCATGTAACTATCCAATTTACCGATGGTGCAGGCAAGGTCAGTCTCCTTAAGTCTAATGTCGCTTTGCTTGCTGGCGAAGTGATTGACGGCATGTTTATGAGCAAGAAGGCCTTATGTGCATTTTTTGAAGAAGAAATCGAAGATGCCAGAAAAACCGGTGTTTTGTTTTCTTTGCATGTGAAAGCCACAATGATGAAAGTGTCTCACCCTATTGTGTTTGGTCATTGTGTAAAGGTTTTTTATAAAGACTTATTTGATAAATATCAGAGCTTGTTTGATGAGCTGGGTGTTGATCCTAATAATGGTTTAGGCAGTGTCTACGATAAAATATCGACACTCCCTGAGTCACAACGCACAGAAATTGAGCGGGATATCAATGCTTGTTATGCCGACAGGCCACCTATTGCGATGGTGAACTCCGACAAGGGTATTTCTAATTTACACGTACCTAGTGATGTCATAGTTGATGCTTCTATGCCAGCCATGATCAGAAGCTCTGGGAAAATGTGGGGTCCTGACGGTCGTTTACATGACACTAAAGCGGTGATCCCTGAAAGTACCTATGCCACCATTTATCAAGAAGTGATCAACTTCTGTAAAACCCATGGTGCATTTGATCCTACTACTATGGGCACAGTGCCAAACGTAGGTTTGATGGCACAAAAAGCCGAAGAGTATGGCTCTCACGATAAGACCTTTGAAATTGCCACAGACGGCAAGGTTGAGATAATTGATCAAGATGGCAGCGTATTAATTGCTCACGATGTAGAGCAGGGTGATATTTGGAGAATGTGTCAGGCCAAAGATGCACCGATCCGCGATTGGGTTAAATTGGCGGTTAACCGCGCTCGTCATTCTGGTATGCCAGCGGTTTTTTGGTTGGATGACGAAAGAGCCCATGATGCACAGCTCATCTTGAAGGTCACAGAATATTTGAAGGACCATGATATCAATGGTTTAGATATTTCTATTATGTCTCCAGTAAGAGCGATGCGTTTTTCTATGGAAAGAGCCATTCGTGGTTTAGACACTATTTCTGTGACGGGCAACGTGTTGCGCGATTATTTGACTGACTTGTTCCCAATCATCGAGTTAGGGACTAGCGCTAAGATGTTGTCTATAGTGCCGTTAATGGCAGGTGGTGGATTGTTTGAAACCGGTGCCGGTGGTTCAGCACCTAAACATGTGCAGCAATTCGTTGAAGAAGGGCATTTGCGCTGGGATTCATTAGGTGAATTCTTGGCCTTAGCCGTTTCCTTAGAAGACGTCGCCATTAAAACTGATAACACTAAAGCTAAAATGTTGGCTGATGCCTTAGACGCCGCAACAGAAAAGCTCTTAGGTCAGGGTAAATCCCCTTTACGTAAGGCTGGGCAATTAGATAATAGAGGCAGTCATTTTTATCTTGCCATGTATTGGGCGGAATCTTTGAGTGTTCAAAGTGCTGAGCCAGAGATCGCTGCTAAATTCAAAGCATTGTTTGCCAGTTTAGTGGCTAACGAAGAAAAAATTATGGCAGAGATCGATGGCACCCAAGGTAAAGCCGCAGATATTGGTGGTTATTATGCGCCTGACGAGGCATTAACCACTCAAGCCATGCGTCCAAGTGCCACTTTCAATGCCGTTATCGCTGGATTTTAATTTAAAGTCAATATGCAGATCATTGCTTTCATCCAGCTTACAAAATATTAGCAGACTCTAGAGTCTGCTTTTTTTTTTGCTTTGAGATAACCGTTATCCGCTAGGTTCGTCTTTGAAGTCAATGTTCTCTGCGTGTAAGCCTTTGGGGCCTTGTTGCACATCATATTTGACCTCTTGACCTGCTTTAAGTGAACGATAACCTTCCATTTGAATGGTTGAATAGTGAGCAAAGATATCTTCGCCACCATCGTCGGGAACGATGAAACCAAATCCCTTTGCATTGTTGAACCACTTAACTTTCCCTATTGCCATACGTCCGTTTCCTTTTATTCCCTTGAACTAATGCTACTTTGACCCCACACTAATGTTAGGTACTCAACAGGTTGACTATTCCTTGCAACCTTCACAAGAAATGTAGGTATCGAAAGCGGCTTTTGTCAAGGTGGATTTGATAATTAATAGGATTCAACGTTAAATAGAAACATTGAAGTAGGTGAGGGTGACAAACGGGCTTTTTCGTTTTTTTATGGATAAATAGTTAAATTATGAGTAAAGACAACATCATTGATATTGAGCGTCAGAAACAAATTGATGCGGTGAAGAAAAAAGCGGCACCACCTCCGATGTACAAGGTGATGTTAAATAATGATGATTATACACCCATGGATTTTGTGATAGATGTGTTGATGCGTTTCTTCAATCTTGACGGTGAGAAATCTAAGCAAGTGATGTTAACGGTTCATTACCACGGTAAAGCGGTGTGTGGGGTGTATACCGCAGAAATTGCCGAAACCAAGGTGATGCAGGTCAGTCGATATGCCAAAGATAATCAACACCCATTAATGTGTACCATGGAACAAGCATGACGAAACAAATAAAAAGTAGGTTATTATCCACCAAGCGAGCAGTCAGAGGGCATTCATATGTTGAATAAAGATTTAGAGCAAACTTTGAACGAAGCATTTATTTTTGCCAGAGAGCATCGTCACGAGTTTATGACGGTAGAGCATCTGTTACTTGCTTTGTTGGATAATAATGCAGCCCATGAAGCGTTAATAGCTTGTGGTGCAAATATTGACGGGATCAAAAGTGAATTAACTGATTTTGTTAAAGACACCACCCCTTTGTTATTAGAAGATCAAAATAACGAGCGGGAAACTCAGCCCACTTTGGGCTTTCAGCGAGTCCTGCAACGAGCGGTATTTCATGTGCAGTCTTCTGGCAAGGAAGAAGTCACAGGGGCCAATGTATTAGTGGCCATCTTCAGTGAACAAGAATCCCAGGCTGTCTACATCCTCAAAAAGTCTGATGTCACACGTCTAGATATCGTTAATTTCATCTCCCACGGTGTGTCAAGAATTGATGACGAAGGCGCGGCCCCCTCTCAGACTGATGAAGAATCGGCTGAGCAAGAAGAGCCTGAGTCTATGTTGGACAAGTATTCGACTAATCTCAATCAGAGCGCCAAAGAGGGTAAAATTGACCCACTGATCGGTCGCGATAGTGAACTAGAGCGCAGTATCCAAATATTGTGTCGTCGCCGTAAAAATAATCCATTATTGGTGGGCGAGGCTGGCGTCGGTAAAACCGCTATTGCCGAAGGTTTGGCTTATCGTATCGTTAACGAAGAAGTGCCAGAGGTGATCGCCGATGCCACCGTCTTTTCATTGGATATGGGGGCACTGTTAGCCGGCACAAAATACCGTGGTGACTTCGAAAAACGTCTTAAAGGTATTTTAAAAGAATTGGCTGATACACCGGATGCCATTTTATTTATTGATGAAATTCACACCATAATTGGTGCAGGCGCCGCATCAGGTGGCGTGATGGATGCCTCTAATTTACTTAAGCCTAAACTCAGTAGTGGCGAATTACGTTGTATAGGCTCCACCACGTATCAAGAATATCAGGGCATTTTTGAGAAAGATCGGGCCTTGGCTCGTCGTTTCCAAAAAGTCGATGTAGTGGAGCCCACAGTGAGCGACACCACTAAGATATTGATGGGTCTCAAGTCCCGATATGAAGCTCATCATAGCGTGCGCTATACGCATAAAGCCATTCGCGCTGCCGCAGAATTGTCGGCCAAATACATCAATGAAAGACACTTGCCTGACAAAGCCATCGATGTGATTGATGAGGCCGGGGCAAGTCAAAGACTGTTACCGGTATCGAAACGTAAGAAAACCATCAACGTAACGGATATTGAATTAATCATATCTAAAATTGCGCGTATCCCTGAGAAGTCTGTATCGGCTTCTGACAAGGAAGTACTGAGAAACTTAGATAGAGACCTTAAGTTGGTGGTATTTGGCCAAGACCAAGCGATAGACACGCTCACAGACGCTATTAGACTGTCTCGTTCTGGATTAGGTAACGAAACCAAGCCCATAGGCAACTTTCTGTTTGCCGGTCCTACTGGTGTCGGTAAAACTGAAATCACTGCGCAACTGGCCAAAGTCATGGGTGTGGAGCTGATCAGGTTCGATATGTCTGAATATATGGAAAGGCACGCCGTGAGTCGTTTGATTGGCGCGCCTCCTGGTTATGTGGGATTCGACCAAGGCGGGCTATTAACAGACGCGGTGATTAAAAACCCTTATTCTGTGGTGCTGCTGGACGAAGTAGAAAAAGCTCACAGTGATATTTACAACATATTGTTGCAAGTAATGGATCATGGCACCCTGACGGATAATAATGGTCGAAAAGTTGATTTTAGAAATGTGGTGCTAGTGATGACCACTAATGCCGGTGTACAAGAAACTATCCGCACCTCTATTGGCTTTAAGCAACAAGATCACAGTCATGATGCTATGTCACAGATTAAGAAGATATTTACCCCAGAATTTAGAAACCGCCTCGATGCCACTGTCTGGTTTAACCATCTAGATAGAGAAGTGATCTTACAGGTAGTGGATAAATTCATTGTGGAGATGCAAGTTCAGCTGGATAACAAAGGGGTGTCGCTAGAGGTGAGTAATCAGGCAAGGGATTGGCTGGCTACCAAAGGCTATGATAAAAATATGGGCGCAAGGCCAATGGCCAGAGTGATCCAACAAGATATTAAGAAAGAGCTAGCCCATGAATTACTGTTTGGCCGTTTAGTGCAAGGCGGTAGTGTTAAGATAGGATTGAAGAAGAATGAATTAAGCTTCGATATTTTTTCTGACAGTAAAGAAAAGCCTGAAGCCTTGAACTCCTAATTACGGGAGTAAATTTTAGGCAAATAAAAAACCGATATTATTTAATATCGGTTTTTTTGTATTTATTGTTAGCCACAAGAAGTGTTAATGCTTCCTATGGACTGACAATCTATTATCTAGCGCGGTATATAATACGACCCTTAGATAAATCGTAAGGTGTCATCTCAACTGTGACCTTGTCACCAGTAAGAATTCGGATATAGTTTTTACGCATCTTGCCTGAGATATGGGCGGTAACAACATGACCATTTTCCAATTCAACACGAAACATAGTATTCGGAAGAGTATCCAACACAGTGCCTTCCATTTCAATACAGTCTTCTTTCGCCATCTAACTCTGTTACCTCTAATATATAAAATAAGTGTCAAAAAATGCCGCGCAGATTTTGCCCAATAAGACGGCGAGTGTAAAGCATTACCCAACTTTTTTTGTAATTAGTTGCCATTTATTGGCAAAAAAGCGCTCATGAGGGATAAAATTCTGTTTATAGCTCATTTTTTGACAGGAATCTATCTGATAACCCAAATACAAATATTCTTTGTTAAGGGACTTGGCTAACTCAATTTGTTGCAATATTGCCCATGTGCCCAGTGAACGTTTTTCTTGTTCGGGTGTAAAAAAGGTGTATAAGGCAGACAAGGAGGTGGCCAAGTGATCGGTTACCGCCACACCAATCAGTTGCTCAGCATCATGTAACTCGATAAATAGGGCATTGCCCCAAGGGTTTAATATAAAGCTGTCATATAGCTCCCTAGTGGCGGGAAACATGCTGCCATCACTATGACGCTGATTGATGTACTTTTCATACAGCTGATAATATTCTGGACGATCTTTAACACTGATCACGATATGGAGATCTTGATTGCGTTTAAGCAGCCGTTTTTGACTTTTTGAGGGGGTAAATTGCGCAACCGGCAGACGAATGGATTCACAAGCAAAGCAGGTCTCGCAATGTGGGCGATAAATTTGCCTACCACTGCGCCTAAAGCCAGCCTGAATTAGATGATCATAATCTTCGGCGCTGGTGATGTCTTCATCCATTAATACCAACAATCTTTCTTGTTGTTGTGGCAAGTAATTGCAGCTAAAGGGTTGGGTAATGCCAAACTTCATACTCAAGCCTTAAGTTCCAATATTCTGGGCTGCCAGGTATGCTCGGCAAAAGCCTGTTGTTTATATTTATTTAACAGATCTTGAAACTCCGAGCGGGGCAGCTCTATGCAGCCTAGGCTGGATAAATGTGAATTTTGCATTTGGCAATCGATAAAACTCACATGCTGGGCTTTGAGCAGATCAACTAGATGCCACATGGCTAGTTTTGAGCAATTGCTTATTTTGTGAAACCTCGACTCCCCGCAAAATACTTTACCCACTACTACCCCATATAATCCACCTATTAGCTGCTCATTATGCCACACTTCAATGGACTGGGCATGGCCAAGTCTGTGCAGATGTTTGTAGGCGTCAATCATTTGCTTGGTGATCCAAGTGCCAGAGTCGTTTCTGGGGATCTGTGCACAGGCCTCTATTACCTGATCAAAGCCTTGGTTTAAGGAGACAGTATAGCCACAAGTACGGGCAAACTTTTTGAGGCTTCGAGAGGGGATGAAATTCTGCAAGGGCAATATGCCTCTTGGTTGCGGAGACCACCACATAATAGGTTCGTTGGCGCTAAACCACGGGAATATGCCTAATGAATAGGCTGATAACAGCCGCTGTGGACTCAAATCGCCCGCAAAAGCTAAGAGCCCATTTGGTTCATCTAAGGCTTTTTCGACCGGTGGAAACGCCATAGTGGCATCGAGTTTAGTCAAAACGCACATAATAGACTCAAGTGATTACAGTTAAATATTTGTGTTTGTCCCATAAAAAAAGGCCTTTGATTAAGGCCCTTAATTTAAACTATCTTAGTCAATACTTATACTAAAGCATCTAAGTATTTTTCTGCGTCGAGGGCCGCCATGCAACCTGTACCAGCAGAGGTGATCGCCTGACGATAGATATGATCGCTCACATCACCGGCAGCAAATACCCCTTCAACACTAGTTTGTGTAGCGTTGCCTTGGGTGCCGCTTTGTACTGTGATATAACCATCCTTCATCGCCAGTTCTCCCTCAAAAATCTGAGTGTTAGGTTGATGGCCAATGGCAATGAACAGGCCCATAAGATCCAGCTCTTTGCTATTATCTGAAGCCGTTTCTTTGATGCGAATACCTGTCACCCCCATATCATCGCCTAATACTTCATCTAACTGACTATTTAGGTGCAGGAAAACGTTGCCATTCTTGACTTTTTCCATCAAGCGATCCGCTAATATTTTTTCACTACGGAAAGTCTCTCTTCTATGCACAACATGCACTTCTGAGGCAATGTTAGATAAATACAAGGCCTCTTCAACTGCGGTATTACCGCCGCCCACTACTGCTACTTTTTGGTTACGATAAAAGAATCCCTCACAGGTAGCACAGGCCGAAACGCCTTTGCCCATAAAAGCGGTTTCTGATTCCATGCCTAAATACTTGGCTGAAGCACCGGTGCAAATAATTAACGAGTCACAGGTATAAGTTCCTTGATCACCTTTTAAGGTAAAGGGGCGTTTAGATAGGTCGGTTTTATTGATATGGTCAAAAATAATTTCAGTATCAAACTTCTCGGCATGCTTTTGCATACGTAACATCAGGTCCGGACCCGTTAATCCTTCAGGATCACCAGGCCAATTTTCTACTTCAGTGGTAGTGGTTAACTGCCCACCTTGTTGAATGCCCGTTAATAGAACCGGGTTAAGGTTAGCCCTTGCCGCATATACAGCGGCGGCATAACCTGCAGGGCCTGAGCCTAAAATCAGTAATTTCACGTGCCTTGTTTCAGACATTTATCTCTCCAAATATAGGGTAAATGATCATAAACCCAGAGTAGGGCTCACAATCAACAGAATTTTTGTATTGCCTAGAGATGTGGGCATGTCTTTTACTTTCAATCTATAACAACAAACTTAATGGTATTTGTTAAATTCTGCGCCAGTGCTGTGAGCAAGAGTTAAATTGTATGTTCTACTATAGGCTGGCGGCGCTTTTCGAGATGTTGGTGTGCTAAGCTAATACAAGGTAAACTATTATTTTGATATTTATGCATTTAATCACCAGGAGAAGTTTACAGTGCCCCATACTATAGCCGCTATGTTGAAAGACGGTCAGCAATATATGCAGACCTGGCCAATGCAACGCTCTTTGTATGGCATGTTTCCTGAGTGCCGTGTGATATCGGCGACTAAATTTTCTATTAAAGTGATGCCGGCCATGGCTGTGCTTACGGTCGCCACCTTAGTCAATGTTCAAGGTTCACAAGTACTACCTCAGGCCTTGGCTTTAGGAGCGTTTTTTCTGTCCTTGCCCATGCAAGGATTAATGTGGTT
The DNA here is from genome assembly GCA_034111785.1 of Paraglaciecola sp. Taxonomy (GTDB): domain Bacteria; phylum Pseudomonadota; class Gammaproteobacteria; order Enterobacterales; family Alteromonadaceae; genus Paraglaciecola. Next base: position 27,072 of record JAWUWP010000050.1, read on the forward strand.
GGGCCATCGCTCGAATCAAAGCTTACCTCCTTATCTCAATACCTGGTATTTAGATATTCATCATAAGATGCAAATGCAAGGTTGCGCCTTAGCTAAGCCCCAAGCTAAACCTAAATTTAAAGAGCTAGCAAGTCTATTAAAAACGGCCTTTGATACTATGGATAAGGCTTTTACCCAAAGATGGTTTTGATCGCGGCGCTACTTAAGGCTTGATCGGATCTTCATCGCCCGCTTGTAGCTTTGTACCACATGTTCGGCACTTGTATTCTTGTTGGCCTCGCTGGACTTTGTTGTGTCGTCTGATGCTCAAAGCGACTGGGCCACATGGGCAGTGGTAAGCAAAACTCTTACCTGTGACCTTAGTGACATCCATTTTGTGGTAGGTCTTGGGCAAACACTCAAACACAGTTAACATCAGACCTTGCCATTCTTTGCCGTGGGGTCTGACTCGCCCATACAATACATAGGCTAACAAGTGGCTCACTTCGTGGGGCACTACCTCTTCTACAAATAAACTGAGATTATCCTCTAATAAAACTGGATTAAAGCGTAATTCATTCACTTGCAATCTAGCGCAACCGGCAATTTTACCTCTTTGACTGAAGGTGATAAGGGGGGATCTAAAGTCTCTAGAAAAATGTTCCGTGGCCTGCTCGAAACACTTTTGCACTGCATTGATGACTAATTGTTGGTTAGAAATAGACAAAATAGTTTGAGGTGACCATATGAGTTGCTGACATTGTTATGATTTTAAACAATAATCATCTAAAACCAATCACTTTGGATAAATATATGCAAGAACAACTGCAACGCCGTTCATTAGACTTTCGGTTTTTAGCTGAACCAACAGATGTCAATTTTGGTGGTAAAGTACATGGTGGTATTGTTATGAAGTGGATGGATCAGGCTGGTTATGCTTGTGCCGCCCAATGGAGTGCTCGCTATTGTGTCACTGTCTCCATAGGCGGGATCCGTTTTGTTCGGCCCATATTAGTGGGGCAAATGGTAACCCTAAATGCGCAGATCGTGCATACCGGTAACACCAGTATGCATGTATTTATTCGAGTGGAAGCGGGCGACCCCAAACAAAGTCAAATGGTCGAAACTGGGCACTGCATCATATCTTTTGTGGCCAGTGATGAGGCAGGATATCCAGTGCAAGTACCCACTTGGTCACCACAATCAGCAGCAGATTTAGCCTTAGAGAAATATGCGATACAAGCCAAAGACGCAGCCAGAAGTCTGGATCAAGAGCTACGCAATGCTTTAGACAAGGCCCTAGATCCTCAGTAACGAGCTAGACAGATAACTGGCTCGTATGCGCCTTAACCTTACAGCTCGCAAGTCAGACAATAGGCATACATGCCTTTGGGATCATTCAATTTAGCCACCGCACTCAGGTCGGCGCTCAGCTCTTTCACTAGGCTTAACAAAGGATGACTCTTCTCAAGGGTTATCGCTCCGTCAAAAGTCACAGCGGCCTGTTGAAATAATTCTTTCCAAAAAAGTTCGCTCTGAGACAAACTACGCTGGATATAGCGGGTATCATATTCAGTCAAATTGGCCAGATCGGCGGCCGCTTGTATGCCATCTTGCAAATACCCCATCTCATCCACCAACCCCAACTCCTTCGCCGTTTCGCCGATCCACACGCGGCCCTGGGCAATGCTATCGACCTGCTCTTTGCTCATATCTCGCTTATCGGCCACCAAGGATATAAATTTGTCATAAGCATGTTCAACACCGCGCTGTATAATTTTTCCCCTATTTGGATCTAAAGTTCTGAATCTGCCAAAACCAGCAAATTCGGTGGTACCCACCCCATCTGTACTGACCCCTAAATAATCTAAGGTGTTCTCAAAGGTCATAAAGAGCCCAAAAATGCCGATAGAACCGGTAATGGTGCTAGGGGCTGCAATGATCTTATCTGCTCCAGCCGATATCCAATAACCGCCAGACGCGGCGTAAGTGCTCATGACAGCGACTACGGGTTTGCCCGCTGCTTGTAAGTTATTCACTTCCTGGCGAATGATTTCTGAGGCGAAGACGCTACCCCCTGGTGAGTCTACATACAAGACCACAGATTTTATTGAATCGTCAAGGCGGGCCTTGCGCAATAACCTAGCGGTACTATCTCCGCCAATATCACCAGACTTTTTATTGCCATTTAAAATAGTGCCTTTGGCCACCACTATTCCGACTTGGTTTGTGCCTGTTGCTTGTGGTGCAAAGGGGGGCTTAATAATGTTTAAGTAATGCTTGTAGCTGACAGCGTTAAAACCGTTTCCTTGCTCATTTTTGCCGACCACTGAGATTATTTCTTGTAATGCCTGCTCTCGGGTTTTAAGGGCATCGACCCAGCCATACTTCAAGGCGTAACTGGCATAGTCACCCTCTACTTCTTCGAACTTCTGTAGATACACCGCCACTTTTTCATCAAATGCAGAGATTTCTAGCCCCCGAGCTTGGGCAACACTGGTTTTATATTGTTGCCACATGGCACCTAACCAAGCTCTATTTGCTTCCTTGGCTTGGTCGGACATGTCGTCACGGATATAAGGTTCAACGGCAGACTTATAGGTGCCGGCTTTAAATACGTGTGTCTGGGCTTTGAGTTTCTCAATGGCGGATTTAAAATAGGGAGCAAAAACTCCAAAGCCCTCAAACATCATAGAACCCATAGGGTTAAGGTATAAATGGTCGGCACGACTGGCTAAGTAATATTGGTTTTGAGTAAAATAATCACCCACTGCGTAAATGGGCTTGTGACTTTCTTTAAAGTTCTCTAAGGCTACCGCTATTTGTTCTAACTTATCTAAGCCTGCGCGACCTAAACCATGTAAATCTAATACTAAGGCTTTAATTCGTTTGTCGTGCTTGGCATTTTCTATGGTCAACAATACGTCTTGTAGCAATACTTCGGGCGCATCATCTCCTTGTTCGAAGGCTTGCTCTATAAATTCTTGATAGGGATCGACCGCCTGTTTCTGTATGACTAAATCACCGACTAGTTTTAATACCAACGCGGAGTCATGTGGCACAGTCCCACTGTTATCGTCTTTTAATAAAACGGAAATAAGGCCGATAAAGAGCACAATAAAAATCAAATTAAAGAATAATTTGCGACTAAAATTTAGTGCATTCCATGCGCCGATAAATAGGGATTTAGTCCAACTTTTTCCTGAAGACATATAGGCTCAATATAACAAATGAAAAATTGTAAACCATTCTAACGAATAATAGCCTCTGATCACATTCGTAAATGTAAAGGTTTGTAACTTTTGTGTCCGTTTAAGAGTCATTTACGCTAAGCTGTAAAGCCACCAGTAAAACAATTAGGTATTTTGTTGTATGAAAAACCATCCTTACTATCCCCATCTGTTTGAACCCTTGGACCTAGGCTTTACCCAATTACGTAACCGTACCTTAATGGGCTCGATGCATCTGGGTCTTGAGGAAGAAAAAAACGGTCATGAAAAACTGGCCGCTTTTTATGCAGAAAGGGCAGCCGGTGGAGCTGGTCTGATAGTCACGGGTGGGGTCAGCCCAAATCGCCAAGGCTGGCTGCTGCCTTTTGCGGCGCGTATGGCCAATAAGAAGCATGCCGGCCAACACAAGATCATTACCGAAAGCGTGCATCAGCATCAGGGTAAAATATGCTTACAAATATTACATTCGGGCCGATACGGTTATCATCCCATCACAGTTGGGCCTTCGGCTATCAAGTCGCCCATCACCCCGTTTAAACCCAGAGCCTTGTCCAAGAAAGGGATCCTTAGCACTATAGATGACTATGTTAACTGTGCGCATATGAGCCAGCTGGCTGGATATGATGGGGTAGAGATAATGGGCTCTGAAGGTTATTTTATTAACCAGTTCATCTGTCAACGGACCAACCAAAGAGATGACGAGTGGGGCGGTAGTTTCGAAAACCGTACCCGGATCGCGGTGGCGATAGTGGATGCTATTAGACAAAAAGTGGGCACGGATTTTATTCTTATCTTTCGTTTATCAATGTTAGATCTAGTGGAAGGTGGCAGTACTTGGGATGAAGTCGTGGCTTTGGGTAAATTAATCGAAGAAGCCGGTGCCACTATCATTAACACCGGCATAGGCTGGCATGAATCACGGGTGCCTACTATAGGCACTATGGTACCTAGAGCCGCATTTACTTGGGTTACCCAACGTATTAGAAAAGAACTGACTGTGCCCCTTATTGCCACCAATAGGATCAATACTCCAGAGATTGCCGAACACGTGCTCGCCAGTGGCCATGCAGACATGGTGTCTATGGCCAGACCATTTTTGGCAGATGAAAACTTCGTACGTAAGGCTGATCAAGGCAAGAGCGAACAAATTAATACCTGTATTGCTTGTAATCAAGCCTGTTTGGATCATGGTTTTGAGCGAAAACGTGCCAGTTGTTTAGTGAATCCACGAGCGGGTTATGAGACCGAACTTAACTTTACTTTAACCACCCACAAACAAAAGTTAGCAGTAGTCGGGGCGGGGCCTGCGGGTTTGGCCTTTAGTTGTTATGCGGCCGAACGGGGACACGAGGTCCATCTATTCGAGCAAGGCGCTAAAATTGGTGGCCAGTTTAACTATGCTAAACGTATTCCTGGTAAAGAAGAGTTTCATGAAACCATTCGTTATTTTGACAAGCGTATTCAAGCAACAGGTGTGACATTGCATTTACAGAGTCCACAAACGGTCGACAGCCTCACCGAAGCCGGTTTTGATCAAGTGATTTTGGCCACAGGCATAGTACCAAGAAATTTAGCCATTGAAGGTATTGAGCACAAAAAAGTCATGAGTTATTTAGATGTGCTTAGAGATAATAAAGCAGTAGGCGATAAAGTGGCGATCATCGGTGCTGGTGGTATTGGCTTTGATGTAGCGGAGTTTTTGGTTGAGAAAGATTCATTAACGGTGCAGCCAAAAGCCTGGTTAGCCTCTTGGGGTATAGATGAAGAATATAAGGCCGCAGGGGCGCTGATGCCCGCTAAGGAGGCCTTGCCCGCAAGGGAGGTGTATCTGCTGCAACGAAAAGCCAGCAAAGTAGGAAAAGATTTAGGTAAAACCACTGGCTGGATCCACAGAGCGGCATTACACAAGAAAAATGTGCAGATGATGGGGGGGGTTACTTATGTCAGGGTGGATGATCAGGGCTTACATATCGAAATCAATGATAAAGCCCAATGTTTAGAGGTTGACAATATTATCTTATGTGCCGGTCAAGAACCCTTGCGCGAGCTGCAGGCTGGCCTTGAAGCACGTAAGATCATAACCCATTTAATTGGTGGGGCAGACATCGCCTCTGAGCTGGATGCAAAACGGGCCATTCGACAAGGAGCAGAACTGGCAGCCAGGATCTAAGCCCTGGCAATCTATGAGCAGAATTTGCGGCTAGGATCTATGATCTAAGCCCTGGCTTTAGTCATGTCACTAGTGGTCTATGTGCTCCATACTGGTATCTATAAATAGGACAGGTTGAGTGTCCAGAAAACCCAAGACAGGGTGATGGGTTTATCGGTCTCAACCGTTAAGGTCTAGGCCTGTTTGAAATCTAAACAACCCAGATCAATTTGCCCTTTCGATACTCTAAGAATACTGCCTTGGTCGTACCAATCTCCCAGCACTATGCGTTGGGCTGGCAGCTGATCTACCTTTAGCTGATGTATTGCCGGTCTGTGGGTATGGCCATGAATTAAGCGTTGCACCTTGTGAGCCTGCATCGACACTATGACTTCTTCGCTTGTGACATCCATGATTTCTTGGGTGAGTTTAGTATGGTTTTTTTGACTGATTTTCCTGCCATTCTCAGCAATTTTTCGACGCATGGTTAAAGGCAAAGTTAACATCAACCTTGGCCACCACCAACCTCGCGCTTTCTTACGGAAATGTTGATATTCTAGATCCTTAGTACATAACTCATCGCCGTGCATGATCAGAGTGGGTTCACCATATAGATCAATTACTTGCTGTTCTGGCAACAAGATGAAACCTGCTAATGCAGCAAATTTCTTACGGACCAAAAAATCTCTATTACCATGCAAGAAATACACGGGTATACCCAGCTCGCTAAGGGTTTTAAAGGCTTGGGCGATGCTTAGGGTAAAAGGGTTGATGTCGTCGTCACCGATCCACATTTCGAACAAATCCCCTAATACGTATAAGGCTTCTGCCTTAGGGGCTTGTTCTGACAAAAAGGTAAACAAGCATTGGCTGATGTCTTGCCTGTCGGCCGATAAGTGTAAATCAGAAATAAAGTAGGTAAATGGGCTCATATTTTAGATAGGTTGTGATCATAAAGGTATTGATAAGATCAGCATATATTTGCTCTAGAGATTAAATATATGCTGATAAGATAATTCACTATGGATTAATCAACTAGTTCTGTTTTTTGAATAACCACATCTTCAACTGGCACATCTTGGTGAGGACCGCTATTGCCAGTGGTCACAGCTTTGATTTTATTCACCACATCCATGCCATCCGACACTTCGGCAAATACACAATAACCCCATCCCTCGCTACTTTCGTTACGATGGTTCAAAAAGCCATTATCACCCACATTGATAAAAAACTGTGCTGTGGCTGAGTGAGGTTCATTGGTGCGAGCCATAGCCACTGTGCCAATAGTATTCTCTAGACCGTTATTGGCTTCATTTTGCACTGTGGCCTTGGTGTCTTTTTGCTCCATGCCTGGGGCAAACCCGCCGCCTTGCACCATAAATCCATCAATCACTCTATGAAAAACGGTATTGTCATAAAATCCGTCTTTTACGTATTCCAAAAAATTGGCTACCGTGAGTGGCGCTTTATCGGCAAAAAGTGTCAGTGTGATCACACCGTAGTTTGTATGGATCTTAACCATGAAATATGTCCTTTGGTTATAAGAGTAAAATTAGATAACCATTCTAGCCTAAAGTGCTGGATTTTTTAAGGCTTTATAGGCGAAAGGCTGATGCAGCTGTGCATTGTGGGTGATAGAATCAATTCTTTGCTGCGTTCATCGTTGCCCCTCTACTATAGGATCCTAATTGCATGCTACACATATATAACACCTTAACCCGTCAAAAAGAGCAATTTAAGCCATTGCAAGCAGGGAAGGTAGGGTTATATGTGTGCGGAATTACCGTTTACGACTTATGCCATGTGGGTCATGCGCGCACCTATTTGAGCTTTGATTTGATGGTGCGATACCTTAGATCTCGTGGTCTTGAGGTGAAGTATGTGCGTAATATTACCGATCTAGACGATAAGATCATAACGCGGGCCAACGAGCAGGGTCTATCGCCCGCGCTATTTACCCAGCAAACCATTGCACGTATGCATGAGGATTTTGCGGCGATCGGCTTAGTGGAGCCGGACATTGAGCCTCGTGTCACCACACACATACCAGAAATTATTAGTGTGATCCAACGTCTTATAGACAAAGGTTATGCTTATCAAGCAGCCAGTGGTGACGTGCTATTTGAAGTGAGCACCTATGCTGATTATGGCAAGTTGGGCCGTCAAGATTTAGAACAGTTGAATGTTGGGGCCAGAGTGGAGGTCGCCGCCGATAAGCGTGATCCCCTTGATTTTGTATTATGGAAATCAGCTAAACCTAATGAACCCTTCTGGGCCTCCCCCTGGGGCGATGGGCGTCCCGGTTGGCATATTGAATGTTCAGCCATGAACCATAAACATCTTGGTGAGCATTTTGATATTCATGGTGGGGGTTCTGATTTGGTGTTTCCGCACCACGAAAACGAAGTGGCTCAATCATGCTGTGCCTTTGACACCCCTTATGTGAACTACTGGGTGCACACAGGAATGGTGCAAGTAGATCAGGAGAAGATGTCTAAGTCACTGGGTAATTTCTTCACCCTTAGAGATGTGCTCGCGCTGTATGACGCTGAAACTGTGCGTTACTTTTTAATGTCAGCACAATATCGTAGTCAACTGAGTTATTCAGAAGATTTTATTAAACAGGCCAGAGCCTCTTTAGAACGCCTATATACGGCCTTGCGTGATGTCACGCCAAATATGCAGGTGGATCTAGCACAATCAGATTATCAACAACGTTTTAACCGTGCCATGGATGATGATTTTAATACGCCTGAGGCCTTCGCCGTGTTATTTGAGCTCGCCAAAGAACTGAATAAATCCCAAGGTCAGCAAGCCGCTGATTTAGCAGGGCTGATGATTAAATTGGCCGATATTTTGGGTATTTTACAGCAATCCCCCCATGACTTTTTGCAAGGCACCCGTCAGTCTGAACAGGATGATGTGGCACAGATTGAGGCTTTGATCGCAGCACGTAATCTGGCCCGTATGAATAAAGATTGGACCGGAGCAGACGCTGCGCGAGATGCATTAAACCTGCTTAAAGTGGTATTAGAAGACGGTGATAATGGCACAACTTGGCGTCGCAGCAAGTCATAGCGGGCGGTTTCGACGGCAGTGATAGCCGCCATGCATCTGGCTTACAGCCATCGCCGTACGGTGTTTTTGTAGTCTTGGTATGCTTGACCAAAGAGGCGCTGGATGATCCTTTCTTCTGGTTTGATTTGAAAATAGGTGATGTAGAGCACAAAAAACACTAAAGCCAGCAAGGCCCCACTATGGTTAAATTTTATGATACTGCCGATTAATATCAGTGCCATGCCAAGATACATGGGATTACGAGTGATTGAAAAAATACCATTTGACACCAGTTGTTGCGTTTTCTCGGGTTTGGTAGGATCGATAGTGGTGTTGGCCCGGCTAAATTGCCATATGCCGGCCAAACAAATACCGCAGCCTAATAAAATAAAACCCAGGTAAATGCCAGGAACAAACATAGGCAGTGGCATTTCAGGTAAATAACGACTGCATAAAAACGCCAATACCATGCTCACTACTAATATTATAGGTGGGGGGATTTTAAGCTCTAAGGTTTGCATACAGTGACTCACTTATTCAGGAAATTTACTGGGATGGTGATCATGGTTTTTTGTACTCGCCTACTTTTTATATTTTATTGATACAGATCCTGTTAAATTTTTTATGTTTACCAATAGTGTTTTTGCACCAGTAAAAGGTTATCACTACCTTGCCCCATAGACTAGCCGATGCTAGTTTAATGAACAAAGTATGATGATTTCGTCAGTGTTGACATGAATGACTTCAGACTGTGCCGCCTGTTTGCACAGCAACATCATCAAAACAACCTAAGGTGGAGTAGATGGTAGATACTATAGAAAATAAGCCTAGCCCCGGGATCATTGAAGAATTCCAAAGAAGTAAGTTAGCGCTGCGCCATTTTATTTCACGTTATCTGGTCTCACCTAATGACATTGATGATGTATCTCAGGAAACCTTTCTTCGAGCCTATAAAGCTGAAGGTGAAAAAGAGCAAAAAATCACCTATCCCAAAGCCTTTATATTTCGCATTGCCAAAAACTTAATGCTGTCTGGGTTTAGTCGTAAAGCACATAAACTCACCGACTACATAGACGACTATGAACAACCGGAACGTTTGGCTTGTACCGACGATTTAGAAATGGATGTGATGGCGCAACAAAAACTTGGGATCTATTATGAGGCGCTAGTGGGATTGCCTCCTCAGTGCCGACGGGTAGTGATCATGAAAAAGCTCTACGGACTGCAAAATAAGGAGATCGCCACACAGCTGCAGTTATCTGTCTCCACAGTAGAAAAACATTTGACTAAAGGGGTAGCCAGAACCTTTAACACTATTGCACAACGTTATGGTGAGTTAATTATCAAAGAAGAGCCTAACCTAGACCAACTGAATGTTAAGGGAGAACAGCGGTGAGCGCTAATATGAAACAATTTCCAGCGCGCGGATTGGTGGAAGAACAACCGTGCAGCTAGATAGTCTAATTGGAAGGGGATGCAGCCAACAGCCAAGTTGAAATTCAAGCCTTTAGCAAAGGGGCTTGCTTAGCGTCCTGTCAACCAATACACCTTATTAAGTTTGGCTAATATCTGGTCAGATATGGATCTGCTGTCAGACATTAGGCTACCCCAGACATTGGCACTGGCTCCATTCAACCAGCCAAGCAACGGGTGGCTAAAGTGTCAACAAGTGTTCACCCCTTTACTCATTGCGTTAACCCATTCCCTTAAATCTGCGGCTATTGTTGGCACAGTGATGGCGGTGTTGATCATCCCCACTGGGTTAATTAAACGACAAGTAATAATAATCTGTATGTCACAGCTGTGAGTGAGCAAAGAACCGGCCCCCTAGACGATGGCTCGATGCTATCCTTGAAGAGTAATAGCCAGGTTAAAGTCAGTGATACCCCTAGCAAACGCATCATTAATTTACTCTGTGGTGAAGCTCATTTTGATGTGGCTCATGATGCTCAGCGGCTGTTCGAGGTGTATTCAGGCAGACGTATGGTTAAGGCTCTGGGCACGGCTTTTTCCGTTTATCCCTTGGCTGACAGTTTAAAGGTATTAGTGACTCAAGGCATAGTGGAGGTGGCGATCGTCAATACAATATTATTGTTCACCCCCAATATTCAGCCGCTAGATACTCTTGCCTTATCCGACTCAAGTGATCATACAGGCCGGGCGCTCACCCCCAAGGTCACATAAGTCTTGGGCTCATTGACAGCGGGACAAAGTATCCAGATCCCTACCTTATTTGATGGGCAAGTGGATGCGATAGTGGAATACCCTAAGGGCGAGATGGTTAGCACACTTATCGGGTTAAAAGGTAAGTTGGTATTTGCCTGAGAGTCTCTGCAGGAGGTGGTTGAAGCAGTGAATAGGCACACCTCTATTGTGATAGAAGTGACTGATCCTGAGTTAAAGGCATGACGGTTCGGTGGACAATTTCAAACCGGTGAGACCGAGGCGTAATTTGATGTCTTAGAACTAGGGTTTGGAGTGAAAGTAACACGATTAAGTGCTAAACATGTATTGCTCGATGCTAAATAGCATGGCTTCGCCGAAAATTTTTCCTCAGTCAAGTAGTGGTTTTTCATGGTTTATAAGTTATAACTTGTTGAGAGTCGGATCCGTTTCTTTAAAAACACCGGCTTTGGCCTTTGGCAAGAGCTTTATGTCTACTAGTTGTTTTTTTTAACTGCTTGGTGCAAAGTGAACTGACGTGTGCCGAGAATGCGAATAGCTATGAGATCAACATAGCGGCGCAGCCACTGGCCAGATTTTTAACTGGGCTATCAAACCAGACTGAAACCCTGGTTTTATTTCCTTACTGTCTTGTTGAAAGTCGACAAGGTAAAGCTGTGAAGGGCCAAGATACATTAGCCCAAGCCATCAAGATGTGATTAGGTGGAACCGGGTTAACTGTAAGCCTTTCAAAAAAAGAAGTGATGATGATCTGCAACACAACATCACCAACAATTGATACACACAATAACGGAGAGAACAATAATATGAAAACAAGTAAAACGATATTAGCCTCGACTATTGCGTTGCTTTTTTCGGGTTTGACAGGGGCACAAGTTGCCATTGCTCAGCAGACACCCGATGCAGCTGAAGCCGATCAACAAGTTGAAAAAATTGCTATCTTAGGTACCCGTGGCACACCGAGAACCGTAACTGACTCTCCTGTCGCTATAGATGTATTTTCTGGAGAAGAGTTTACCGCTAATGGTAACACTGCAGATATTACCGATAACTTAAAAGCTTTAGTGCCTTCTTTTACCGCCACACCAGCCACTGGTGATGGCAGCGCGTTTATTCGTCCTACTTCTTTACGTGGTATGGCGCCAGATCAAACCTTAATATTAGTGAATGGCAAACGTCGCCATCGCTCCTCTTTAGTGCAATTTTTTGCGCCCGCTGCCGGTAACGGTGCCCACGGTGTGGATATTGGCATGATACCCGGTATTGCGTTGAAAAATGTCGAAGTATTACGTGATGGTGCGGCTGCTCAGTACGGTTCCGATGCTATTGCTGGGGTGATGAACTTCCAACTTAAAGATGCTAACGAAGGTGGCAGTGCTGTTGCGCAATATGGTGAATTCTATGAAGGCGAACAAAGCTGGATAGTAGGCGCTAATGCTGG
>JAWUWP010000051.1:0-34031 GCA_034111785.1 Paraglaciecola sp.
GGGGCGGGGTGTTTGTTAGGTATTTCAGTAGCTTAGGTTGTTTTTAGGTTTTTTGCTACTTCACTCAATTGTAGAGTATTTGAAGGGGAATTCCCAATGTCGATAATTTTTTTCTGCCGCAAAGCGGCTTCGTTCAACAAAACAATAAACATCATTCGCTTCGCTCATTGGGAAAAAAAACCTCGCTGTCGCTCTGCTTTTCCCGTTATTGTAGGCGTTATGAGTCACCAATAATTAACTATTTCAACTAAAAGGAAATTAAAATGTCCACTATCAATCAAGAGTTCTATATCTTTCCAGAAGAAGTTTATAGAGTTGGGAATTCATCATCACCGAAAATGACTGCGTTAAGGGTTGGTGAGATTGACGCATATGAAATGAAAGGCGTTAAAATGGTTGTTGCAAATGGAAAAGGAATAAGTGTATTTACTCTAGAAGGTTTAAAAAAGGAAGGGCTAACTGGGTTTGCATGGGAATTCAATAAAAACACGTCTGTAGAGTTTGGGCTAAAACTTATTGATGACGAAAAACCGGAGCACTATACGTTAGCTCCAACTAAAAATATGCCGCTTGACGAATACAAAGGGTTGCTAGTAAAAATGGGTTTAAAATGTAGTAAATACCTGAAAATTAAGAAAGATGGGACAATGGAGATTACAGCGTGAATACAGTTCGAAGAACTATAAGCATTGAGCTTACAAGCGATGATGTTCGTTACATATTGCATTCTTTGTCAGAATTCAAAAAGCAATGCAAAGAGAAAGTGGATGCTGACGAAGACGGGGAAGACGATCTTACGCATATGTATGCGAATGACATTATGGAAGCAAAGATGATATATGAAAAACTCGATGGTATAGCTGAGCCAGTTTTTGGGAAAGAAGCGCTGAAAGTTTCTTATGAACTGCTATAAAACTCATAATCGGGTAGCCAAGGGTCCCCGCAGTTTCTGAGCCACATGGGGCAACAAGATAAAGATTTACCCAAGTATGTGCGGTCAGAATTTGAAGCCTACCTCAAGTGCGGTGGTTTGCAATATGGGTTTTTGCGAGTACGTTGTGAAGCTTGACACCATGAGCACCTAGTTGCATTCAGTTGACCGCTGCTGTGCATCCATGCGCCCGCGGCATTGGTGATCCAAAAGATACTCAGTCACCAGAATACAAAAAATGACGAAGTCGTCGAGCTATTGCCCCCACAAAGTCGGGCACCGCCTCAGATAAGTCTGTTTGCATAAAAGCCGTTCATCATCATAAACAAAACTGGATTGCACAACAGCGGGAGCCGCGTGTCTTGAATTCTTAATTACGTGGAAACAGTCGATTAATTGACGAAAAATAGCCGACTTTCACTCCTTTAAGAATATAAAATAGATGTCAATATGGAAAACATGAGGGATCCTGTATTTTTATTTTAGGAAAAATGACGTTTTATTTTACCTATACTCTTTGCACAATTGCTGTCGGAAATTCACCGGAGATTTCAAACTAGATTGCTTATGGGGGCTCGTTGATATAACCACGAGCAATCTTTCCACTAATTTAAGTACCGAGTTGACCGGATAGATTGCTATAATATTGACACACGAGGAAGTCGGGAGAGATGATCCTTTCTAAGATTTTCACGTTATAGATGATCTAAGTCTGTTAGTTTCGCCATTACAAGGCTGATAAAAGTCATTGAGGTGACGCCGTTATGTCAATAAAAAAGCTGATCGCCCATGGATTTTCCAAAATAGGGATAGTAATATTTCCAGAATGGCGAGTTGACGAATTTTTAATCACTCGGCGTCTGAAGAGGATCATTAGTGAATACCAAATCGATTGTATTGTCGATGTCGGAGCTAACGTCGGGCAGTATGCCAGCATGCTCCGTGAAGGGGTGGGCTACGAGGGATTAATTATATCCTTTGAGCCTGACCCTAATAATGTCGCTCAACTCAAGGAGGCTAGCGCGTCCGATGACAAATGGTTAATCGACGGTTCCGCGCTTGGAAAGGAAGAGGGAAAGCTTGAATTAAACGTCATGGAAAACAGTGTTTTCAACTCGTTTCTCGAACCGGATCATTCTGGAACAGCTCAGTTTAAAGATGGTAACAGCATCAGGAACAAGGTCGAAGTTGAAGTGAGAAGACTCGATCAGGTGTTACCCGAACTACAGAAAACTTATGGTTTCAAACGCGTTTTTCTTAAGATTGATACGCAGGGATTTGACATGGATGTGTTTGAGGGTTCTACAGATTGCATCGATATGATAGTCGGGATTCAATCAGAGGTGTCTTTTGTACCTATATATAAAGATATGCCTAAGTTTGAAGATACTCACAAAGTGTTTAAATCTAAAGGATTTGAAATAAGTGGGTTATACGCCATCAGTGAGTCAAGGTTCCCCCACGCTATTGAGTTTGATTGCATTTATTTGATCTAAATTCGAGATTATGTCAGCAATCGGTGAGCAGCTACGATTACGATCCGAGGCGTGATTTGGACGAAAATGGTTTGGATGCTTATCAATTAACGCTTATGTCTTATCTGAGTATGCAGGCTCTCTTACTGACGCCGTTCAAATAATGTGGGATCAATGCTGATTTTTTTTAGCATACCCAGTAAAAACAACACTAGCTTTTCATATAATGGTATCTTGTGCAGCGCACCGTAAAGATGAACCAATGCCTCTTTATCTTTATTTATTGCAGCCTCAAACAACCCCATTTGCTTGCGCCTATTTTCTCTCATATCTTTCGCAATCGCTGTACCATCTAACCTTCTGTGCCATTTAGTGATCCAATTTTCAATACCTATGCAGTCGAAATGAAGTAGCTTTATCGAATCTGTACTGTCAACATCAAGCTTCCCACAGAAAGTTTCTGCATCATGTATACGGTATTTTTTAATTTTAGAACTAACTCTAATCGCCATTTTTGAGGCTAGGTGTCCTCTAAAATACTCTCCTTCAAAAATCGCTCGTTTACAGCCCAATTTTTGTGCTAGGCCAATTCGGCGCCAAGTAGGATTAGCTTTAAACCAAATGGGCATAAATATATTTTCGTAATGAGTTCGCTCTGATACAGCTTCTAAGACAGTGAACTTTATGGCATCTACTTTTTTACACCTAGCTAATTCACTCTTGAGGTTTGTGGTGGCCTGTATTAGTTCATCACTATCAATATGAATTATCCATTCACACCCATAGTCAGAGGCAATTGCAGCACCTTTATTAACGTTAATATTCTGCCTCTCTTCGATCGAAGCGGGTCTCGTACCACATGAGCGTGATTGATCCCAGTACTCATCTGTGCAGAGGGTTACGTGAACTTTGGAATAATCCAAAAAAAATGAAAAAGCCGTATCATGGGGGTCATCCAAAAATAGTATCACCATATCAATACCGCTATTGATATGGTAATTAACAAACATTGATAGCTCTTTTATTGGGGCTTTAACTGTTGAAATTGTGGCTGTTCTATTCATTTATATATCCATATCGGGGTGCTCTAGCGGCGACGGATGCCGAGTAAAGTTGGTAAAATACTAGCATAACGAGGTGCTTTCTGAGATAAGAAGCGCGGTTTGTCGGACAGGGGAGCCCTGATACCAGGGGTCTACCCTTCCTCAGAGCCGTCGTACAAGCATGTCACCCTGCATACGGCTTAAGCTTTTCAACGGGCCAATGGGGACCGGGCAATATCCCAGAGAACAGTTTCGCTTTGGTCGGGCAATACAAGCACTCCCTTTTTTATCGAAGGGGATTGCCGCGCTACCGATTTTAATAGGTCGCTTGATCGTTATATTCGAAATGCGGAATAGTCAGTACCATGTTGTTATGCCGCTTTGTGAATGATCAGCAGCAACCCATAGTTAAACCCATCCGGTGTTTGCTTGTCCAGCTTCGAATGTGGTCGACCGCCGTTATATCAGATATTCTCCTTTTCGTATCGGTAATAGGCACATAGACAAACTCCAATCACTTGCGAACGCATTCGTATATTATTTCGATTCATTCAGAAATAAAGTGGTGCTTTTTTTAAAATGCATCTCGAAAACATTTTACTGCTGCGATTTCATTATCCTGATATTTATTGGTGCTTTCGGTGCCGTCAAGTGAACCATCTTTATGCTCATTCATTAAATTATCCTTAATTTATTAGGAATACTATTCGTCATTAAATAACCAGTAGCGCAGCGCTCAACATGCTCTGACCACCAATACATTAATTTTTGTCTGCGCTGTAAGTACTCAGATCGATTATAAGCCCGTCTAACTTCATTCTTATCAACATGTGCTAATGCTGCTTCAATCACATCACCATCAAAGCCTTGTTCGTTTAGCGCAGTACTGGCCAGTGAGCGCATACCATGAGCGACTAAGCGCCCTTTGTAACCTATACGCTGTAAGGCCTTGTTAGCTCTCTCTGAGCCACTAGGTTGATTTGGACGCCTATCTGCTGGGAAAATGTGCTTTCGCTCACCAGTAAGCGGTTTAACAAGCCCTAAGATACTTAATACTTGCTCTGTTAGCGGTACCCTATGTTTTACTTTCATTTTATACGTTCGGCTGGGATCTCCCATAACTTATTTTCAAAGTCTATTTCGTCCCAAGTAGCTTTTGCGGCCTCACTTGAGCGAACCATGGTATGTAATTGAAATTCTAATAAGCATCTGGTCACTAACGTTATATTTGAATAGCGAATAGTTTTCATCAACTCGGGTAATGCTTCTGGCTTGATAGGTACCATATGAGTCACTTTGGGCGTGTTACAGGCAGAACTAATGCCAGTAAGCGGGTTATGGTGTATGCGCCCTGTGTTGACAGCATGTTTCATTACTTCATTTAAGTGACCAATAATTTCATGTCATGTTTCTAAACTGCCCTTCCCCGCTAATGGTTTTAGAGTCTTAATGACTTCTGCAGCAAGGATTTTATCTAATGGTCTATGGCCGATACTTGGGAATAAGTGTTTTTCAAAATTACCCCATAAACTTTTAGATGTAGTTTCAGCAATTTTAGTTTTTTTAACTTCGAACCAATCAAGGGCAATACTTTTAAGAGTGAAGCCCATCTTGCGTTTTTCATCACTTAACTGATCATCACGATATTCTTTAGGGTCAATATTATTGGTGAGTAACTCTTTTGAGCTTGCGCGCTGTTTTCTTGCTTCAGCTAATGTTAGTGCGGGGTATTGACCTAAACTAAGATTTTTTCGTATTTTTAGTAATCGGGTGGTAATAGTTAAATAGCCAACTTTTAGTACCACTCGTTTTTACTCTAAGCTGAAGGCCTTCGCCATCTAACAAGGTGTAATCCTTATCTTTGGCCTTAGCTTGATTAACTTATGTATTTGTCAGTGGTTTAGTTATTTTAGCCATTTTGGTCACACCAGATTTAAAGATCCGTGTCAATGTTACCAAGGATGTTACTAAAAAAGCTGGATATTACAAACCGTTATTAATTCTCTTTGGCCATAAAAAAACCCGAGAGGCTTATTTTCATTGGCCTTTCGGGTCTTTATCGGTTCTTACTGAACCTATGTATGGTGCGGATGGAGAGACTCGAACTCTCACGACCTAAGTCACAGCCCCCTCAAGGCTGCGTGTCTACCAATTCCACCACATCCGCAAAAATGTGTTGTGTATCTGCTATCGAGTGCCTAGAAACTAATTAGGCACATCACTGTTATCAGGCTCTTCTGTAGCCGGTACATCTGATCCTGTTAGCGCTGCATCAGTGCTGGCTGGTACATCAGAATCTATGTTTTGCTCGGCTACTGGCACGTCAAGATTTTGCCATTCATCTACGGATTTTTCTTTATCTGCAGTCTGATTACCTAAAATCAAGCTGATAACAAAAAATAAGGTGGCTAATATTGCCGTCGTTCTGGTCAAAAAATTTCCTGAGCCAGACGAACCGAATACCGTATTTGAACCACCACCGCCAAAAGATGCACCCATGTCGGCGCCTTTGCCTTGTTGGATCAAAACAAAACCGATCAACATGATAGCTACTATTAGATAAACAATAATCAATACTTCGTAAAACATGTGTTGCCTCTATTGATTTGCCGCTTGGCAAATACTTAAAAATTCTTCCGGATTTAAACTGGCACCGCCAATTAAGCCACCATCTACATCTGCCTGGGAAAATAATTCTTTGGCATTACTTGCTTTGACACTACCGCCATACAGGATCAATATGTTAGCAGCAATATCACTATCTTGTTTGGCCAAATGTGCTCGAATAAATGCATGCACTTCTTGAGCTTGTTCTGGACTGGCAGTTTTACCCGTCCCTATGGCCCAAATGGGTTCGTAGGCTAAAACAACCTTAATAAATTTAGCAATGCCTACTTGTTGTAACACTTCATCTAACTGAGCAGCAATATATTCGAATAGTGTGCCGTTCTGTCGAACCGCTTCAGGCTCCCCCACGCAAAGAATGGGTATGAGCTCACCATCCAATATTTTTTCAACTTTTTGCGCAACCATCCGATTAGTTTCAAAGTTATCCGCTCGGCGCTCAGAATGCCCCACTATAACGTATTCACAGCCCACTTCTTTAAGCATGGCTGCAGACACTTCACCTGTGTGCGCACCTGTATCAAACTCACTAATATTCTGAGCCCCAATCTTAATCGACTGCTTTAACAAGCCTAAATAAGGAAAAGCGGGACATATTACCCAGTCCATATTCACTAAATCAGCCTGAGCGAAACACTCTTGTGTTTTTTCGATTAATGAATTGTTACCGTTCAGTTTCCAGTTTCCAGCCACTAATGGCCTACGTCCTAAATCTGCCACACCTTGCTCCTATGCCACCAATAAAAAAGCGCGCGAGATTTTAACCAACCCTATGTAAATATACAAGTGGTGTTGCCGATTATTGCCCTTTACCTGCACCTATTCGTTCACTTTACGTACAGCTTGAGCAATATGCTCTGCCCAACGAGCTGAATTTTGCCCATCGTTGCTTTCGACCATGACCCGGATCAGTGGCTCTGTGCCACTTTTACGTAATAACACTCTGCCATTGGCGCCCAATGCCAGCTCTGCATCTTGTACCGCTTGTTGCACCAGTTCGTGCTCTAAAGGTTGCGTTGATGCCTTGAACCTTACATTGATCAGGGTTTGCGGATATTTCACCATCCCTTTGCACAACTCATATAATGACATGTCGGCATTGAGCATAGCCGCTAACACTTGTAGGCCGGCAACAATGCCATCACCCGTTGAGGCGGCAGCCAGATTCAGTACATGCCCTGATCCTTCGCCTCCGATTGACCAACCTTTTTGTTTGAGTAGCTCCATCACATATCGATCGCCCACTTTGCTCCGCAAGAACGACACACCTAAGGAGTTCAAGGCCACTTCTAGACCTAAGTTGCTCATCACTGTGCCCACCACGCCTCCTTTCAACTGGCCGGCTTTGAGGGCATCTCGGGCGATGATATAGACTATTTGATCGCCATCTATCACATTGCCCCTATTATCTACTAGCATGATACGATCGCCATCACCATCTAGGGCAAAGCCCAGATCAGCTTGGTTCTCAATGACACTGTCTACCGTAGCCTTCATTGAAGTGGCACCGACTTTTCGATTAATGTTGAGTCCGTTTGGCTCAGTACCAATTTCTATTACTTGGGCACCCAATTCGCTTAATACATTTGGCGCGATGTGGTACGTGGCCCCATGGGCGCAATCTACTACTATCTTCAAGCCCTTTAAGGACAAGTTAGAGGGGAAATTACCTTTACAAAACTCGATATAACGACCAGCGGCATCAGGTATTCGAAAGGCTTTACCTAACTTATCAGAGGCCACACAGACCAAAGGCTGTTCCAGTTGTTTTTCGATGGCAATTTCGATGTCATCGTCTAGTTTCATGCCATCCGCTGAGAAAAATTTAATACCATTGTCGTAGTAGGGATTATGTGAGGCACTGATCACAATGCCCGCTTCTGAACGAAAGGTCTTAGTGAGATAGGCAATAGCGGGGGTAGGCATAGGCCCTAACAAACCAATGCTAATACCCGCAGCCGACAAACCAGCCTCTAGGGCTGATTCCAACATATAACCGGATATACGGGTATCTTTGCCGATTAACACCTTATTGGTGCCTTGCCCAGCTAATACTATGCCTGCGGCCCAACCCAATTTCATGACAAATTCAGGATTAATAGGGTTTTCACCTACCTTGCCACGAATACCATCGGTACCAAAATACTTTCTATCGCTCATTATTATTCCTGTAAGCGCAAACCTTAGCCATTATATTAAGGGTAACAACCCTCTGTTTGACGTCTAATTCAACAATGTTATTTTCTATAAGCCCTGTCATTATCCTAAACTGATCAAACCTGTGTTTGCCATCAGCGCCGCTATAATGACTGGGGTAAGGCTTTAAGAGCCGCCACTATTTTAACCGCATCTACTGTCTCTTTCACATCATGTACTCTGATTATTTGTGCCCCTTTTTGTAGGGCAATGGTCGCCGCTGCAATACTTGCTGCCAGACGCTGGTCCACTTTGCGCGCTAATAGATCGCCTAACATTGACTTACGAGACATGCCGACCAGTACCGGCACAGCTAATGTATGTAGCTGCTCCAGTTCAGCTAACAATCTATAGTTATGTTGTAGATTTTTTCCAAAACCAAAACCTGGATCCACTATGATTTGATCCATGGCTATGCCCGCTTCCATACAAACTCCCATTCGGGCCTTTAAAAACTGCAACACCTGCTGTAACACATTATCGTATTCGGGTTGTTGTTGCATAACCCTAGGTTGCCCCTGCATATGCATCAAACAAACAGGGACGCCAGCTTGCACTGCGGCCATCAAAGCGCCCTCTTCTCGAAGCGCCCGCACATCATTGATCATCCTAGCCCCATGTTTTACCGCTTCGGTCATAACCAAGGCTTTGCTGGTATCGATAGAGATAACGGTATCGAAGTCTCTGCTGATGGCTTCGATCACAGGCAAGACACGATCCATCTCTTGCTGCACCCCAACATCCCTTGCGCCGGGCCGCGTCGATTCGCCGCCTATGTCGATAAAGTCAGCCCCTTCGCTCAACATCAATCGCGCCTGTTGCACTGCCTTAGCCGACTCTTTAAATACGCCACCATCAGAGAATGAATCAGGGGTGACGTTTAATATACCCATTACTTTGGGTTGAGTTAATTCGACAACTTTATCTTTAAATAGCATAGCTGGTGTTAACTTATGAGTGAGATGCCTCCATGCTACCTCAAAACATGCTTTTTATCAGGAGCGTAAAGCTATTAGCGCCAAAGTACTGCTGGCCGGTTTAATCATTCAAGTCACAGTCTTGTGCACTGGCTAAAAGGCAGATATAAAAAAACGCTTTATTGAATATCAACAAAGCGTTTTTTTTAAGCCGATAGAGCTAGCTAATGGCATCGCCTGGCTTGCCCACATTGGGCGGCGTAACTTTACCGTCTTTATCATCAGTATCGGTAACAGTAGCACCACCAGTAGGCTTACCGCCTTCATCTTTATTGTCTCTAGTCCAATCAGCAGGAGGACGCACCTCTATTCTAGCCATCAAATCATCGATTTGTTTAGCATCAATAGTTTCGTATTTCATCAAGCAGTCTTTCATGGTCTCGAGGACATCTCGATTTTCTGTGAGAATTTTCTCTGCTCGCTCATAGTTCCTGTCTATTATTGACTTGATTTCTGCATCAATAGCACGAGCGGTATCGTCTGACATGTTCTTGGATTTTGACATACTACGTCCAAGGAACACTTCACCCTCTTCTTCCGCATACAACATAGGGCCCATCTTCGATGACAATCCCCATTGGGTGACCATTTTACGAGCGATGTCTGTCGCCCGCTCAATATCATTGGAGGCACCAGTGGTCACTCCGTCTTCACCTAAGGTCATGGCTTCGGCAATTCGACCGCCAAACAAACTGGAAATCATGCTTTCCAAGTGTTGCTTAGAATGGCTATATCTGTCTTGCTCGGGTAAATACATAGTCACACCCAATGCTCTGCCACGAGGAATGATCGATACTTTGTATACAGGGTCATGCTCTGGTACAACACGGCCCACTATTGCGTGTCCCGCTTCATGGTATGCAGTATTGGTTTTTTCTTCTTCAGACATCACCATAGACTTACGCTCTGAGCCCATCATGATCTTGTCTTTGGCTTTATCAAACTCTTCCATCGACACCACTTGTTTTCCAGTGCGTGCTGCGAATAGAGCACCTTCATTCACAAGGTTAGCTAAATCAGCGCCAGAAAAACCTGGTGTGCCACGGGCAATGAGTGCCGCTTCAACGTTGTCACCAAGAGGCACTTTACGCATATGGACTTTTAGTATTTGTTCACGACCACGGATGTCTGGTAAGCCAACTGTTACCTGACGATCAAATCGACCCGGGCGCAACAACGCTGGATCAAGCACATCTGGACGGTTAGTCGCCGCAATCACAATAATGCCTTCGTGCCCTTCAAAGCCATCCATTTCTACCAACATTTGGTTAAGCGTCTGCTCTCGTTCGTCATGACCACCGCCTAAACCGGCACCCCTTTGTCGACCCACGGCATCTATCTCGTCTATAAAGATAATACAGGGAGCTGATTTTTTAGCTTGCTCGAACATATCACGTACCCGAGAGGCACCGACACCTACAAACATTTCTACAAAATCCGAACCTGAAATAGTGAAAAAGGGAACTTTAGCTTCACCAGCAATGGCTTTTGCTAGCAAGGTTTTACCTGTCCCTGGAGGGCCAACCATCAACACACCTTTAGGTATTCTGCCACCTAACTTTTGAAATTTGCTGGGGTCACGTAAAAAGTCCACCAATTCAGATACATCTTCCTTCGCTTCATCACAACCGGCCACATCAGCAAAAGTGGTTTTAATTTGATCTTCCCCTAACAACCGAGCCTTGCTTTTGCCAAACGACATGGCTCCCTTGCCGCCGCCGCCTTGCATCTGACGCATGAAGAATATCCACACCCCTATAAGCAACAACATGGGGAACCAAGAAATGAAGATGGTGGCCAATATTGAAGATTCCTCAGGAACCTTGCCATAGACAGCTACATTGTTATCAACCAATTCATCCATCAACTTTAAATCAGTGTAGGGAATATAAGTAACAAAGGCTTCGCCATTGCGTTTCATACCCTTAATTTCGCCGCTGTTTCTATCAATAGTGGCATTGCTTATTGCCCCATTGCTTACATCACGGAGAAAGAGAGTATAATCCGTGGGCGCAGCTTTGGTATCACCGGTCGAGAAATTTTGAAACACTGACATCAATACGACAGCGATAACTAGCCATAAGATTAAGTTTTTTGCCATGTCACTCAAGTTATTAAACCTCTGTTGTTACTTGGGTCCAAGAAGACCCTTTGATTTGTGCCGCACTTTGTAGTGAGACTACTATAATTTGTACCCTGTCGCCACCAGATAAACTTCTCTTGAGCGAGCTCTTGAGGATTCTGGCTTTCGCGTTTTAATCACCTTAAAGGCTTTTTGCACCTCTTTAAAAAAGGTGTCAAAACCCTCACCCATAAATACTTTGACCACAAAACTGCCATTTTTCTTCAGAACTTGATGACACATATCCAATGCCAACTCAACTAAGTACATAGACTTGGCTTGATCAACCGCATCATTGCCACTCATATTTGGTGCCATGTCTGACATCACTAGATCTACGTTTTTTCCGGCAATTTTGTTCAGTAATTCATGTAAAATGTTTTCTTCTCTAAAATCCCCTTGTAAAAACGCGACACCGGCTAGTGGGTCCATGGGTAAAATATCGCAAGCAATCACTAAACCTTTGATACCCACAGCTTGCGCAGCATACTGCGACCAACCACCTGGCGCTGCGCCTAAATCGACCACAGTCATAGCAGGCTTGATTAATTCGTCTTTTTGCTGGATCTCCTCAATTTTAAAAACAGCACGGGAACGCAACCCTTGTTTCTGTGCTTTTTGCACAAATTTGTCTTCAAAATGTTCCTTTAGCCATCTCTGGCTGCTGACGGATTGTTTTTTCTTTGTCATTGAAGCGTATTGAAAGTATGAATACCAGTGAGATGGCGTTAGAATACTGCTTTTCAACCATACTTCTTTAATAAATTTGTAAGAATAAATACTCAATGACATTATCAAACAAACAAAAGCAACATTTAAAGGGCTTAGCTCATTCTCTCAAACCTGTGGTACAGCTAGGTAATAATGGCTTTACCGAGGGGGTATTGGCCGAGATTGACTTAGCATTAAACCACCATGAACTGATCAAGGTTAAAATACCCACTGACGATAAAGCAGAAAAAGCATTGATCATAGAAGCTATTATCAGAGAGACCGGCGCCGTTAATTTACAAAATATTGGCCACGTGTTGGTATTATTTAAACAAAGCGACGATAAAAAGATCGAATTGCCTAAAAGATAATGGCCGAAAGCTTAGAGACAAAAGTTCAATGGCAGAAAGTTAACCCGTAGCTAAAGTGTGGGCAAATGTTAAATTTGTCTACGATTTAGCCTGCTAAAATACTCGATCCATTGATATTTCGTCTCCATCTCAAATTATAGATGCTATATCCCCAAAGGCATTATCGATATAGCTTTCAATAGAAGTATTAGAATGAATCACCTTAACAAAGTTGGCAGTATAGTATGTGTGGGCACTGGCATCACAGTGGGAGCTCATATTTCACCTATATCACGCAGCTATATTGAACAAGCCGATATTGTCTTCAGTGCCGGTCATCCATTAATTGAAATGTGGTTAGGCGAGATGAATGACAATGTGCAGTCATTACAGCCCCTGTATGCAGAAGGTAAAGACCGCCGGCGCACTTACCGTGAAATGGTCGAAACCATGATGGCACAGGTGCGGGCTGGCAAAAAGGTGGTAGGCGCATTTTATGGCCACCCTGGAGTATTTGCATGGCCACCCCATAAAGTGATAGCAACCGCCAAAGCCGAAGGTTATGCCGCCCATATGGAGCCCGGCATATCGGCAGAAGATTGCCTGTATGCTCACTTAGGCATAGATCCTGGCAATCTAGGTAGTCAACATTTCGAGGCCAGCCAATTTATGTTTTATAAGCGCAATATTGACCCCACTGCTTATTTAATATTATGGCAAGTGGGCATTGCCGGCGATAAGTCCGCAGCGCGGCTGAGTACAGGCCAAGCTCATAGGCAAATATTCGTTGAATTACTCAATGAGCACTATCCGTTAGATCATCAAGTGGTGCTATACGAGTGCCCCACTGTCGCCACCAAGCAGCCAAAAATACAGTGGATCGCCCTAGGAGATTTTGTGCAGGCGGAACTATCCTTAGTCACCACTATGTGTGTACCGCCCAGTCAAGAATTGCAAAAAAACCACGAAATATTAGCTAGGCTATCACAGCTAGATCAGCTAGATTAGCTAGATAAGTAAAAGAGTTAGAAGTACTATGACTAATTCATTAACCATTAAACAGGAACTATTATGACCGCCATACAATTGTTAGAAAAAATAGGTGCTGATGCATCATTTGACCTAAACCTGCTCAGTGAAGAAGACAAAAAAAGCATCGAACAGATTGTCCAAAAGGCCCAAATTTTTAATGCAGTGCAAAATATTCTTCCTCCTGATGAAGAAGAACCTGAAGAACAACAAGACGAGCAACAATCAATTTCTTGAGACATATGGCCAAGGTAAGTTAATTAAGACATGAGAGATCGAAATTTCAATCTGTTACCAAAATTACTGATGATTTGGGTAATAATTTTCATGCCATGGGCTGACGCAAGCCAAACTAATGGGCAAAAGCTCATCTTGGCGGATGAGCTTAGGACATCGGATCCGCAACAGTCTATAGAATTATTAAACAGCATCGACCCTAGCCAACTGTCTAAGACACTGCAACATCAATTTAATTATTTACTTGCAGTGAACTATTTTGTTAATGGAAAACCCGAACAAGCCCAGCCCATACTCAACGGTTTGCTAAAACAAGCTGATGATAACAACATCAAGTTGCGAAGCTTAACCACATTGTTAAATGTGTACGCCACCCTTAGTGACTGGTCAAACGCACTAGAAATCGCCGGTTTATTGCAAGGGCGGGCTAACGATAGCCAGTTAGACAAAAAAGCATTGGAGAGTATTCAGTTCGCTCTGCTAAATTTTTACGGTGATATTGGCCAGTATGAATTCGCCAAAACACTTGCCAAGCAATTACTCAAGCAACAGCCGTCCCTGAGGATCCGCTGTATGGCCGGCTCTGAGTTAATGCATAACAAGGTCAAAACCGCACCGCGAAACATTAAATACCAAGAGTTTATCCAAGCAGCAGCTGATTGCGCCCCCTTAAATGACGATATTCTGAGTAATATAGTGACGGGCTACTTAGTGGAATATTTGCTGGAGATGGATCGGGCGCAGGAAGCGGTACAAGTACTACAAGATAACATCTTATCGGTTGAGGCCACCCATTACCAAGCTTTGATTGCCGGGTTTTATGAGCTAATGGCAAAAGGTTATTTAGCCACAGGGGATTACGTCGCCGCCGAAGAGTATGCCAAAATCCTGATCGACAGTCGCCAGCAGCATCAGTATCAACCAGCCGTAACTGCCGCGTATCATGTGTTATCAGATGTGGCAGTGCATTGGAAATATTTTAACGAAGCTTATTATTATCATAAGAAATATACCCTAGCCCGCCAACAAGAGATTGAAGGTGATAATCTTAAGATGTTAGTCGTTCAAAAAGCCAAGTTTGACGGGATCGCCAAAAGCAATCAAATCGCCTTGCTAGATAAAGAAAACAGCCTGTTAAAAACCCAAGTATTGTTAGACCAACAAGCCGCTCAAAACAGGCTACTGATCATAGCCATACTGATCAGTTGTTTGATGATTGTTATATTGTGGATTTATAAAAGTAAGCGACATTTAGGTAGAATACGGCATATGGCAGAAACGGATGCCTTAACCGGTGTCGCCAGTCGTCATTATTTTAAACAATTAGCCCATTCGAGTGTCGAATACTGCCACAAGACCCAGCGACCTGTCAGCTTAGTGGTATTTGATTTGGATCACTTCAAACAAATAAATGACAGTTTTGGTCATCTGGCCGGTGATCTAGTGTTACAACGTGTGGTGAAGGGGGTGATATCAGCTTGCCGTAATAATGATATAATAGGCCGGTTGGGCGGTGAAGAGTTTGCCATAATATTACCCGGCTGTATTGATGTAAAAGCCGTGCGGGTGGCAGAGTTATGTCGGGCAGCCATACAAAAAATCGATTTTAGTGACATAGGTGAAAAAGTTGTAGTGACCGCCAGTTTTGGTGTGTCAGACTCAATAGTTTGCGGCTATGACTTTGATAAATTGTTTGCGGTGGCCGACCTTGCCCTCTATAAATCAAAGAATCAAGGCCGCAACCGTGTCACATTTGATGCCTTAGCCATGGCCGATGACAATGACTAATCGATTATTTTGATTAGTCATTGCTAGTGATGATGTCCGCCAGCGCCATGGGCATGACCATGTTCAATCTCTTCTTGACTCGCCACTCGCACTTGGTCCACCTTCAGCTCAAACTTCAAGGTTTTACCGGCTAAAGGGTGGTTAGTATCAATAGTCGCCATAAACTTGCCCACTTTAATCACTGTCACTTCGTGTTGCCCTTTATCAGTGCTTAAGACAGCTGTCATGCCTGCTTGCCATTTCTTTGCACCTTGCAGGTGTTTAACAGACACACGTTGCTGACTGTCATCTACAAGCTCACCATAGGTCTGTGCCGCCGGTAACTCAACCTCAATTTCGTCACCAGTAGACATAGACTGCAACGACTCTTCGACGCCTGGCATCATATTGTTATAACCATGTAGATAAGCCACCGCTTGTTGGCCAACGTTAGTTTCTAACTCTTTGCCGGTTAAATCGCTAATACGATAATGGAACTGCACTACTGTGCCTTTTGAAATTTGCATAGGGATATCTTATTCACTGTTAAATTAAAGGGATGTTATCAGCGCTACTTCCACTGTAACCATCAAATACACACTAACACCATAATTAAAGGAGCTCTAGAGCAGCTCGTTTACTCATGGCTACCATTTTAAGACAAGGTGGCCAAGGCTTCACCTGAGTATTGTTGTAACTGATCGAGTTGACCTTGACGGATTTTGTTGCTCCAATTGGGGTCTTGCAACAATGCACGGCCCACTGCCACTAAATCAAACTCACCTTTATCTAAGCGTTCAACTAAGTCGTCTATAGAACGGGTATCGGCACCCTTACCAGTAAAGGCATCAAAAAAGTCACCGTTTAAGCCTACTGAACCCACAGTGATAGTAGGTTTGCCCGTTAATTTTTTAGTCCAACCGGCCAAATTAAGATCCTCTCCCGCAAACTCTGGCTCCCAGTAACGCCTAGTAGAACAATGGAAAATATCCACCCCTGCATCGGCTAAAGGTGCTAAAAACTGCTCTAAAAGTTGTGGTGTCTGTGCCAAACGCGCAGTGTAATCTTGTTGTTTCCATTGTGAATAACGCAATATTATTGGGAAATCAGGACTGGTGGCCCCACGAATAGCTTTAATGATCTCTATGGCAAATCGTGCTCGATTAGCCATGCTGCCACCCCACTCGTCATTGCGCTGATTGGTGCCGCTCCAAAAAAACTGATCGACTAGGTAACCATGTGCACCGTGGATCTCTACGCCATCAAAACCAATACGTTGTGCCTCCACGGCAGCTTGGGCAAAACCGCTGATCACCCCTTGAATTTGCGCTATTGTCATAGGCTCGCAGATCTGTTTACCCGGCTTTAACAAACCAGAAGGTCCAACACTAGGCAGTTCTGGGTGGGGCGCTGCCTTAGGATTGCGTGCCATGCCTACATGCCATAACTGTGGCATGATCTTACCACCCACTTGATGTACGCCTTGCACCACAGTTTCCCAACCAGCCAAGGGGCTCGTGCCATGAATTTGTGGGATGTTATGGCCCATAGTGGCAACAGGATCTTCAATAGTGGTGCCTTCGGTAATAATTAAGCCCGTGCCCCCTAGCGCTCTGCGCTGGTAATATTCGGCAACCTGCTGATTCGCAACACCCTCTGGAGAAAAATTTCGGGTCATAGGCGCCATTGTTATTCTATTTTTTAGGGACAATCCCTTGATATTAAAGGGTTTAAATAGTGTCTCTATTTTGTTGCTCATTTAGGTTTCCATTGTTGACGAATTTCAAATTACGCCTGAACTTATGCTGCCTCAGACATCGCCTAAAGTGCTGCTTAAAGATGCACCGGCTAATCCTCGTCTGAGCCGCCGACAATATTGGCGATATTCAATAAACTCGACACCGCCATATAATTAATCGACCCTTTAGCGTATCGTCCTTTGCTATTTAACACCCCGACCTCTTTATTCATCAATAGTTCAAGAGCTTGGTCGACTGTTTCCACCAGATAGATAAAGAACTTCTTGGCCTTAACTGCTGCCAACACTTCTTTATCTAACATCAGATTGATCTGGTTAGATTTTGGAATGATCACCCCCTGAGAACCGCTAAGTTCTCGGTGTTGACATAGCTTAAAGAAACCCTCAATTTTTTCATTGACCCCGCCCACGGATTGTACTTGGCCGTACTGATTGATGGAGCCGGTAATGGCAAAATCTTGGCGAGTGGGGATCTTAGTCAAGGCCGAAATCAAGGCGATGAGTTCTGCCAAAGAGGCACTGTCACCGTCGATATGCCCATATGACTGCTCGATAGCGATATTAGCAGAGAGTGTTAAGGGGAAAAGTTGCGCATATTTATAACCCAAATAGCCGGTCAACAGCATCACACCTTTAGAATGGATGGGCTGGCCTAACTCGACTTCTCGCTCGATATCTACCACTCCATTCGCACCGGCATAAACCGTTGAGGTAATTCTGGCAGGGGTGCCAAAGGTACTATCACCAATTTCTAATACCGTTAACCCGTTAACCTTGCCAATATCCACACCACTAGTAGCAATCAATATTTGCCCTTGTTTAATGTCATCCAGCACTGCCTCACTGACCCGTCCGGTGCGCTGAGTCTTGGCAGTCAAGGCCGCTTCGATATGCTGCACATCCATTTCAATGCTAGACATCTGACGGCAAAAATAATCGGCTTCGTGTAACAATTCGATGACATCAGAAAAGCGCGCCGACAAACGCTGTTGATGCTCTGCCAAACGTAAACTGTACTCAACCAATCTGTACATAGCCTTGGCGGTGATTTCCTGCAAGCCCATGCTCTGTATTTGATGTCTGACGCGGCCAACAAAATCAAATAGAGTCTGTTTATCTAAAGGGATCTCGTGATCAAAATCTACCAGTACCCTAAACAGTTCATAAAACTCATCATCATAGTCTTGCAAGCTGTAATACAGATCACGGGAGCCGAGTAATATCACTTTCACATCGATCGGGATCTGCTGGGGATTTAAGGTAATAGAATTAACCATACCCACATCATGTTGGGGCAGGTCCATTTTTAAAGAACCGAACTTAAGTACCAGTTTAAGCGTTTCCCAGGCATAGGGCTGCTCTATCAACTTATCAACGTCTAATAATAAATATCCACCATTGGCTCTATGCATGGCACCAGGTTGGATCATACGGTAATTGGTAAACACCGAACCTTGAATATTAGTGTATTCCATTCTTCCAAATAGGTTTTGATGAGTGGGATTAGGCTCGTAAATAATAGGTGAACCACTGTTTTGCTGATGGGACACGATGATATTGGGTAAGTATTGTTCTTCTAAAATCGATCTTTTGTCGTATTCATCATGTTTATCATCTTTTTTCTCTTCTGCCAGCACTTCTACCACAGTCTCAACTAAATGAGGTTTGAGTTGCCTTAAGAATTTAAGAATGCCCAGATCTGCGGCATACTTATGTTCAAGCTCTTTTAACAAGGGTTTGATACCTTGTTCAGCAGTGTGCTTTTTTAATTCCCGTAATTTTTCTGCTGTGGCTCTCTTCCATTTAGGCAATTCGATTAAGGCTTCACTAAGCTTGTCTTCTAAGGCATCAATTAACTGGTAAAATGACTGACGCTCTTGGGCAGATAGCTTGGCAAAATTAGCATCGGTGATAGGTTTACCCTCGACTATCGGCGAAAAAGTAATAGTGCCTTCTTCCTCATTCAGCCAAATACTCTGTTCTTTGGCTTGGCGCTCCACTTCATCGATAGCCTGATCATAACCTTGATCAAATTCTCGAGTAATGGCTGCTTTTTTGCGCTGATAGCCCGGATTGTCTAACGCCGCAGGAAAGGTATCTAATAATTCATCCACCAGATGCGTCATATCTTTTGCTAACTTTTTACTTTCACCTGCAGCTAATCTCAGGGCAAAAGGTTCACGTTCATCTTCAAAATTATTGATGTAACACCAATCATCGGGTGTGCTGGTTTTATTTACGTATTTATCAATAAATTCATGGACTAAGGTAAAGCGTCCTGTGGCTTGCTCACCCATCACATAAAGATTATAACCTCTAGCATCTATGCCCAAACCAAAAGCCAAGGCTTCCCTAGCTCGGTTTTGGCCAATAAAAGTCGCATCTAGAGCCTTAGGCTCTTTTAATGCTTGGTTAATTAATCTTCTGCTGGGTTTAGCAGTCAGTTGTTGCAGATTTAGGGCATATTTACTGTGCATACTAAGAATGATTTGCCGCCTGAGATAAAGTGATTGATCAGTGAAACCTGTATTCCAACTACTGTCAAACAGATAGTGAACTTGTGACCCATCAAATGGCTAAATTTTAGCCATAAAAAACCCAAAACCCGAAATATCAGTAAAAACTTTGAAACTAAGGGTCATAAAAGCCTGATTGGCTATTGTTTGCAAGCAAGCCGCTAAGGTATTCTAGCTGGCTGAATTTTCAGTCTAGTTAATCATTTTAGTTACGGGGATCTTTTTTAAATGGCCGACAAACAATACCAACCTCAAGCGATCGAAAAAGAGGTTCAAGCCTATTGGGAAACCCAACAAACCTTTAAAGCCACAGAGCAAGTCGATAAGGAAAAATTTTATTGTCTTTCTATGTTCCCCTACCCCAGTGGTCGATTACATATGGGGCACGTGCGTAATTACACTATTGGCGATGTGATCAGCCGCTATCAGCGCATGTTAGGCAAAAACGTATTACAACCTATGGGTTGGGACGCCTTTGGATTGCCTGCTGAAAATGCCGCATTAAATAATAATACGGCACCGGCCAAATGGACTTACGCAAATATTGACTATATGAAAACCCAATTAAAATCCTTGGGTTTTGGCTACGACTGGGATCGAGAGATCGCCACCTGTAAAAAAGATTATTATCGTTGGGAACAATGGTTTTTCACCCGATTATTTGAAAAAGGCTTGGTCTACAAAAAGAACGCCACTGTTAACTGGGATCCTGTGGATCACACAGTTTTGGCCAATGAACAGGTAATAGACGGCAGAGGATGGCGCTCTGGAGCCTTAGTAGAACAAAAAGAAATTCCACAGTGGTTTCTTAAAATCACTGACTATGCCGAAGAGTTGGTAAATGATTTAGAACAATTAGAAGAATGGCCAGACCAAGTGCGGGCCATGCAAAAGAACTGGATAGGACGCTCTGAAGGCGTTGAGATCACCTTTGACTTAGAGCATGAAGTAGCCCAGTTGTTAGGGTTTGATGTGTATACCACTCGACCTGACACCCTACTAGGGGTGACCTATGTAGCGGTAGCAGCGCAACATCCTATTGCCTTAGAAGCGGCAAAAACCAATAACGAACTGGCTCAGTTTGTGGATGAATGCAAGAACGTCAAAGTGGCTGAAGCTGAGTTAGCCACAATGGAAAAGAAGGGCTGTGCCACAGGTTATTACGCTATCCATCCTTTGACCGGTGATAAGGTGCCGGTATGGGTCGCCAACTTTGTGTTAATGGGTTACGGCTCAGGCGCCGTGATGGCGGTACCTGGTCATGATCAAAGAGATTGGGAATTCGCCACAAAATATGGATTAGCGATTACACAAGTGGTCAAGCCTAGCCTTGCACAGTCGGCTCAAATTGATTTAACCCAAGGCGCCTTTACCGAGAAAGGCCTACTGGTTAATTCAGGACAGTATGACGGCCTAACCTCCGCCCAAGCCTTTGATGCTATTGCTGATACCTTGGTCGCCTTGAAAAAAGGTAACAAAAAAATCAATTATCGCCTCAGGGATTGGGGGGTGTCCAGACAACGTTATTGGGGCAGCCCTATTCCTATGTTGAATCTAGAGGATGGCCGGTCGGTGCCTGTACCTGTGGATCAATTGCCGGTGGTGTTGCCAGAAGACGTAGAGATGAATGGGGTTATATCCCCCATTAAGGCAGATCTAGAATGGGCAAAAACAGAATATGAAGGCCAGCCGGCGTTACGTGAAACCGATACCTTCGATACTTTTATGGAATCCTCTTGGTATTATGCTCGTTATTGTAGCGCCCAAAATGACCAAACCATGTTGGATCCTGCCCAAGCCAATTATTGGCTGCCAGTTGATCAATATGTCGGTGGGATCGAGCACGCCATTTTACATTTGTTGTATTCGCGCTTTTTCCACAAACTATTACGAGACGAGGGCTTAGGTAATTCTGATGAACCCTACAAGCGTTTATTATGTCAAGGCATGGTGTTAGCCGATTCTTTTTATCGTGAGGACCAAAGTGGTAAGCAGACTTGGTATTCACCGGCAGATGTGATCAGCGAAAAAGATGATAAAGGCCGGATCGTTAAGTCGGTGTTAGCGGCAGATGGTCAAGACGTGATCCACGGTGGCATGACCAAGATGTCTAAGTCGAAGAACAATGGCATCGATCCCCAGCAGGTTATCGATGTCTACGGTGCAGATACCATAAGGGTATTTACTATGTTTGCTGCGCCTCCAGAACAAACCCTAGAATGGATAGATTCTGGTGTGGAAGGTTCACACAGGTTTGTTAAACGTTTATGGAATCTAGTGCAAGAGCATATTCAAACACAGGATGTTGCTGAGTTAGAAGTGGCGAGTTTATCTGGCCCACAAAAAGCCATTCGTCGCTTGGTGCATAAAACCATCAAAAAGGTCAGTGATGATATTGGCCGCCGTCAGACTTTCAATACCGCAATTGCCGCTATTATGGAGCTGCTGAATCATTTACAAAAAGCCCCGACTGAGCAGGCCCAAGATCTTGCCGTTATGCGCGAAGGCCTAAACGCCATAGTCTTAATGTTGGCACCTGTGGCCCCTCATATCTGCCATGTAATGTACAAAGATCTAGGCCATGAAAACGAAGTAGAAACCGCACCTTGGCCACAAGTAGACGAAGCCGCCCTAGTTGAGGATGAAAAATTACTGGTAGTGCAGATCAATGGCAAAGTTCGAGCAAAAATAACGGTAGCGGCAGACAGCAGCAAAGAGCAGGTTGAAGCCATGGTTTTTGCGGAAAAAAATGTGCAACAACACCTGCAAGATAAGACTCTACGCAAGGTGATCTATGTGCCGGGTAAATTACTGAATATTGTGGCTAACTAGTATGGTTAAAAGTGCATTAACCCTGAGTGTTGGTTTGGCCATCAGTTTACTGTTGACGAGTTGTGGGTTTACCTTGCGTGGTGACTATAGTTTGCCAGCAGGGATCCAACAGCTACAGCTATTGTCGACACAAAAAAATGCAGCCTTACAACGCACCTTAGCCAATCAGCTAAAAGGCTATAACATTCAGGTGTTAAATAGCAGTGTTAATACCGCTGAGGTACAAGATACTTTAGATGCAGTGGTATATATACAGTCAGACCAACTAGACAGACGCTTGTTATCATTGTTTCCCACCGGTCAGGTGGCAGAGTACGAACTGGTTTATACTATAAATTACCAAATCCAATTTCCTGGAGAAGATCCCACTCCCATGGAATTTGATGTCACCAGAGAATACCAAGATGATCCCGATGCGGTGCTAGCTAAATCCCGTGAGTTAGATTTGATCCTTAGCGAAATGCGGCAACAAGCGGCGAGTCGAATTATCCGGCAAATCGCCAGTTCCTTTAACACTTGGCAACAAACTAAAGGTGACTAATGCAGGTCTATGCAAATCGTTTTCACCCCGATGCAAGCTCAGCGCTCAAACCTTTTTATTTAATTTTTGGGGACGAGCCTCAACAGAAACTTGAGTGTATTGCCTTAATTAGACAAGCGGCGCAACAACAGGGTTTTGACGAGCGGCAATCCCTAGTAGTTGACGGCCAGTTTAGTTGGGATAGCCTAGTGGAGGCCACACAAACATTATCCTTATTTTCTAGCCGACAAATCATCGAGCTTGAATTACCCACTGGTAAACCCGGCAGCGAAGGCAGTAAAGTGTTAATACGCTTAGCGCAGCAAGCTAATCCAGATGTATTATTGGTGATACATGGTGGCAAAATAGGCAAGGACGTACAAAATACCAAGTGGTTTAAGGCCTTAGATAAACAAGCTATCTTTGTACCTTGTTACCCCTTGGAGGGCAATGCTTTACAGCAATGGCTGAACCAACAGATGCAAAGCCAAGGTTTGCAAGCCAGTGCACAAATCTCACAGTTATTGGTAGATCATTGTGAAGGCAATATGCTTGCCGCCAAACAAGAAATTCAAAAATTACTGCTGCTGTATCCGGATGGTAAACCTAGCTTAGCCCAAGTCACAGAGTCAGTAGTAGACCAATCCAGATTTAGTGTATTTCACTTGGTGGACGTATTGTTAGCCGGTGACGGTCAAAAAGCCATCAAGATGTTGTACCGCCTCGAAAGTGAAGGACTAGAACCCAGCATAATAGTCTGGGCTCTGGTGCGCGAATGGCAGACATTGCAGGGAATTTTGTTTGACAGGCAGCAGGGCAAGCCTATCAACTGGAATCAATACAGGATATGGACAAACCGCCAGTCCTTATATACTAGCGCTTTATCCCGTTTATCCTTAAGCCATATTAATAATATGCAACATAAGTTAGCCGAGTTTGATAGTGGTATTAAACAATCAAAGATCCCACGGCCTTACGTGGAGCTGTGCCATCTATGTTTACTTTTTATCCCTTATTCTCTAGAGAATTTACCACTAGATTATGCATTGTTAGAATAAAAGCATGCAACTTGACCCAATACTGGGTATTTTTGGTGACACTGTGTCGCCTATGCACTATGGGCATGACTTGTCCTTAACTCACGCATATTTGGAATAAATACTATGCAACTCGATCCTGCACTGGGTATTTTTGGTGGTACGTTTGACCCTATTCATTACGGACATATATTGCCTGTAATAGAGGCAGCGCAACAAACTCAAATCGAAAAAGTGGCGCTACTGCCTTGCTTTATCCCCAGTCATAAAAATGCAGCCCAAGCCAAAAGCCAAGACCGCTTAGCCATGGTCGCGAGGGTCTGTGAGCAATATCCTTTATTTTATGTGGACCCAAGAGATATTCAACGGGGCACAGTAACCTATACTGTTGATTCTATGGTCGCACTTAGGCAAACGTTTCCGCGCAGCCCCCTATGCTTTTTTATCGGCACCGATTCGTTGCGCAGCTTATCTAGCTGGCACCAGTGGTCAACACTTTTTTCATATTGTCATTTTATTGTTTGCCAAAGAGCAGACCAAAGCACACTCAGCCTAGAGCAGCATGGTCCTGTGCAAGCCCAACAACAACAAAAGCTGTTGTTAGAAAGGCAAACCCATAACATCTTAGATTTACATACGAGCTTAGCCGGGCGTATCTACTTGGCAGACACACCCACAGTGAATATATCCTCCACTGTAATTAAGCAGCGCCTTGCTGCTCACCAATCTGTGCAAGATATGTTACCCAGTACTGTATTAGATTACATTGAACAATATAAGCTCTATCCGCCTTACATGGATTTCTGATAAACTAGGGTTGAATTTAATTTCAGCAAATTAATCCATGAGGAATATCCTTGGACCACCAACAGTTAAAAACCTTCGTAACAGAAAAAATACAAGATCTTAAAGCCCGCGATATCATTGATATTGATGTTTCAAAAAAATCGACAGTAACAGATACCATGTTGATCTGCTCTGGCAACTCCAAGCGTCACGTCGTTTCTATCGCAGAAAACGTGGTAGTCGAGGCCAAAAAAGCCGGTTTAACACCCTTAGGCATAGAAGGGCGAGAGTCTGGAGATTGGGTACTAGTGGATTTAGGCAATTTGGTATTACATGTAATGCAAGATGACGCTCGAGATTTTTACCAGTTAGAGAAACTCTGGGGTTAACCCAGTGCCTTAATCTGGTGCGAATTCAAATGATTGCAGTGGGGGGCAAGATGCCCTCATGGATTGAGCAGGGATTTAGCCAATACAGTAAACGTTTCCCAAGTGATATGTCATTGCAATTAATTGAAATAACCGCGCAAAAACGCGGTAAAAACGCCGATATCAAACGGATATTACAAAAGGAAGGAGAACTGACCTTAGCGGCTATTCCTAAGGGCAACAGAATTGTCAGTTTAGAGGTGAATGGCAGCAGTTGGGATACACCTAAATTGGCAAAAACTATGCAAGCTTGGCAGATGGATGGCCGAGATGTTAGTTTAATGATTGGTGGTCCAGAAGGTTTAGCACCAGAATGTATTAGTCGAGCAGAGCAACGTTGGTCATTATCGAGCCTGACCCTGCCCCACCCTATAGTCAGAGTGATAGTGGCAGAGAGTTTGTACCGAGCATGGTCAATTAATAATAATCATCCATACCATAGAGAATAGACTTGCCTACACCACGCATTATTATCAAGGACCACTCAGCTGAAGCAACCCTCTTTGCCCGGCGCGCGGTACTGGGTTTGATGGTGGTAGCAGTGATGGTCGCTATGGTGTTGACTAACCTCTATTACTTACAAGTCAGCCGCTTTGAAGATTATCAAACACGCTCTAACGGCAACCGCATAAAAATTCTGCCGGTGCCGCCTAATAGAGGATTGATTTACGATAGAAATGGCGTGTTATTGGCTGAGAATCGCCCGGTATTTAGTTTAGAGATCATCCCAGAACAAACCCAGAACCTACAACAGACTCTGGAACAACTGCGGCTGTTATTATCCTTAGATGAAGATGATATTAGCGACTTTCATAAAGATCGAAAGCGTATTCGCCGCTTCAAACCTGTGACTTTGATTAACCGCTTAAACTCTGAAGAAGTGGCTTTGTTTTCGGCTAGTCAACATAACTACCCCGGTGTGTCTATCGAAGCAAGACTAGCCAGATATTATCCATTCAAAAGTGCGTTAAGCCATGTCTTGGGTTATGTAGCAAAAATTAATAAGAAAGATCTACAAAAACTAGTGGAAGCAGGCTTTGAGGCCAATTATGCGGCTACCTATGATATTGGCAAACGAGGCATTGAAAAATATCATGAAGAACTATTACACGGTAAAGTTGGGTTTGAAGAAGTAGAAGTAAACAATAAGGGACGCATTATTCGCACCCTAAAATTTAGTCCACCAACACCGGGTCAAGACATAGTATTAAATATTGATGCCGAACTGCAGTTAGAGGCAGAAAAAGCTTTTGCAGGAGAGAAAGGCTCAGTGGTTGCCATCGACCCCAGAGATGGCGGCGTATTAGCCCTGTATAGCAGTCCCAGCTATGATCCAAATTTATTTGTCCATGGGATCAGTACTAAAAACTATAAAAAATTATTAACCTCCCAGCGGCCCCTTTTTAACCGTGCCACCCAAGGTCAATATCCCCCCGCATCCACAGTCAAGCCCCTCTTGGCATTGATTGGCCTTGAAGAAAACGTCATCACACCCCAGAGTCGAATTTATGATCAGGGTAAGTACCAATTAAAAAATGTCGAACGTGTTTGGCGAGATCATAAACCCGAAGGACATGGCTGGGTAGATGTCACTAAGTCTATCGAAGTATCTTGTGACATCTTTTTCTATGATATGGCCTACAAACTAGGCATAGATCGTATCAGTGAAGGCATGTACAAATTTGGTTTTGGTGACTACACCGGCATCGATTTGCATGAAGAGGCCGATGGAATCATGCCTAGCCGGGGCATAGTAAAAGCCCTATATAATCGACCATGGTATATTGGTGACACTATTAATGTGGGTATAGGTCAGAGTTACTGGACAGCCACGCCTGTGCAGCTCACCCAGTCCATCATCATCTTATTGAACAAAGGTAAAAGGATCATTCCACAAATCATAAGAGGCAACAGGTTTCAACAAGATACCCTGTTGGAGCCCATCAAAGAGCGTCGACCTATCACTATGAAAGACGAATACAATTGGGATATTGTATTGGACGCCATGTATGGCACTGTCAACCGCCTGCAGGGTACAGCACGAAAAGCCTTTATTGGATCACATTATACCGGTGGCGGCAAAACCGGTACCGCGCAGCTGGTGACTATAGCTCAAGATGAAAAGTACGATGCAGAAAAACTGTCTAAAGAGAACCGAGACAATGCCATGTATGTAGGTTACGCACCTTATGACAAGCCACAAATTGCCCTAACAGTGATATTAGAAAATGCCGGTCATGGTGGAGCCCAGGCAGCTCCCATTGCGCGCAAAATGATGGATAACTATCTAAAAGACCAAAGGTTTCCTCCCCACCAAGTGATGGATCCTATTACCGCGCCTAGGGAAGATTTAGTGGTTAAAAGCCAACCGGTGAGTGACTAATAATATGCTTAGAACAAAACTGAATAATCCATATAGTCGTTCTTTCTTAAATAGGCTACATTGTGACGGCTGGCTGTTGCTGGGGTTATTAGTATTAATGGCAGTTGGCCTAGTCACCATCTATTCGGCGGGCGGACAAGATGTAGGACTGATCCAAAGACAACTGGTTCGGCTGTCGCTGGCACTAGCCGTTATGTTCGTTATCGCCCAAGTGCCGCCTTTGGCTTACCAAAAGTTTTCCGTTTATTTCTATGTGATTGGCATTACTATGTTGGTGGCAGTATTAATAGTAGGAGTGTCGAGTAAAGGGGCCCAACGTTGGTTAGACCTAGGGGTGTTTCGCTTTCAACCTTCAGAAATAATGAAGTTGGCAGTGCCTATGATGGTGGCTTGGTATATCAGCCGATTCAATTTACCACCTAAAAACCGGCATATTATTGTAGGTTTTATTTTAGTGGTCATTCCCACCTTGCTGATCGCTCGTCAACCCGACTTAGGGACTTCCTTGTTGATTGCCTGCTCTGGCATATTCGCGCTATTTTTATCAGGCATGAGTTGGCGTTTTATCGTAGCGGTAGCTGTGTGTATTTCTGCTTTTACGCCTATTATGTGGATATTTTTGATGAAAGAATATCAACAGCAACGGGTGTTAACTTTCCTTAATCCAGAAAGTGATCCTTTAGGCTCGGGCTATCATATAATTCAATCAAAAATTGCCATAGGCTCAGGTGGCTCTCAAGGTAAGGGTTGGCTGCAAGGTACACAATCTCAATTAGAGTTCTTGCCCGAGCGACATACTGATTTTATATTTGCGGTGTTTAGTGAAGAATTTGGTTTTTTCGGTGTGATCGCATTACTGAGCATTTATGCCTTTATTGTGATCCGAGGAATGATCATTGCGGTGCGGGCTCAAGACACCTTCAGCAAAATATTAGCAGGCAGTATCACTTTGACCTTCTTTGTTTATGTGTTTGTGAACATGGGCATGGTATCAGGCATTTTACCAGTGGTGGGCGTACCTTTGCCCTTGGTCAGTTATGGCGGCACCTCTATGGTCACACTGCTTGCAGGCTTTGGCATGTTAATGGCCATTAGCACCCAAAAACGTATCATGTCTAGAGAATAAGACATGAGTTATTAATCATTCCCTTAATTCACAAGGAAGCAACATGCACAGGTTTTGTTCAATTTTAATCCTAGGATTAAGTTTACTCACAGTTAACAGCTATGCATCTCCCCTAGAGCTAAAACAACAATTTATTAAGCTGATGGTGGAAGAACACGGGTTCGAGCGGCAATGGATCGAAAGTCATTTGGCCAAGGCCAACAAAAATGAAAAGATCCTAACGGCTATAGCCACTCCATGGGAAGCCAAACCTTGGCACCAGTATCATCCTATATTTTTGACCCAAAAGCGCTTAGATAAAGGCTTGGAATTTTGGCAGAAACATAAAGAAACCTTAAGGCGAGCGGAACAGGAAACAGGCGTGCCAGCCCAAATCATTGTGGCTATTATTGGTGTTGAAACTTTTTATGGCAGCTATCTTGGCAAATATTCAGTGCTCGACTCACTCTATACCTTAGGCTTTTATTATCCCCCTAGAGCCAAGTTTTTCCGCAGTGAACTGGCTCAATTATTCTTGTTAGCCAGAGAAGAGAACTTCACTGTCACAGACTTAAAAGGATCCTATGCAGGTGCTATGGGTTGGGGCCAATTTATTTCCTCTAG
Source organism: Paraglaciecola sp. (assembly GCA_034111785.1). Classification (GTDB taxonomy): domain Bacteria; phylum Pseudomonadota; class Gammaproteobacteria; order Enterobacterales; family Alteromonadaceae; genus Paraglaciecola. The sequence continues at coordinate 29,454 of JAWUWP010000051.1, forward strand.
TTACCGGCACTATGCGGTGGATTTTGATAATGATGGGGTCAGAGATCTATTGACCAATCCGGTAGACGCTATCGGCAGTGTGGCTAATTATTTTAAGAAACATCATTGGCAAACAGGTCAAAACATAGCATTAAAAGCCACTATTAATGGACCAATCCCCACTGAGTTAATGAGTAAGTCACTGCGTTATAAAGATAGCTGGCAACAATTGCAGGAAGCTAAGGTGCAAATTGATAACGAATTAGCGCCCAGCACTAGTGTTAAGTTATTGGCCTTTGAACAAACAGATGGTCGCGAGTATTGGGTTGGCCTTGAAAACTTTTATGTGATTACAAGATACAACCATAGTCCTTTGTATGCCATGGCCGTATTTCAGTTCAGTGAGCAATTGCTAAATGTCTTTAGCGCCGAAAACACCCCACAAGTAGGTAAGTAACCGCCAGTGAATAACACTATACTTAGCCTCTGTACCTTAGCTATAGCCTGGCTTTTAGTCGCTTGTGCGCCGACGGGCAGATACCATCAGCATCACGACTCGGCGCCAAAGATTATTCCGAAAAACGTCACCACTGTGGATGCCACCCCGCAATATGAAGCCTACGCACCAGCCAACATGCGGCCTTATACTATTAGGGGAGTCAGATACACCCCCTTGTTTAAAAGCAAAGGCTTTACTGAGCAGGGTAAAGCCAGCTGGTATGGCGAGAAATTTCACGGCCATCTAACCGCCAATGGCGAGATATATGATATGTACCAAATGTCAGCGGCCCATAAAACGTTACCAATCCCCTCTTTTGCTAAGGTCACCAATCAAGCCAACGGTAAGCAGGTTATTGTAAGGGTGAATGATCGCGGGCCCTTTCATGGAGGGCGTATTATTGATTTATCTTACGCCGCAGCGTTAAAGTTAGATATGCTTAAAACTGGTGTAGCCGATGTTAAACTAGAGGTGGTCAAGGTGACCGCCGATGGCGAAATTATCTCGGCTAACCGCACAAAACTAAACATCAGTAATGGCAAAACTAGCAAAAGACTGTTTATTCAAGTTGCGGCTTTCCAAGACAAGCCTAAGATCCAAAACCTGGGATTGGTCCTACAAACCCTATATCAATTACCTCATCAAATTACCACTCAGCAGGATATTCATAAATTACAAATTGGGCCCCTAGGCAACGAACAAGAGGCTGGGCAGTTATTACAAGAACTCAAACGCAACGGTTATCCAGGGGCCTATAAAATACTGTTAGATTAAACTTTTTTAGGGAAATACACTGTCATTGGATTGAAGCACACAAATATGTCTCTGTTATAATTAATAATGAAGGGGCAGGACGAGTATTTAGCCTTGCAAGATGCTATATTACTGTTCAGTTTTTTAAGCTCTGTCGGCTTGAAATAAACTTAATTTAACCACTTCGATAACGGTAGTTTAATGTATAACCCCAAAAAGTATTTCAGTGCCCTTTTAAGCAGCATGACCTTGAGTCTATGTATATTTTCAGTATCAGCGGCGGTAGTGATCCCTCCCCCCCCCTCGGTCGCGGCCAAAGGTTTTGTGTTAATGGATTTTCAAACCGGTAATATTATTGCCGAAAAAAATGCTGACATTCAAATACCTCCTGCTAGCTTGACCAAGATGATGACCAGTTATGTGATCGGTCAGGAAATTGCCAATGGCAATATCAAAGAAAGCGATATGGTCACTATCTCTGAGAATGCCTGGGCAAAGAACTTTCCCGACTCATCTAAGATGTTTATTGAAGTGGGTAAACAAGTATCAGTGGCCGACCTGAATCGCGGTATTATCATCCAATCTGGTAACGATGCTTGTGTGGCTATGGCAGAACATATAGCCGGCAGTGAGAGTGCCTTTGCCAGCATGATGAATATGCATGCCGAAAAACTCGGTATGACCTCAACCCATTTTGTTAATAGTCATGGATTACATGATGGAAATCATTACACATCACCTAGAGATATGGCGATCTTAGCCACCGCTCTGATCAAAGACGTGCCAGAAGAATATGCTATTTATAGTGAAAAAGAGTTTACGTTTAACGACATAAAACAATATAACCGCAATGGTTTGTTGTGGGACAAGAGCCTAAATGTTGACGGCATAAAAACGGGACATACCTCGGATGCCGGTTACAGCTTAGTGTCGTCGGCCACCCAAGGTAATATGCGTCTTATCTCAGTGGTGATGGGTACTGATAGTGAACGTACACGTAAAGTAGAGAATAAAAAATTACTCAAATATGGCTTTCGTTTCTACGAAACGGTCACTCCTTACAAAGCCGGCGATAGCTTTGTCTCCCATAGAATATTTATGGGTGACAAAGAGACAGTGGATCTAGGTATTTTACAAGATACCCCCATTAATATTCCCCGTGGTCAAAGCAAGGAACTAGAGGCTAATTTTAAATTAGACAAAAACCTTGAAGCACCTATTGCTAAAGGTACTGTGGTAGGCCGTCTGTTCTTACAAATAGAGGGTGAAGATATCGCAGAATATCCATTAGTGACCTTACAAGAGGTCAAACAGGGTGGATTAATGGATCGTATGTTGGATTTTGTAAAACTAAAATTTGGTTTTGATAAATAAGGCGAAAGATAAGGATAAAGATATGGATACACACTTTGATCAGCTCCTTGAATTTCCTTGTGAGCAAAACTTTAAAGTGATGGGCGTTGCTCATCCATCTCTGTGCGATGACGTGTTAGCTTGTGTGCAAGCCCAAGCACCTGGTGATTATGCTCCTAAGGTAAAGCCTAGCTCTAAGGGTAATTATCATGCCCTGTCCATCATTATCACAGTGACCAGCAAAGAACATATGGAAAGCTTATACACAGAACTAGCCAAGCTCGAATTGGTGCGCTTTGTTCTTTAAGCCGTCGTTACAGGACATGATAAACAGATGACAAATAGCAGCATCGCCATGCCTATTATCATTAGGCAACTTGGCCGACAAGCCTATCTGCCTATTTGGCAAGCGATGCAAAGCTTCACCGATACCAGAGGACCCTCTACCCAAGATGAGCTGTGGTTGGTAGAACATCAAGGGGTATTTACTCAAGGTCAGGCTGGCAAAGACGAGCATATCTTAAAGCCGGGCAAGATACCCGTGGTTAAGGTGGACAGAGGCGGTCAGGTGACCTACCACGGACCTGGTCAACAAATGGTTTACGTGTTACTCAATTTAAAACGTCACAAGTTAGGGGTCCGAGATTTAGTCACCAGCTTAGAGCGCTGTGTGGTGGCAAGCTTAGGCGATTATGGCATTGACGCCTATCCTAAGGCCGACGCGCCAGGCGTCTATGTACAAAACAAAAAAGTATGTTCCATAGGATTAAGAATACGTAAAGGCTGCTCATTTCATGGCTTAGCACTTAACGTTAATATGGATTTATCCCCCTTTGGGGCAATTAACCCTTGTGGTTATGCTGGTTTAGAAATGATAAATTGTGCAGACTTAGGCGGTCCAGAAACATTGACCCAAGCGGGAGAAATTTTGACAGATCATTTATGTACCTTACTAGGTATCAATAGCAAAGAATATAGAGAAGGCTTTCATGACTAACGCACGCCCAGAGGCCGGAGTAAAACTTCGGGATGATGAAAAAGTTAAACACATCCCTATTACCATTATGCCCACTGAAAAAGCGCAAATGTTGCGCAAGCCAGAATGGATAAAGATTAAATTACCTCGCAGTACCGAGCGTATTGATAAAATTAAACAAACCTTACGAAAAAACAATCTACATTCGGTATGTGAAGAAGCCAGTTGCCCTAACTTAGCCGAATGTTTTAATCATGGTACCGCTACCTTTATGATCTTAGGCGATATCTGTACTAGGCGTTGTCCGTTTTGTGATGTGGCTCACGGTAAACCGCTACCCCCTAGTGCTGAAGAACCCATTAAATTAGCTAAGACCATTGCTGAAATGGAACTTAAATATGTGGTGATCACCTCGGTAGATCGGGATGATCTGCGCGACGGCGGTGCCCAACATTTTGTGGATTGCATCACAGCGATCCGCACGTTTAGTCCCAAAACCAAGATTGAAGTGTTAGTGCCAGATTTTAGAGGCCGTATGGATAGGGCATTAGAGATATTAAAGCTAGCTCCACCAGATGTGTTTAATCATAATTTAGAAACCATTCCAAGGTTGTATCGAGAATGTCGTCCTGGAGCAAACTATCAGTGGTCACTGGATCTGTTGAAAAAGTTTAAACTACAACACCCAGATATCCCCACTAAATCAGGCTTGATGATGGGCATGGGCGAAGATAAACAGGAAATTGCCGAGGTGTTAAAAGACTTACGTGCACACAATGTAGAAATGCTGACATTAGGCCAATACTTGCAGCCTAGCAAACATCATTTCCCCTTAAAGCGTTATGTACACCCTGATGAATTTAATGAATTGGGAGATATTGCCAAAAAGATCGGTTTCAGTCATGCAGCTTGTGGCCCTATGGTGCGTTCTAGCTATCATGCGGATAAACAAGCAGCGGGCGAGGAAGTCAAATAACCCAGCACAGCGGCCAACAAAAAAGCCCAGCTAATTAACTGG
>JAWUWP010000052.1:0-7120 GCA_034111785.1 Paraglaciecola sp.
AATAACCGCTTTTGACCAATTAAAACTGGTATGGCCGGTGCACTCTAACGAGCTTTTCGTCATCATGCCTAAAGGTTTGGCAGATCATTTACAGGCCGCTGGTGCAGAATTTTATGACTGGTATGTTGATACATTGCCGCCTAACATTACTCTCGGTGAACATGAAATGTTCTCAAGGCTAGTTACCTCCTTTATAACCCAAGACGTCCACCGAGAAGATTTTTGTGAGCTTATAAGCGATTATTTTGCTAGTTAGCAAAAGGTCTATGCTGAAACTCCACTTTTATTCAGGCGGTTAGAGCGTATGTTCGTTTAGCTTTAAAAAGTAACTCATTACCGTTTAAGACGGTGTTATGGTCTAATAATCAATCGCATATTCGGCCAAATAGTGTTCAGGTTCAATTCCCGAAGGATTTTCAAGTGAGAAAGTATGTTTAATGCTCTTCGTATTTTAGCCTCGGCGATACCGGCCGCATTTTTGGTCATAGCCATAAGTGTTTCTGCTTTAGCTCAGGCGAAAGACAATATCCGCGCACGAGATTTGGGAATACCCTTTGATGGAACTACTGGCCCATTGAATGCAATAACTGATGTAACGGGCCTAGAGGTTGGTCAGGTTACAGTAATCCAAGGAAAAGGTATTCTCGACGTTGGCAAAGGACCAATCCGGACAGGTGTAACAGCCATTTTACCGCGTGGGAAAAACTCTACATCCCCCGTTTTTGGCGGCTGGTTTACACTGAATGGCTCTGGCGAAATGACAGGTACAACGTGGATAGAGGAGCGTGGAGTCATTGACGGCCCTATCTTGATCACCAATACTCACAGTGTGGGAATAGTGAGAGATGCCGCTGTCTCTTGGATGGTAGGCAAAGGATGGGCGGCTGACTGGCATGCTCCGGTTGTAGCTGAAACTTACGACGGAGGCCTCAATGATATTAATGGTTTTCATGTAACAAAGGCTCATGCTCTAGATGCTCTTGGTAAAGCAAAAGGTGGCAAAGTTGTCGAGGGCGTTGTGGGCGGTGGCACCGGCATGATATGCAATGGTTTTAAAGGCGGTATTGGAACGGCCTCTCGACAATATCAAGTAGGGAGCCAATCCTATACGTTGGGCGTATTAGTCCAATGCAATTATAACTGGTCACGCAATGACCTCACTATTGCCGGCAAGGAAGTTGGCAAAAGACTAAAAGCCGATCCTAACTGTTTTACCGATAGTCGCATCAAAAGACATTTTGGAGATTATTGGCCTTATTGCGACAGTCTTACAGTCTCTTCCTCTCAACCTGACTATGCCCGCGATGGCTCCATTATTATTATCATTGCAACAGATGCGCCATTATTACCTCATCAGTTAAGACGGGTTGCAAAACGACCCTCACTGGCACTTGGTAGGCTAGGGACTGTCAGCAACGCTGGATCAGGTGATATCTTTCTAGCCTTTTCAACGGCAGCTAATGAACAATTATCGGAAAATAAAATATCCAATATAAAAATGTTTCCCAATAATCACCTATCCACTGTTTTTAGGGCGACGGTTGACGCGACAGAAGAGGCAATTATCAATGCTATGGTCGCAGCTGATACTGTGATTGGCATTAATGGTCTTAAACTTGTTGCCATTCCAAATGATGAGTTAGAAGCCCTAATACTAGAAAAATAACACTTCACTGAAGAAAAAAGAAATGGGTAAAAATAAGGGCAACAGGAGTTATTTATTGTTCTTACGCTGATTTCAAGCTCACCACAGGCTAAACGTATGGCAACAAATGTAACGTTCAGGTCCTATGTGTCGACCGATAAGTCGGTGTGTCTCAAGCTCTTTGATGCAAATTGCCCTGAGTTTTTTGCACCCAATGAGCGCGTCGATTATGCAGAGTTTCTTGATGCCAGTCCGTTTAGCTATGAGCTGTGTGCAGTTAATGGTGAAGTCGTAGGGGCTTTTGGGTTATCAGAGAATGGTTTACAGCAAAGCAGTCTTAAATGGGTTTTACTAAACCCTAACTTCCAAGGCATGGGTATTGGTTCGGCCATTATGAATCGAATTTCTGCTGTGGTACACCAAGCTGGGGCTAGGTTAGTTAAGATTGCAGCGAGTCATAAATCAGCACCTTTTTTTGTAAATTTTGGTGCGATTGAAATTGCCGCTATGAAAAACGGCTGGGGACCGGGTATGCATCGTATAGACATGGAGCTGCATCTATAAATTACCGCAAATGGTATTTGTAAATCTATCCATTGTTTTATCAATGTACTTGCCTTTGTTGGCTATTTTTAATATAGCCAAAAAAGTTTATTTGATAATAAATAGCCTATGCTAAGGCAGTGGCACAAGTATTGCGCATTGGAATTAGGCGGGACTAACTATTTGGTCAAACCGTATAAAGCCAATAAAAAAGGGAATTATTAGACAAGGACTCCAGCATGGAAGCAAAGAGTAAGAGCCTTATTCACACGGCCGACACCATAGAATCGCTGCAAACTCAGATCAAATATTTTGAATCACAGGCCGAAGTTTTAGCGGAAAACCATACAAAGCTTGAGTTTGTCATTAACAGCACAGGTTTAGGGATATGGGATTGGGAGGTTCAAACCGGTAAAGCACTGTTCAATGAGCGCTGGGCAAATATTATTGGCTATACATTGGAAGAGTTGTCGCCTGTTAGCATTGATACTTGGATGAATTATGCTCACCCTGATGATCTTAGCGAATCTGATCGTTTGTTAAAAGAACTCTGGGCAGGGAAAAGCCAGCTTTACATGTTCGAATCTAGGATGAGGCATAAGGATGGGCATTGGGTTTGGGTCTATGATACGGGTCAAGTGATTGAATGGGAAAGTGACGGTGTACCTAAGAGAATGCTCGGCACTCATTTAGATATCACAGAGAAACAAAGAACAATATATAAGCTTGATGAGGCGAATAAGCGCCTAAAAGAACTTAGCTATCTTGATTCCTTAACCAAGATTCCAAACAAGCGAGCTTATGATGAAGAGTTAAGTAGTCAAGTTGCGGCGGCCAAAAGGTCTAAAAATCCGCTATCTTTTCTTTTGATCGATATTGACGACTTTAAAAATTACAACGACAACTACGGTCATGAAACAGGGGATAAAATCTTGTTTGGGGTAGCGCAAATAATACAGAGTGCGCTGCGTAGGAAAACAGATTTTGTTGCGCGTTTGGGTGGTGATGAAATCGCTATAATTTTACCTTATACCGATATAGCTGGTGCAGTCATAGTGGCCGAAAAGATTCAGCAAACTATTCTTGATGAAAAAGAAAACCAACCCTTTGCCACCTTGCGAGAAAGAGTAACGCTGAGTATTGGGGTATCTTCCTCTGAAATAAGTATTGGGTCATTGTTTGCGCATGCGGATGCCGCACTATATCTTGCGAAAAAACAGGGTCGAAATAGAACAGAAATTTATGCTAAAAAATCTAAATCCGAAAGCTAATACAAGAATCGCTATATCTATAAAAACACTCATGATCTGTCACGCTGATTAATAAATAGATGAGGGGAAAGTAAATATCTTAGGACGTAAAGGTAAGTATCTGCAGACAATGGCTTTAGAGCCTACGGCTAGTAAAGCAATGATTTTCTCTGGGTTGTTGGGGTTTTTAGGCGCAGCCATTATGTTTGCTGGAGATTTATTACTCTATGCTCACTGGGGTGAGATGCCTGCTGTCAGCGAGATAGTTGACTCATTGTTACCTGGCAGAAAGGCGGTCCTGTTGGCGACGACGGAGCAGCTACAAATATCAGGAGTTCTAGGGCCTATTGCGGCGGTGTTCTACCTTTTTGGCGCTTGGCATCTATATATTAAATTAAACTTTTATTCACGATTTTGGGCCGCCATTACTGCCGTATTGTTTGCGTTTAGCATAATAATAGCCGGGGCTTACCATGCATTGTGGGGGATGTATGGCTTTGTTGTTCAATTTGCTAATCAGCAGGGGAGCGAATCATTAGCGCTACTTGATGCGGCTGCTAGCTACATGACCTTTGTTACTGATACGGTCACGTGGCTGCTGGGTTTGGCGTTTTTAGTTATCTTTGTGAGGGTACTGTTGGCAAAAACAGATTATCCGCGCTGGATAGTCTTTTTAAATCCATTGATTCTTTTGTTCGTGGGTGGGCCATTACTGGCGACCTTAGCTACAAATATGGCAGTGCCTTATGGTGCACTGACCGTCGGCACCTATTTTAACGTCGTAATGATGGTATTCTTTTTGGCCTCTATTTTTAGTCCTATCCGAAAACGCTGAGTAAGACATACCAATGAAGAATATTAAAAAAATAATGACCTTAGTTGCTGTTAGTTTGCTTGGTCTTGCTGGTATAGGTGTTTTTGTACTCGCTTGGACGTTCTCTTCTAATGTTATGCATCCCTCTTACACGTGCAGTGAAGAACACTTCATTTATTGCGGTGACCCCTCACAGCTAGACTTGGATTTTGAAGATGTTTCTTTTAAGTCTGATGATGGCATGGTTTTAAGCGCTTGGTATGTGCCAGCAGATAAGGCGACCAAAGCGATTATTTTTGTCCATGGCCATGGCGCTGACAGGCGCGAAGGTATGCGCTGGTTTAAGGCCGTGCATCAAGCAGGGTTTAATATACTGGCGTTGGACTTAAGAAATAGCGGTCAAAATATGCGCTCTTTTTCGTCGATGGGTTATTTTGAAAAGAATGATGTCAAAGCTGCTTTAGACTATTTACAGCAGCAAAAGAACACTCAAACCATGGGTATTTTTGGCACTTCGATGGGGGCTGCTACTGGCATATTGGCAATGGAAAAAGATACGCGTATTCAGGCTGGAGTGTTCGAGGCGGGCTGGGCAAATTTGAATGATCTTTACGCAGAAATTATAACTCAACACATCGGGCTACCAACGTTTCCTCTGTTACCTCTTATGACTTGGTTGTTGGAGTTGCGAACTGGAATGGATATGAACCGGGTAAACCCCGAGGAGATATTGGGAAACATTGCGCCACGGCCGGTATTTATCATTCACTGTACCGAGGATAACCTCATTAGTTTGTCTCATGGCGAACGAAATTATGCGGCGGCTAACGAGCCTAAATTGTTCTGGCAGTCACCCTGTGAAATGCATGCCAGAGCGTGGCAGTCTGATCCGGCTTACATTGAAAAGCGTGTAACGGATTATTACCGCGAGCACTTGTAGGCTGACTAATACCGTTAAACCACAATGACGGTAAGCGGTTTATTAATAATGTATGGGCTGAATCGAGGATTAACGCTCACCTAACTCTTTATTTTTCCCTATCGGCTGATATTGTTAAATAGTCGTCGCCCTCTATACTAGGTAAACGATGTTTTAGGTTCTCAGCGCCTTAAACAAATGCGAATTAATGTAGGCAGCGGGTGCGCCATCAAGGTTGCGTTAATAATAGGCCCCTTTGTCACTGGGGTAAATTATGACACGTACTTCCACCACGTTTTTTATCTACCTAACTCTTTTTCTTATCGTCCCTATGCCAGCATTGGCCTCTGATAACAACGGTTCAGTAGATACGGAGCCACTATTGATACGAGGCGGCTGGCTCTTTGATGGTATCAGTGATGCACGCCGTCGTAACAGCGGCATACTTGTTGAAGCGGGCAATATAATAGGTGTTGATCTGCCTAGTAATATACCAAGCACTATGCCCGTCCAACTCATTGAGTTAGCCGAGTCAGAAACAATTCTTCCAGGTCTAATCGACTTACATGCGCACTATAATTTAGACATTATTGACCAAGGTCGCGCGGAAGAAGTGGTTTATAACGGCATTGTGTTTCTCGCCAACGGTGTCACTGCCACCTGGTCAGCGGGGGAATTTTTCCCTGAGCGCATGATTGCCCAGAGAGATTTAATTGAAGCGGGTAGGGCTATCGGGCCACACTTATTTGTGTCTGGCCCTTACTTTGGTGCCTTTCGTTGCGAGTACAACGTTAGTGTGGCAGAGGATGAATGTGCGGCCTGGCCAAATGACATTACTGAAAAAGAGATAATAGACGAGGTTAATAAGTGGGCCCAAGAAGGTGTTGTCAGCCTCAAAATAAAACAGGCAACGCCAAATGAGGCGAGGATCATTATTGAGCAGGCACACAAGCTTGGCATGACAACAACGGGCCATCTTGCCAACTACAATGTCGAATATGACGTCTCTACGCGCGATGCCATTCTAATGGGCATGGATCGCATTGAGCACCAGCTTACGCTTGCCCTTGGGCAAGACGACCCAAGAAGCACACAAATGAACGAGATGGTTGATCTAATGATAAAGCATCAGGTTTATTATGGCCCCAATTTGCAAATGTACGGAGGTATCAATCTGCGTAATGCACATCCTACTGAAATGACGTGGACCGACGAATCAAAATATTTTACGCCCTACACGCAAACTCGCCTTTTACAGCGAGGTATTCCCTCACCCGAGTCAGAGCAAAAGGAATATGACCAGCGCATAATTGAGCTAATGGCACTGTATGATGCTGGAGGTAAGCATCTTATCGTGGTTGGTACTGATGAGCCGGTCTATACCAACATGTTACCGGGCTTTGCCTATCACAGAGAGTTACTGGCTATGACCTACGCAGGCTTACCGCCCATTGATGTTTTGAAAGCGGCGACTATTAACGGTGCTATGGCACTTGGTGTTGCGGACCGCCTTGGATCACTAGAATCTGGTAAATCTGCCGACTTGTTAGTCGTCAAAGGAAATCCGTTAGATGATATTAAGGCCGCACGAAATATTCGATTCGTCATGAAGGCCGGACAGATTCACAATCCCGAGGAATTACTGCGTTTAGCCGAAGGAAAAATAGGCCCCGCCGGACCAGCTGATCATAGAGATTGGACGTTTCAGGTTAAACCGCTAAGAGATTAAATAACCAGAGTGTGTCACTAGCCGGACTATGACTTGCTGCGACAACCCTTGCTCCCTATCGGCTACCCTTGCTCCCTATCGGCTACCATTGTTAATTTTTAGACGCACTCTATACTGGATCAGAGATATTTTAGGTCACTAGCGTTCTAAACAAGGCGCTAACTAATGGAGGCAAAGATGTTGCGCTATCTTAAGAGTCAGAGAAATATAGCTTTTTTAC
>JAWUWP010000053.1:0-71056 GCA_034111785.1 Paraglaciecola sp.
GAGTTTGTGCCACTGGCCGAAAAAAGCGGCAAAATCAATCTTATCAGCCGCTGGGTGCTGCAGAGGTTGTGTCAGGATCTACCGGTGATCCATAAACGGCTAGGTAGGCCTGTCTGTCTGGCGATAAATTTATCTGCCAATGACATCAAGGTCGAAAGTTTTATGGGCTTTATCCAGGGGCTATTTGAGGAATATCAGATCGATCCTAAATTTATCGAATTTGAAGTCACTGAATCCGCCTATTTAGAAAATTTTTCGGCAGCGAACCACTTTTTTGAGCAGATCCACCAAATGGGCTCATCTATTGCCCTTGATGATTTTGGTACCGGCTATTCGTCTTTAAGTTACCTGACGAAAATTCCGATAGATACTCTGAAAATTGACAAACAATTTGTGGATAATCTGGGCTTGTCCTCCCGCAGTAGTCTCGTCACCAACACCATTATCGAGATGGCCAAACAATTGAATTTAACGATTTGTGCTGAAGGAGTAGAAACCCAGGAACAGGCGGATCTTTTAATCAAACATGGTTGTCATCAGCTGCAAGGTTATCTGTTTGGAAAACCTCAGCCTCTGGAGAATATATCTGCCTCCCCTCTTTAACGATTAACATTAAGACCCCAATCTTGCTGCTGATCTACAACAAACCTTAACGATCAGGCAACGGCAATAATTAAGGGGTGTGAGCAAATATGTTTATTTGTCATCATCTTGTTACTCTTATTTTTAGGCTATAACACAAGGAATTAATTCTACAGTCTCTGTTGTCATTTGCAGTCAAGGGGATGTCAATCCCTGACTATTTTCGAATGGGGCATGGCTTGGCCTTTGTGAGCGCAGAGCTTAGGGTTGTTAATGCATGAGTTTTGGCGAGGGTAAAAGGCAACAACGAACAGTTATCCCAGTGGATAGTCACAAGCCATTAATACTTGCCGCGATTGACGCCGCCACAAAAAGGCCGCCCTAGCGCCAAGCTCAGCCTCAATGCTGATGCTAGCCGGCAAAAGTGTATTCGATATTTTTATAACGGTGATATCCCCGATAATGACCATCCCGTTTATTGTGTGGGTGGTATATACCCATACTGAATGCTGCAGATCCTCAGTTTTCCAATGGGCTAGGTGTTGCAAATATTGCAATTACCCGAGGCCGCAGCCGCAGACACTTTGGTGGGATTTTTCGATCCATTTATTCCAGCGGTTGTAGCAACGAACATAGACAGCTCGATCACAGGTTTTGTGCTAACCGGTTTGTCGGTGACCTAACTCATTTATATGGCAGAAGGTGGTCTTTTAATACTGCGCTCCAGCATCCCTATCGGTTTCATACAATTAAGGATGATTTTTCTAGTGCGAACCGCAATTGTACAGCCACTGCTGTCCATAGCCGCGCATATGATCTATGGCTGATCCGCGGTTAGTCATGATATTATGGTGTAGCACTGCGAATTATTTAAAGGCCCTGTTCAACAACCTTCATATGGCAAGGTTACAAATGAGTAATTTATTATCCTTTACTGTTCTAAGCGCCAAGCGGGGACAGGCGACATATAGATAACAGTGCCGCTAAATGCAGTCTGCATAGCGCCTTAACTTGTTAAAACAGAAGGAAAAAAATGCACCTTTTGTGTGCAATACAATGCCTAAAGATGAAAATGACTCGCCCTGATTTGCCAAAACTCACAAAGGCTTGCACACGGCGGTAAATAGTTCATACTATTCATTACTTTAGCAAGGGTTCTGTGGCCATGTCTCTAGATATACAACATTCAAACCGGCGTAATACTTCTAAGTTGGCCTGCACACTTGTAGTTTTACAAGTCATGGCAGTATCAACAGTCAATGCCCTAGAGGTACTTACTGCCAAGGAATTGGTATCACACTGCGCACTACATAGCACCGATCCAAAAGGCACTGATGGTCAGTATTGCATCCGTAATATTCAAGGCTTTATCGACGGAGTTATTTCCACAGACGCACGAGTCATGCTAAATGCCGAAAATGCTATTATCGACAGTGATACCTTCTCAGAGCGCCGGATACGCACGGGCATGCCAGGCAACACCGACCGTTATCGAGCGGCACAACTAACCGGTTTCGGTCTTGGCGATTTCCTACACCTGCGGAATGAGGTTGATCTTGTGCTTGCCAAACGGACCAACAAACCAGTAGATGAGGAAAAAGATGAACCCACCATGGAATGCATCTACCAGTCACTACTCATCAATCACCCCTGTCAACAATGAATCAAATTCCAAAGCGGCAAGTGTTCCAGCGAGGCGAAGCAAAACTTTCGTCTATTTTATTCTTGTTGCTTGTTCTGGCAATATCTTGGCTATTATGGTCAGGGCTATACAAACCTTTGGTGATGGGTTTGGGGGTTTTCTCCTGTTTGATCAGCGTGTACTTAGCCCATCGCATGGGTTACTTCAGACATCATCAGGCTTTGCTTGGAATTTTACCTCGCCTGCCCGGTTATTGGCTGTGGCTACTAAGAGAAATTATTGTTTCAAGTATTGACGTAGCCAAACTGATTTTGAGTCCCTCTTTGCCTATCAGCCCCACAGTAGTTGCACTAGACGCCGAAGCCCAAACTGATGTGGGCCAGGTGATCCTTGGCAATTCTATTACTTTATCTCCTGGCACAGTGACATTAGACATACACGAGGGCAAACTATTGATCCATTGCTTGACCAGTGAAGGTGCAAAAGAATTACAAAAAGGCGAGGCCAATAGCCGAGCCGCTGCTCTGGAGCGCAAGTAGCCATGTATATTGTTGTCTCAATCGCTATTTTGGTGACCATGGTATTAGCGCTTATAAGAGCACTAATGGGGCCAAGTGTTTACGACCGTGTATTAGCAGTCAATGTGTTTGGCACCAAAACAGTCTTGTTGCTGTCTGTCATTGCATTTCTCTACGGTCGTCCTGATTTTCTCGATCTTGCCCTCGCCTATGCCTTGATTAACATGGTTGGCATTCTAGCGGTACTGGAGTTTTTCCAAAACCGCTCACGAAGAAATTCGAGTATCAAAGATGATTGATCTTGTATTAGATGTACTAAGTTGGATCCTCCTCATACTGGGTGCTTCCTGCGTATTGATCGGTGGCATTGGCGGTCTGCGCTTGCCAAACTTTTACACCCGACTGCATGCCGCCAGTCTTACCGATACCATGGGAACCATTTTGATTTTTGTTGGCATGATGTTGCAAGCTGGCCTATCGTTGGCCACCTTGAAGCTGTTTGCAATCATGTTGTTTTTGCTGCTCACAGGTCCAACCGCTACTTATGCCTTAGCCAATGCTGCATTATTGTCCGGTCTCAAACCAGACGCCGGAGATGCGAGCGACAAACCCAAAGGGAACACCCCAGAATGATATTTATCTTTGCGGTTTTCTTACTGACCATGCTGGTCATTACTGCAGTGGCAATAGTGCGCGCCGAAGATCTTTTTGTTGCCGTGATGCTGACCTCCATATTCAGTTTACTTATGGCCGCTAACTTTTTTATTTTGGACGCCGCCGATGTGGCACTCACAGAGGCTGCAGTGGGTGCTGGCGTGACAACGGTAATTTTTCTTTGTGCATTATCCCTAACTGGTGATCGAGAAAAACCTCGCCAAGGCCCGCGATGGGTGGCTATTGGTACTGTGGGAGTACTGGCACTACTTATCATTTACGCAACCTTCGACAAACCTAGGCTTGGCGACCCAGATGCTCCGGTACACCAACATATTGCTCCTTGGTATATAGAAAAAACCACTGAGTATATGGATTTCCCCAATGTGGTTACCGCCATCCTTAGCAGCTTTAGAGGTTACGATACATTAGGGGAAGTACTTGTGGTTTTTGCTGCTTGTATCGGTGTGTTATTTATCCTTGGTGTCAGCCCTCCACGGAAAACCCAACAGGTCACCACAAAAAACAGTGGTTTACGTCATCATTTAATACCTCAGGTTGTCGGCCGACTACTGATCCCATTTATTGTGTTGTTTGGTCTTTATGTACAATTTCATGGGGAATACGGCCCAGGCGGTGGATTCCAAGCAGGCGCTATTATTGCCACTGGCGTCATCCTGTATGCGCTCCTCGAAGGCGAAGCCAACGCATTGCGTGCCATACCAAGGGGTGTGTTGCTAGGCATGGTGGTAGGCGGTGCCCTGTTATTTGGCGGTGTCGGCGTAGTTTGTATGTTAATGGGTGGCGCATTTCTTGAGTATTCAGTATTGACCGCCGATCCCGTGTTTGGACAACAACTCGGTATCTTAATCATCGAGGCCGGCGTTGGCATGGCGGTTTGTGGTGCACTTCTATCTATTTTTCATGCCTTCGCCGCACGTGAGAGTTTGTCATGAACCTTTTAGAACTACTGGGTTATTTCAATTATTGGGTGTTCGCTATCATCTTAACGATTGGCCTGTACGCCATCATTATCAAAACCAATTTAATTAAGAAATTGATCGGATTATCTATCTTTCAGTCGGCAGTGTTTCTTATGTACATCACTATGGACAAAGTAGAAGGTGGAACCGCTCCAATTATACAAGCAGGTGTGGAAGATCAAATATTTTCGAACCCACTGCCACAAGTCTTGATACTCACAGCCATTGTTGTGGGGGTATCCACACTCGCACTAGGCTTAGCCATGGTAGTACGTATCAGTGAATGTTATGACACTATCGAAGAAAACGAAATTCTGGACGCTGACTGACTAATATGGATTTACTAGCACACCTTCCCGCCCTTCAAGTTTTGGTACCTATGTTATCGGCACCACTGATAGTCCTGTTACAACCACGAGGTCTTGCATGGGCAGGAGCGACTGCCGCTGCATTGGTGAGTTTTGCCATCGCACTGACCCTCGCCCTAGCGGTCTTAGACGGTCAAACCCTCGTATACGCTATGGGTGGCTGGCCAGCACCTTTTGGTATAACGCTGTCTGTAGATAGCTTCAGTGCGATAATGTTGTTAATTGTGACCGGCGCCGGCGCCGCTTCTTTACTGGCAGCCAGACCGAGCATTGACCAGCAGATAGGATCAGAGCGCCAGCCATTGTTCTACTCAGCCTGGCTACTAGCACTGTCTGGATTGGTGGGTATTGTTGTATCAGCAGACGCCTTTAATATCTTCGTATTTATGGAGATCTCTTCACTGGCCAGTTACATCATAATTGCCGGTGGCCCAGATCGTCGCGCCCTTCCCGCCGTTTTCAAATATCTGATCATGGGCACTATAGGGGCAACCTTTTATCTAATTGGCGTGGGTCTGATCTATATGATGACAGGCACACTTAACTTAGCGGATATGGAAGCTCGCCTTGGCGATGTAACCGATATAAACCCTGTATTAGTGGCTGCCGGATTTATCACTATTGGTTTAGCCTTAAAAGCGGCGGTATTCCCGCTACACGTTTGGGTGCCAAACGCCTATACACATGCACCGCATATGGTGACTGTGTTTCTAGCGGCTTGCGCCACCAAGGTTGCACTCTATGTTCTGATCAGGTTCGACTACATGGTATTTCAAGCCACACTTGTCGATCATGGCTTGCAGTTCGCGGTATTCGTCATGCCACTGGCAATTCTTGGGATCCTGATTGCCTCAGCCGTGGCTATGTTCGAAGGGCATATTAAGAGACTACTAGCTTCATCTTCCATTGCACAAATTGGTTATGTTTTGCTCGGCGTCAGTTTGGTGAGTATACCGGGACTGACTGCTAGTGCTGCACACCTGTTCAACCACGCGCTAGCTAAGGGGGGCTTATTCCTTGCCGTTGCCTGCTTGGCCTATCAGTATCGCGACTTACGCCTTGACCAACTTGGTGGTGCTGCGGCTCGTATGCCCTGGACCTGTGCCGCTTTTGTGATCTGTGGTTTAAGCCTAATCGGTGTCCCTGGCACTGCAGGTTTCATTAGTAAATGGCTACTTATTAGCGCTGCACTTGAAAGTGGGCCTTGGGGCTGGGGACTCATTGCTGTTATTCTTATCGGCTCTTTGATGGCAGTGGTTTATATCTGGCGTATTGTTGAAGCACTTTATTTCCTAGCTCCGGTCGCAGACGAAGCAAAGATATCTGAAGCGCCAATTCAGCTACTATTAGTGACCGGACTGGTGGCCATCCTAAACATATACTTCGGGCTATTTCCGCAAATTCCATTGGAACTGGCAAATAGTGCTGCAGCTCTACTTATTGAGGGTGCACAATGATCCCGGAAACAGCCATATTAGTCGCCATTGTCCTGCCGCTTGTGGGCGCATTGGCCATTGTCCTTGCTGGGCGTATCGGCCCAAATATTCGAGAGGCGGCGACGGCGATCACCTCATTGTCTTTGATCTGGGTAGTGTGGGGATTGTTACCTACCCTAATGGATGGCGGACGCCCATCAGTTGAAGTCAGCGAACTAATGCCTGGCCTTACCATTGCTTTTACAGTGGAACCTCTAGGTATGTTGTTCGCAGCATTAGCATCTGGACTTTGGCTTATTAACTCCATATATTCCGTGGGCTATATGCGGGGTAACAAAGAAAAAAACCAAACTCGTTTCTTTGCCTGCTTCGCCCTCGCCCTTTCTGCGACTATGGGCATCGCCTTTGCCGGCAATCTATTTACCTTATTTTTATGTTATGAACTACTCACCCTTTCTACTTATCCTCTGGTGGCTCATAAAGGGGATCCCGCTACGGTGCGATCCGCAAGAATTTATATAGGCGTTTTGCTGTCCACCTCTATAGCTTTGTTTCTACCTGCGATCATCTGGACCTATACCATAGCCGGAACAGGGGATTTTACCACTGGTGGCATACTGGCTGGAAAGCTGAATGATCCAGAAATTGGCTTATTACTGGGACTCTTTGTATTTGGTATTGGTAAGGCAGCCGTCATGCCTATGCACAAATGGTTACCGGCAGCTATGGTGGCTCCCACGCCAGTGAGTGCTCTGTTACATGCTGTAGCGGTCGTTAAAGCCGGTGTGTTTGCTATCACCAAGATCATCGTTTATATATTTGGTATCGAATTTCTATTTGCCGCTCCCAGCTCACAATGGCTGTTATATATGGCGGCATTCACCATAATAGTCGCAAGCTTAATTGCTTTGCGGCAAACTAACATCAAACGCCTGCTGGCTTACTCGACTATTGCTCAGCTATCTTATGTGGTGATGGCCGCCGCTATTCTTAAGCCGCTAGCAGAAGTCGGTGCCTCCTTGCATATGGTTGCCCACGCATTTGGCAAGATCACTTTGTTCTTTGCAGCTGGGGCGATTTACGTCGCATCCAAAAAAACTGAAGTCCATCAGTTGCGGGGTATTGGCAGGCGCATGCCTTGGACCATGGCCGCCTTTACTATAGGTGCTCTCAGTATGATAGGGGTGCCACCCACTGCCGGATTTGTCTCCAAATGGTTTATTTTGGCAGGTGCGTTCGAGGCCAACAACCTGATCGCTGTCTTCACCATCATTGCCAGTACAGTGTTAAACGCCGCATACTTTTTACCTATTTTATACATGGCTTGGTTCGAGCGAGAACACGAAGGCGGCAAAGAACACGGTGAAGCACCATTTTTAGCGGTACTGGCATTGTGTTTAACCGCGTTACTGACACTGGCATTTTTCTTGTTTAACGGTCCAATAATCGAGTTGGAAAGCCAAGTTGTGAAGGGGCTCAGTTAGAAATGAATGACGATAAAGATCTACATTGGCTAGTGAGACCGTCCACCATTCGTAAGCTCTGGATTGGCACAAGCATAATACTTACCTTAGTGGTATTGGCGCAGACCGTAATATACATTAAAGGTTATTTTGGGGTTGATGCTTGGTTTGGATTTGGCGCCGTTTATGGATTCACCAGCTGTCTTATCATGGTAATGGTGGCAAAACTATTAGGCTTATTATTAAAGCGTCCAGAAAACTACTACGATATTTCACCACCCGATGACGACACCCAGCCGACCCAAAACCACTTAGAGGACGACAAAAATGGAGTTTGAAGTCTTCTCACCAGCATTTGTACTGCTAATTGCAGCAGTATTAATAGGGTTAGTAAAAGGCCACGCAAGAACGGCAGTGGTATTAATAGCGCCAATCATTACCCTGTGGGCTATATGGCAAATTCCAGACGGTGTGCAAACTACAGTCAAGTTCCTGTCCTATAACATTGAGCCCGTTGAAGGCAGCCCATTAAGGCGGTTATTCGCCACAGTGTTTGCCCTTATGGTGTTTGTAGGAGGCTTGTATTCTTTTCGTCTAGCGCGCTGGTACGAGCTCGCCGCAGCCTATGCTTATGCAGCAGGCGCCATAGGTGTCTGTTTCTCTGGCGACCTCATTACTATGTTTTTGTATTGGGAGCTGATGGCGATATTTTCCACTATAGTGGTATGGTGTGGCGGCAGCCCAGGTGCAAGGGCCGCGGGCATACGTTATGCCATCATGCACCTATTGGGTGGCGTGATACTCAAAGTAGGCATTGAAGGTGTGGTGGTGAGTACAGGTTCTATCCAGATCCAGCCTATGTTAGCTACAGATTTTAGCACCTGGATGATACTGATAGGGGTGCTAATCAACGCAGCAGCCCCGCCTGTCTCTGCGTGGCTAGCCGATGCTTACCCGGAGTCCAGCACAACCGGCTCGGTATTTTTGTCTGCATTCACTACCAAAACAGCGGTGTTAGCGCTGATATTATTATTTCCAGGGGAACCGGTGCTAATAGGCCTAGGTTTGTTTATGGTCATGTACGGCATTATTTTTGCGCTGCTAGAAAACGATATTCGTCGGATCCTTGCCTATTCCATTGTCAATCAGGTGGGTTTTATGGTGGTTGCTGTGGGTATTGGCACCGAAATGGCACTTAATGGTGCCGCTGCACATGCCTTTGCACATATAATCTACAAAGCATTATTGTTCATGAGCGCAGGTGTCGTTATCTACCGCACCGGCAAGAATAAATGTATGGAACTAGGCGGGCTGTTTCGTACTATGCCGCTTACCATGGTGTGCGGGATCATAGGTGCACTGGCCATTTCCAGCTTCCCCCTCACTTCAGGCTTCGTCACAAAAAGCATGATTTCCCAAGCCGCTGTTGACCAAAATTTGGTGTGGGTGTATATGGCATTGACGGCGGCATCGGCCGGCGTGTTTCTCCATGCGGGGATCAAATTTCCGTGGTTTGTATTTTTCCAACGTGACTCAGGGTTGCGGCCCAAAGACGCTCCTTGGAATATGGGACTGGCAATGGTGATTTTTGCAGCTCTGTGCATTTTGCTGGGCGTATTCCCCGAATTGCTTTATGGATTCCTGCCCTACCCAGTAGATTATCAGCCCTATTCCATCGGTAAAGTGCTGTTCTACATACAATTACTGTTATTTTCAGGCCTGGCTTTCTTTGTGCTTTTACCTCTGATGAAACGGACTATGACTATCAGTCTCGACACTGATTGGCTCTGGCGACGTATGGCACCTGCCCTACTGAAGGTAGCCGAACGCATGCTTAGCTCTGTGAGTGAGCGGATTGTACAAGAAAGAACTCGGCTGCAGAAATTTTTACATAATATGGCTGTACGGTACTTAGGCCAACCCCACACTGCTGATAGCAAAGAGCGTGGCCTGTTTGCACGTACCCGGCCTATCGGCACCACAGCTCTTTGGGTGGTAGGGATGTTATCGGTCTATATACTCTTATATTATTTGTAATAGAGACCCTGGATTAACTTTGCGATGGCCAGAGACATGTTGCAGAACCTCTGTTGACTGCGTTTCGCTTTATGATCTTTAGATTAATGACCCGAGTTAACCGCCAGGCTTGATCCTTTTTAAATAAAGGTCAAACTGGCTTACACAAAATCCAATAGCCGTGATTGAATACATCACACTTATGGCTGATGTTAACTAAATCCCGTTTAGGTAACCTTAAGGCTATTATTGCCCCTTAATGCCCGCGCAACTGCTGGTGGGCACAAACAACCTACAAACGGTACTCCCCACCCCTAGTATGAAGAAGCTATAACCATGAGGTCGATATTATGATTGACACCTCAGCAGCAGCACTGCAAGACAAAATATTGTCAATAAAATAGCCTAATGTCATTTGAATTGACTGACAGCAGGCTTGCATGAAACTGAGCACCGCTATAGTCCCTCTCGTTGCACTCGCATCCTAAGTCCTACCTAGGGCCAGAAAGTTCAAATTGGCACGATGACCGATATTATGCACTGGAATGTAAGGGCACAAAATTGACCTAGCTTGTATGTCCGCTGGAATTGCTGATAGGGGAGAGAGTGCAAAGGATCCACCTGTTATGTGGCAGCGGGCTAAGATGGTGTGATTGCCGCCGTCACCGAAAAATATAAAAAACTGTACCGGGTAAGCGCCATTAGATCCTCCGAGATTTTATCTGCCTGGTGAGAATAACCCTAAGTCTTTTTGTGATGAACAGTGTAGAGTAAAGCCAATGCCTTTTATTAGAGAATGACATGCTAAAAAAACTATTTACTGAGCATCCCGCCTCAGTGCAAGAGACTTACTTACAACATTTTTGCCATGCGATAGGGTTTTCCCTGAAGTTATTTAAAGCCGCCTTTGCCTGTTTTGTGCATGGGGTAATACCGGGTTTGTGCATTAAAACTGGCAGCCGAGCCATCACTGAATTACATCACAGCATGGTCTCGTTTCGGGTCAAAGGCTCAGAAAAGCCTTCGCCACCTAGTGATCTTGATAGCACCCCAGAATATATGATCTAGATAGGCCGGGCTTGCAGGTGGAGAGGGATTGTGTCACTGACAATCATTCATTTATCGGCCCCCTAAGTGCCTGTTGCCTGGGCTGACAACCCAATATATTCACTTAGCTTGCTAGCGCTAATATGCCTTTTAATTTTTCAACTCTATGGGGTAGAACCCCCTCAATATTAAAAACTCGCCTATCCCAGCTCAATGCCCAAAAAAGGTTGTCCTAGGCAGACAATACTTGATCCTTACAGGGTGGCGGTCTGACTGCCATCAGCAGATATCGTTACATCAATAAGGCCTTGATCGCTAGACTCATACCTTGCTGCCTTTTTTATTGGCCATTGAGGGTGAGCACCGGCAACAAGACAGATTATCCCGCAATATAGACTGACGCCAGAAAGCGCCATTAGCCTAGCCTAGCAAGGACTTTAAAAGCGGGTTACTTGAAACGTGGATTATTGTTTAGTGCTCGCTAAAAATTATGTCACCGCTGTGAATAGTAATAGATTTGATCGAGGTCATAGGCGGGATCACATTCCTTGATGAGGCGTATAACCGACTATTGCCTTGGATTGGCTTACCCGAGCAATTGCCTAGGTGGCAGGGTCTGCACAATGGCTGGCTAAGGTCGCAGCGCGGATCGCTAAGCCCTCACACACAGAGTTAAAGGCGTCACCTTCGATCACTGGTAAATGAGGTAGCATCACCTCCTGTAGCTCTCTTTTGACGATAGGCGACAAACTCATGCCGCCAGTAATAAACAACATCTGTGGTGGCTCGGCACTGTTTTGTAGACACTCTGTGACTAAACTCTTAACTCTGCCTAACCAGGACTGCATGGATCGACTCAGATCTTCAACAGTAATATCCACATCGTAGTCTGGCTCGATATAATGTAAGGGCAAGGTGATAGCGCTTTTGGTAGAGAGTAATTCTTTGGCAAGACGGGCTGAATTGACCACTCGCGCTGATAATTTCTCTTCTTGCACCTGCATCAGTCGCCCTAACAATTTTGGCTCTTTCACGTCAGACTTGGTTTGGGCAATATGCAACCAATACTCGTCGGAGAAAAAATGATTGAGCTTAGGAATGTCGTCAACCGCACACATATCTGAAAAGAATACCGGCGGCACAGGTAAACCATTACGCATCAATTGGCCTTGCCCCATAGTGGGTGCGATACATTTGGTGATAAGGTTTTTATCACACTCCATGCCACCTAATCTGGTACCTGTTACTGACAGTACATCTTGTTGGCGATCGAGATTGGCTAACTTTTCCGGTGACAATTTAATGCAACAAATATCTGTGGTGCCACCTCCAATATCCACTACTAGAACATTGGTATGCTGCGCTAGTGTGCCTTCTACTTTATACGCGGCCGCTATAGGTTCTTCCAAAAACTCCACCTGGCTAAATCCGGCTTGTTGTGCCGCTTGCTGCATAATATCGATGGCTTGCGTGTTGCCTTCTTGCCCTCTGGTGCCATGGAATCTAACGGGTCGGCCGATAACAGCAGTATCCACAGGCATATTCAGTTGTCGTTGAGCACTTAACCTAAAAAATTCCAACTGTTTGGCAATTAGCCCTACGAAGGCCTGCTTTTGGCCGGATACTAAGCTGGCACCTAAAAAGTTTTTAGGTGAATAAATCAGTCGGCCTTTTTCAGGGGTTTGTAAATAACGCTTAAAACCTTCTTCACCAAAAGCAAACAAACCCGTCTCGACTAGTTGTTTTAACGGCAGATCTTGCACAGTCATATCTTTTAACAAAAGCTGGATGGCACGTCTTTGTAGATCTGGAAGGTGATGGAATTCTGCTCTTAACTCATCAATTCTATCACTAAAGCGCTGCTGCTCTTTGGGATCTGGTGCTTGGTAATAGCTTTCTTTCGCTTTATCAATTTGATCTGTGATGGCCCGTTTAAGTTGTGCCACTTTGGCTTCAACTAAGGGGGCAGGAGGCATAGGTAGCTCATCTTGGTAATAGATAAATACCGAAGAGCGGATCTTGTTGGCCTGCTCTAGACTAGGATCGAGTTTGATAAAATGATGTTGTTGGCCATCAAAGTACACAACCTCTGAATTTGATGTCCCGTAGTCAATACCTATTGCTGCCATATCCGCCATTCGTTAATAAAAATAAGGCGCCAGAGTGTAATGTAAAAATATTATCAGTTCATTAACTGTTTTAGCAGATGAGCATTATATGCCGATTACCTGCACCTAAAACAGATATTACAAAAACAGTGAAATAAGCAGGCAACTAGCTAATCCCGTTAATGAAATGAGGGTGGTCATCACAGTCCAGGATCTTAAAGTGTCTTTTTCACTCATCCCTAGGTAACGACTCACTAGCCAAAACCCAGAGTCATTGACGTGAGATAAAATAGTGGCGCCAGACGAAATGGCGATCACCAACAAACCTAAACTGGGGGCTGACATAGGATGTAAGGCTAACACTGGCGCCATAAGCCCTGCTCCAGTGATCATTGCCACTGTTGCCGAGCCCTGGGCAATACGGGTTATAGCGGCAATTAAAAACCCCAAGATGAAAACTGAAAACTCGGCTTGCACAAATACAGACGCCAACATTTGGCCCACACCCGAGTCGATCAGCACCTGCTTAAAAGCGCCACCAGCCCCTGTGATCAGTATCACCACACCCGCTGGCTCCAAGCCCTTGTTAGCGATATTGAGCAAGGCATGAGTGCTTAAGTCACATTTTTTATGGGCTATCAACATGGCAAAGACAGTGGCTATGGTCAGGGCAACAAAAGGATGCCCTAAAAAGCGTAATAAGGCTAAAAGCCGGCTGTTTTCACTTAGCAGAAAAGGCGCAGTGGTGGCCACCATGATCAGCAACAAGGGCAAGAGGATAATAGAGGCGACCCAAGCAAAACTTGGCGCAGCGACGTCCTCAGACTGATTGACGGTTTGGTGTGCTGCAGGCACAGGGATAAAGATCCGTTTGGCAATAATCTTGCCAAACCAAGGACCGGCAATGAGCATGGCCGGAATGCCTGTTATAGCCCCAAACAAAATAACCCAACCTAGATCGGCATTCACCAGCTCAGCCACGGCAATAGGCCCAGGAGTGGGAGGAATAAAACTGTGAGTGATGGCAAGCCCAGCCAATAATGGAATCGCATAGTATAAAAGTGAGCGCCCGGAGCGGTTGGCTAAACCATATAATAAGGGTGCTAATATAATAAAGGCCACATCAAAAAATACCGGTATGGCTACAATAAAGCCCGTTACACCTAAGCTCCATTGCACTTTTTCGGGGCCAAATGAGCGGATTAAGCTGCCGGCAATGCGTTCAATTCCACCAGAGCTTTCTAAAATTTGACCTAAAATTGCACCCAAACCCACCACTATTGCCACAAACCCTAAGGTGCCCCCCATGCCATTTTTGATGGAATCCAGTACTTGCTCTGGCGCTAACCCCGCCCCCAAACCCACAAAGAGACTGCTGATCAATAAGGCTAAGAAGGCCGGAACACGCCAAACGATAACCAGAAACAATAACAGCGCAATGCCGCCGCCCGCCACAAAAAATAGGCTAATATCCATGTTAATACCTTGTGCAGAAATTTTGTCTAGTTCAACAGCCAAGTTAGCAGGCCTGGGCAATTTCACTGGCTTGATGCTACTGCCACTCTAGGTAATAATGATAAGGGTTGCAACGCCGGTGTTCCACACCTGACTTATTAATTCACTGTGCTAAAGAGATAACTGTATGACATCAAGCCCTGTTCTTAAGACAACAAGCCACAGACCATTTTTGCTGGTAGTGATGGGCGTTTCAGGCACAGGAAAAAGCACTCTAGCCGATGCAGTCGCCGAACATTTTGCCATCAATTTTTTAGATGCAGACTCATTGCACAGCACAGAGGCCAAACAACAGATGTCACAAGGCATTGCCCTAACGGATCAACAACGTGATCCTTGGATTGCACGTATTTGTGAGCATCTCAAACATTTTCAAACCCAAGGTGAAAGCTGTGTGTTAGCTTATTCAGGCCTAAAAAAGACCCATAGAAAACTAATTTTTGACTGCTATCAGCACAGCCTAGGGATCCTATTAAAGGCCGATAAGACTATCATCGCTAAGCGCTTACAAAGCCGAGCCGAACATTTTATGTCGCCGCAACTACTGGATAGTCAGATGGCGGCAATGGAAGACTTTGATAATGAAATAATCCTACTGGAATTAGACTTGAGGCATAGCCTAGAGCAGCACTTAGCCGCGTCGGTTAGCCTGATCAATCAAGATCGATAACAGGCTGCCTAAGCTACACTTTTTCTGACAAGCTACCAACTTCTAAGACTGGAGAGGCATCGATCCCCTCAGCATCCATCATGCTGCCAATACGCTGCATAGTGGCCACTAATTGGCTTTGCTCCCATTCTTTTAACTTAGAGAAGCGATTAATAAAGTGCTCCTGCAAAGGCAAAGGTGCATCGGCCAAGATACTCTTGCCTTGCTCCGTTAAAAACACTTGCACACGCCTCTTGTCTTCGATGCTGCGGATCCTATTGACTAGCCCCTTTATCTCCAATCTGTCTATAATACTTGTCACAGTGGCGGGACTCAGGGTAATGCTTTCAGCTATCTGGCGTACCATAATACCGGGCTTTATTGATACGTTGCGCATCACGAGCAATTGTGGACCAGTTAGCCCCACATCTTTATTCAGCTGTTTCGAGTGTAAACCAATGGCCCGTATCACTCTTCTGAGGGCAACCAATAGCTCTTCATCTTTTTGCATTACTTATGCTTTCCTTGTAACAAACTGAGGGTGAAATCCTAACGCAGCAAATGCAAAAAATGCCTATGTCTGTGGTATTGATTAAGTAGGTCATTGATTACCGCTAACTTAGACCAGCCCATAATATTATAGTCTTGACCACCTTCACTTAAGTGCACCTCCGCCCGATAATAGGTATGTTCATCATCGGTGTCGAATTCTTTTTCATTGCAGATTTCCATTTCTGGTTGTACGTGTCTGCGTCCATATACCCCGTACACAAAATCTTGTTCTTCGCCGTGTTTAACAATCAACTCTATACCTTTCTTACGACGTAGTACCTCCACCTCCACCTGATTGATTTTTAATTCATCAGCAAATGCGGTAAAGGCAGGCAATACAGTTTTGTCCAAAAATCCGTCGAAGGCCAATTTATTGGGAAAAATAAAGATATTCTCTAAGCGTCCTTTCCAACCTTCTGCATGCAATTCAGACTGAGTGGAGACCACATTGAGTTGCATACTTTCTCTCTTGTAGGCTTCAACTCGTAGGGCTTTCATCAACCCAACGACCGACAATAACAATATGATCGCAAAAGGCAAGGCCGAGGCAATGGTCATAGTCTGCAAAGAATTAAGACCTCCTGCCGCCAGTAAGATAGAGGCCACAACCCCCACAGCAACAGCCCAGTATATACGCTGCCAAACCGGCGTATTGTTTTGCCCATAAGAGCACAACATGTCTACCACTAGTGCCCCTGAATCACAGGACGTGACAAAGAAGATCACCACCATCAATATGGCAATAAAGGCTAACACTTCAGGCATCGGGAAATGCTCTAGGAAGACAAACAAGGCAACTGAACTATTCTCGGTCACCATTTCCCCCAGTTGCACCTGATTTTGGTCAAACACCAATTCAATAGCCGAATTGCCAAAGACTGTCATCCAAAACAAAGTAAAGGCAGTGGGCAATAGTAAGACACCAAACACAAACTCCCTGATGGTGCGCCCTCGAGAAATACGGGCAATAAATAACCCCACAAAAGGTGCCCAAGCTAACCACCAACCCCAGTAGAAAATAGTCCAACCACCTATCCAGTCTGACTTGTCGTAGACGAATAAATTAAAGGTGTTTCTGACGATATCAGACAGATAGGCACCGGTATTTTGTAGGTAAGCTTTTAATAAGAAGACTGTGGGGCCTAAGACTAGGACAAAAACCAACAAGGCAATGGCCAGTATCATGTTGGCCTCTGATAGTCGGCGCACGCCCTTATCTAAACCAGACACAACGGATATCACCGCAATAAAGATGATCCCTGCCATCAATAAGATCTGATTTGTATTGTTGACTTCTATATCAAACAAATATGCCAAACCGGAATTGATCTGTGAGGCGCCTAGGCCTAAAGAGGTTGCCACACCAAAAATGGTACTGATCACAGCAAAGATATCCACTGTGTGCCCTGCCCAACCGTAAATACGATCCCCTATCATGGGATATAAGGCCGAACGTAAGGTCAGAGGGAGATTATGCCTAAAACTAAAATAAGCCAGGATCAATGCCACTACTGCATAAATGGCCCAAGCATGAAATCCCCAATGGAAGAAGGTGGTTTTCATGGCCTCACGCACCGCTTCGATTGAACCGGCTTCAGTGGTAGGAGGCGAAAGATAATGCATCAGTGGTTCGGCCACTCCAAAAAACATTAAACCTATGCCCATCCCAGCGGCAAACAGCATGGATAACCAAGTGGCCAGAGGATAATCTGGCTTAGCATGATCAGGTCCTAAACGGATCTCTCCGTAACGAGACGCGCCCAAGTAGAGCACTACTATTAGTATGACCGCCACACTTAATACATAAAACCAGCTGCCATTAATCACTATAGATTGTTGCATCTGTTTAAATACGGTTTCCGCGGTTTCCGGTACCAACAAGGCAAACACTAAAAAACATACAATAGCGATTGAAGAGGTAAAAAAGACCTGTGGATTGAGACTGGCTTGTTTGGTTTCTGGCACTGTATGTCTCTCTTTTTAAACTAAATATTTTGGTGGAAATAATTTCAGCCCTTCCAGGCTAAACAATGCTTACTAATATAAAGTAAAGACGGCCATATTAATACTACGGTTCAATTAATTTCGTCACTATCTATATTTAAGTTAATAATATGGCTCATCAAGGAAAGATAACCGCCATTAAAGGCGTTACAACCGAAAAACTCAACTTGCAAGACAATAATTTAATTAGAACACGAACTATTTAAATAGTTTCTGGTATAATAAGTACATAGTACACCACCTGTTTTTCACTCTAAATATTCACAAGGCAAATTATTGTATGAAAAAATCAAGATTGAGTTATGCGGTCATCACCGCGTTGGCTAGTACTCCACTTTACGCTCAGGCACAAGAAACTGCTGCACCAGAAGCCAAAGCACAGATTGAAACCATACAAGTGACTGCAACTAAACGTTCTGAATCTATCCAGGATGTACCTGTGTCTGTTTCAGCATTAAATGGCGAAATGCTCGACAATCTCGGTATCGACAGTTTCCAAGACTATGTTGAATTTTTACCGAATGTCGTTTTTCAGGGCACAGGCCCGGGTCAAAATGAAATTTATATTCGTGGGGCCGCTACGTCACAAACCAATATTGCGGTTTCTTCGGTACAAGCATTGCAGCCTTCAGTGGCTTTTTATCTGGATGAACAGCCGGTATCTATGCAAGGTCGTAACCTTGATGTATATGCCGCTGATATGGAACGCGTAGAAGTATTACCTGGACCACAAGGCACATTATTTGGCGCCAGTTCACAATCGGGTACAGTACGTCTTATTACCAAAAAACCTGATCACAGTGGCACTTCTGTTGGAGTAGATACCAATACTGCCTTTACTAAAGGCGGAGAAATGAGTAACTCAGTTGAAGCTTTCTTCAACTTCACGCCCACTGACGAGCTTGCAGTAAGAATAACAGCCTACAACGATCAACAAGGTGGATGGATTGACAATATCCGTAATGCTCCTGGTCAAGGGGGCTATAACGGCAGTGCAGTAGTAATAGATCGTATTTCTGGCGGCGTCTTAAGCGATCCACAAAATACCCCAGTTACTGCACCTAACAATGATACTTTGGTAGAAGACGACTTTAACGATGCCCTCTATACTGGCGCTCGAGTGGGCTTGTCTTATCTGATCAATGACGATTGGACATTCTTAGTTCAACACACTCAGCAAACCCTCGAAACTGAAGGTGTGTTTTCTTATGATCCAAATCTAGAGGGTGAAAGCTCTACTAATCGTTTTATCCCAGAAACCAACGATGACGAATTTGGCCTGACCACTTGGACACTAGAAGGACGTCTCAATAAGCTAGACATAGTGTACACAGGGGGGTATTTAGATAGAGATATTGACTCAACTATCGATTATACCGGTTATACCAACGGTGGCTTATTTTCAGCCTATTATGTTTGTAATCACTATGAAGCAGCCACACCTGCAGACGAGCGCTGTCTTGATCCTACCAAGTATTATCAAGAAAGCACTGAAACATCACGAGTCACGCACGAACTTCGCTTTAATACAGATCAAGACAATGCTTGGCGTGTTACCGCCGGGGTATTTTACGACTCACAAGAAGTAGCCAGTGTGGGTAAGTTTAAGATAGCCAATACCGATTTAGGCTTTTTCACTGATTTAGGCAAAACGACTATAGGTCAAGATGGGATCAACAGTGATGGTGGTCCTTTTGAGTCTGAAATTAGTTTTGTTAACGATGTGACTCATGTTATCGACCAAATTGCCTTATTTGGACAATTTGAATACGACCTAAGCGATGCCGTAACAGCCACCTTAGGTGTGCGTTGGTATGAAATTGAAGACTCCTTCAGAGGCTCTACTACTACTGTTGATGTGAGCCGCAGATTAAAAGCCTTTGGCACATTAGATCCCACTGAGTTGGCTGCCGTTAATCTAGATCCCGCAGCGATACAAGCGGCCATCGGTAATGGCCAGTTAGAAGTGGATTTATTAGATGATGACGGCGTACTGACTGTAGATGACGTAATACTCAAAGCGTCAATCGATTGGAAGGTTAATAAAGATGTATTGTTGTTCGCTACTTACTCTGAAGGCTTTAGACCTCCTGTTACTAACAGAGTAGGCGGTGGCCAAGCCACCAATCAAAATGGGGCTTTTGAAGGCTTCCGTATCCCGGTCTATTCGCTAACTGATACCTTAGACAACTATGAGATTGGTATAAAAGGTGATTTCCTAGACGGTATATTACGAGTTAACGCTACCGCTTATTTCTCAGAAATCACTGATTTACAAACCTCTCGCTTCGACCCCACCAATATTAGCTTCTTAGTATTTACCGACAATGTGGGTGATGCTGAAATACGTGGTCTAGACGCAGATATTACTTGGTTGGCGACTGACAGCCTGATTATCGATGCCTCTTTTAGTATCCTAGATACGGAATTAACTCGTGTTAACTCTGAACTACAAGGCATAGCACCGGGCGTTGGCAGTGCCTTACCCTATTCAGCTGATTTTTCTGGCAACATCCGCGCTCGTTACTACTATGATCTACCACAAGGCTTAACCGGTTATGTGAATGGTTCTATTTCTTATACTGGTGAGCGTTTAGCCGGCATGACTATGGATGCTTATGTGTTAGAAGAAACCACACAATTAGTATATGGCACAGGCAGTGGACTTAGCATTCAACAAGAAGCCGATGAATTTGCAGGTGTGACTTATGCTGATAACAACGGCGACACCTTTAGAGGTGGACGTTATGTACAAGACAGTTATGCTATTGCCAATATTGCATTTGGTGTGAGTAATGACGAATGGAAAGCAGAACTTTATATCGATAACCTTACCGATAAGAGTGCAGTTTTGTATATCGATGCTCAGCAATACACCCCTAAAGTGGTGACTAACCGTCCACGTACTATAGGCGTAAGATTCTCCTACGACTTTTATTAAAGCTTAGGAATAATCTATAAAAGCAAGCCACTAGGCTTGCTTTTTTTTTGCTATCATTATGGGCAGCACACCTTCCCTAATAACATCAGGAACACCAGTGAAGACCAAACAAGCTATTATGGATGCCGTCTCCCAAGGTCAATTTGAACAGGCCATTAGATTAGCTAATGACGCTATCATCGGCTGCGCCAGCGATAGCCTTATGGGCGAGCTACTGTATTTACTGAGTGTGGCTTATCGCCTCAACAAACAGCCGGATGAGGCAATAGTCGCCGCTCACAAGCTAGTTCAATTCATGCCCAACCATGGGCGGATCCAACAAGAGCTTGGACATATCTACCTTGGCCAAAATAACCACGCTAAGGCGGCGTCAGCCTATTATCAAGCCACTAAGTGTAATCCAGCACTGATCGCTAGTTGGCGGGCGCTAGTGGGCCTATATGCCAATAAAAAAGAGGCTTTACAAGCCCAGAATTTAGCTCAAGCCCAAGTAGATTATTTGGCGCAATTACCGAGGGAGATCTTAGGCGCCAGAGATCTTATGTATGAGGGACAATTACCCACAGCCCACAAGGTTTGTCGGCAGTATTTACAAAAGGATAAACACCACTGTGAAGCCATGCTGTTATTGGCAGAGATTGGTATAAAGCAGCAAGTGTACCCAGAGTCTGAGTTTATACTGGAAAGCTGCATCGAATTGTATCCCACTCATCAAGCCGTGGCCTTCGAATATATGAAGTTACTGGCAAAAATGGGCAAGTTCAACAAAGCCAATGACTGTGCAGATAACTTATTAAAACGCGCACCCCATCAGCCGCAAGTTATCACGGCAAAAGCCAGTGCTTTAGTGGGCCTAGGTCAAATTGATGAAGCTGTGGTCTTATATCAAGGACTACTAAAACAGGATCCCCAGCAAGCCGGTTTACAATTATTGTTAGGTCATGCTTTTAAAGCTGCAGGCAACTTAGCTGCCGCCACCGCTGCCTATCAGTCTGCTTATGAAATAAAACCAGACTTTGGTGACGCTTATTGGAGTTTAGCCAACACTAAAACCTATACTTTTAGTGCCACGCAAATTAAGCAGATGCAGGTACATGCCAATCAGGGATCCATTGCACCGGAGGATAAAATTCACCTGGAATTTTCCTTAGGCAAAGCCCTTGAGGATGGTGAAGACTACGCTCAAGCATTTACTCACTATGCTAAGGGCAATCAATTAAAACAGTCTCAGCTAAACTATCAGCCGGAATTTATTGAGCGCCAAGTCAGCGCCCAAATAGAACACTGCGATACAGCATTGTTTGAACAAAGCAAAACCCTAGGGGCCAAACATCCCGACCCTATCTTTATTGTTGGTCTACCTCGAGCAGGCTCTACCTTGTTAGAGCAGATCCTCGCCTCCCACAGCCAAGTGGATGGCACCATGGAATTACATAATGTGTTGGCATTGGTGTCTAGATTGCGGGGCCAAGACAATCAATATCCGGCCAATCTAGGGCAAATTAAAGCCAGCTACTTCGAGCGCTTTGGCCAGCAATATATTGATGATACGCAAGTGTACAGAGCAGGCGCACCTTTGTTTATTGATAAGATGCCGAATAACTTTTTACACTTAGGTTTAATTAAACTGATGTTACCTAATGCTAAAATCATCGATGCAAGGCGCGAGCCTATGGCCTGTTGCTTCGGCGGCTTTAAACAACTCTTTGGCCAAGGCCAAGACTTCTCCTATAGCTTGGAAGGTTTAGGACGTTATTATGTGGCCTATGAAAAAATGATGACTCATTGGGATCAGGTATTACCGGGCTTTGTACTCAAAATACAACACGAAGATGTGATCAACGATTTAGATGGCCAAGTTCGACGTTTATTAGACTTTTGTGAGCTACCCTTTGAACAGAACTGTGTGGATTTCCATAAAACCAGTCGCCACATAAAAACCCCCAGTTCAGAACAAGTTCGCCAGCCCATCTACCGCTCGGGAATGGAGCAGTGGAAGAATTTCGAAAGCCAGCTAACACCCCTTAAACAACACTTAGAGAAGCGGCTTTAACCTCAGGCAGATACGATCTTGCTCACTGGCAGTTTTTAGCGACTGGTCCCTAAGGGGATTGGTAGTTACGATAAGTACTAGGTGATACCCCAGTCCAACGCTTGAAGGTGCGAGAGAAAGTGGCAGGTTCGGTGAAACCTACCAGTAAGCCAATCTCAGCAATAGTCAGATGGGCTTGCTCAAACAAGTGAATGGCCTTATCCCGTCTAACGTTATCTTTAAGTTGTTGAAAGCCACTGCCTTCCTCGGTCAACTTTCGCCTTAGGGTGCGTGGCGTCATATTCAACTTCGCTGACAGCGACTCAAGATCCAACGCCTGCTCTAGCAACACCATGACTTGAGTGCTAAAGGTGCCGTGGAAAGATTGTTTCTTAAACCATGGCAAAGGGATCTGCTGTAAATAACGGGCTAGATCCTCGGCATTTTGCACCACAGGTAAGGCTAAATACTTAAGATCAAACACCAGACTGTTATTGGTGCTTAAGTACTCACAGGGGCAAGCAAACATCAGTCGATACTCTTCGTAATGGTAAGGCTGAGCATATTGCAAACAGACCTTTTTTAACGGGATCACCTGCCCTAATAACCAGCTGCTGAATCTATGGCAGATCAGCAGCAGCAGCTCCACCAACAAACTCTTAGCAGGGTGACTGTGGTTATGCACAGCAAAATTAGGATCAATACTCAGGCGTAGTTGTGTCCCTTCCCTGTGTATTTTCACCGACAGTTGCTCGCCTATTAATTGATAGAAACTTTGCATGTACAAGAGCACGTCTTCCAGCGTTTTACAGGTAATAAGATGTTGTGCCAGTAGCTTGAACACCCCTAGTTTTAGTTTCTGTTGGGTAAAGCCCAATAGTTCATCACCGGTTATCCGCCAACAATTGTTAACAATAGCGGCTAATTGTGTGGCCAACACCCGGCCTTGTGGCTGGGTAAGTTGGGCCGGTGTTAGGCCGGTGTTAAATAAAACTTGCTGTTCTTGCGCGCCTAACAAGGTAGCGTTGGCCAAATGGGTTCGTGCAAAATAATTGGCGATAGTATGTCTATTGGCCACTTGGATCTCTGAACTCATAACTGTCCGCTTTTAACAATAATACTGGTCAATTCTGCTACTTTAAGGGATTTAATGGCGAGTATGCAAAAAACAATGTCCGAAATAAACAAATAATTGACTGCAATGGTCATTGTTTACAATGCCACTTCTGGCAATACTGTCAACCATCAAATTCCTCAATGAGAAATGTTATGGACCATACAAACGATGCCAACGCCGAAGAAACACAGATGTTTCGCGACATGGTGCTACGCTTTTTGGAGCAAGAAGTGTTACCCCATTACGATAGCTGGGAAAAGAACCATGCGATGCCTAGAGAAATGTGGAATACCTTAGGTAGTGCCGGCATGTTGCTGGTGGACTTTCCAGAAAAATATGGCGCCGCAGGCGCTAGCTTTGATGTATGCCAGATGATCCAAGAAGAAATGTGCCGACTCAACCTGCATGCTTTAGGCACCGGTTATAATATTCACGCTAATATTGTGGCACCTTATATACAAAATATCGGCACTCAAGCCCAACAAGATAGATGGCTACCACCTATGGTCACCGGCGAAGTCGTGACAGCCTTGGCTATGACCGAGCCCGGCGCTGGTAGCGATGTAGCGGGTATGCGCACTAATGCGGTAAAGGACGGTGATCATTATATTCTAAACGGCTCTAAGACTTTTATCACTAATGGTAATAACGCCGACATGATCATTGTTTGTGCTAAAACTGATATGAATGCTGGAGCCAAGGGGATCTCATTATTTTTAGTCGATACCCACTTAGCCGGCTTCTCTACGGGCAAGCCTATCGAAAAAATTGGCCAGCATAGTAGTGACACAGCCGAGCTGTTTTTTGAAGACATGCGTATCCCTAGCGACGCATTGCTGGGTCAAGAAGGGCAAGGCTTTGTGTATTTAATGCAAGAATTACCCAGAGAACGCTTAGGTTGTGCGGCACAAGCCATAGGTCACGCCCAAGGTGCATTAGAGATCACCTGTGAATATGTGAAAGAGCGCAAGGCCTTTGGTCAGTCCGTGTCCCAGTTTCAAAATACCCGCTTCAAATTGGCCCAGTGCCAAACTGAGTTAGAGTTATGCCGTGCCTTACTAGAAAAGCATATGCTCAAGTATAAACAGGGTGAGATGACAGTGCAGGATGCCGCCATGTTAAAACTTGCCGCCACCGAAATGCAGTTAACTATGGTCAATGAATGTCTGCAGTTGTTTGGTGGCTATGGTTATACCGATGAATACCCTATCTCCCGCTTCTATCGTGATGCCCGTATCCAAACAATTTATGCCGGAAGCTCTGAGATCATGAAAGAAGTGATCGCTCGAGGCATATTGGGCCGCTAGCCTTTGCCCATTACTCTGTTAGTTTCACTCTAGGAAATTTTATGACACTACCGCTTCAATTTAAAGATCGTTTGCGACTGCCACTCGTTGCCTCCCCCATGTTTATTGCCAGTGGCTTGGAGCTTGTCATTGAAACCTGTAAGGCAGGGGTGGTGGGTACCTTCCCGGCGCTTAACCAACGCACTAGCCAAGGTTTTGAAGATTGGTTAGTTGCGATAAAGTCACAATTATCGGTCTGGGAAGATGAAACAGGCAAAAAAGCAGCACCATTTGGGGTGAATTTAATCGTGCACAAAAGCAACCCAAGATGGCAAGGGGATTTAGCCATTTGTGTGAAGCACCAAGTACCACTGGTGATCACTTCTTTAGGCGCAGTAGCAGATCTGGTGGATGCGGTGCATGAGTACGGAGGTTTGGTATTTCATGATGTGGTGAATGCCCGTCATGGCAAAAAAGCCGCGGCAGCAGGCGTAGACGGACTGATTGCCGTATGCAACGGTGCAGGCGGCCATGCTGGCACCACTAACCCTTTTGCCCTAGTGGCTGAACTCAGGCAATTTTTTCACAAAACGCTGTTATTGGCAGGCAGTCTATCTCATGGTCGAGATGTCGCAGCCGCCGAGATGATGGGCGCGGATATGGCCTATATGGGCACCCGCTTTTTAGCTACCAGTGAAGCAAATGTGGCCGATGACTATCAGCAAATGTTGCTTGATAGCCAAGCCAGTGACATCGTTTATACGCCAAAAATATCCGGGGTTAACGCCAACTTTATCCGGCAGAGCATTAGTGATGCCGGTATAGATCCTGGCGATCTCAGGGCAAAAGCCGAATTAGATTTTGGCGCAGAGCTGGATATCAGTGATACCCCATCAAGCACTGACAAAAAAGCATGGCGTGATATATGGTCCGCCGGTCAAGGTGTGGGTTCTATCGTGCAAGTGCAAAGGACCAGTGTATTAGTGGAACAGCTGGTGGCCGAATATCATCTCGCTAATGCCAGCCACCAAGCCAGCAGCGCTTCACAGTTTCCAAGCACTCAATAAACAGACTCAAATACAAAGGTTAGACATGCAATATAACACCCTAGAATATAAGGTTGAGGATCTAATATTGACCCTGAGCCTAAACCGTCCACAGCAGATGAATTCCTTTACCACCGAGATGGCCAGCGAGCTGGTCCATGCCTTTAATCGAGCCAGTGATGATGATGATGTTAGCGCCATAGTAGTAACCGGTAAAGGGCGAGCTTTTTGCGTAGGCATGGACTTAACCCGTGAAGGCAATGTCTTTGGTTTAGATGAAAGCCAAAGGCCAACTATTGAAGATATGCAGAATAACCCAATACTGCCAGGTGTTAGCGATACAGGTGGCACGGTCAACTTGAGTATCTATGAATGCAAAAAACCTGTCATTGCTGCCATCAATGGCGCCGCTGTGGGTGTCGGTGCCACTATGTTAGCCGCAATGGATATACGTCTAGCCTCTGAGAAAGCCAAAATTGGTTTTGTCTTTGAGAAAATAGGGATCACCCCAGAAGCCTGTTCTAGTTGGTTTTTGCCGCGCATAGTGGGCATCAGTCAGGCCTTGGAGTGGGTGTATACCGGCGACATATTCGATG
Source organism: Paraglaciecola sp. (assembly GCA_034111785.1). GTDB lineage: Bacteria > Pseudomonadota > Gammaproteobacteria > Enterobacterales > Alteromonadaceae > Paraglaciecola. The sequence continues at coordinate 26,556 of JAWUWP010000053.1, forward strand.
CGCAGACAGCCAAAGAAAGTGGTTTTGTACGCTCAGTACATGCACCTGAAGATTTACTGGAGGCCGCCTACAAAATCGCCCGCAATATTAGCAAAAAATCTCAGGTAAGCATTACCCTTGCCCGACAAATGATGCTTAGGCTATCGGCCGCGCAGACGCCAAGAGAAGCTCATGATATAGACTCACTAGCGATATTTTATGCCAGTCAGCAAGACGGTAAAGAAGGAGTGAAGTCATTCCTTGAGAAGCGTGAGCCACAATTTACCTCTAAGTCTTCAACTGATATGCCAGACTTCTATCCTTGGTGGAAATAATAGTGCTGCTGAACAATCCATAAGGCTTGTGCAGCAGCAAAGGGTGATCACAAAGATTGTAGCTTTTCGCAAAGCTGCTTGATGGCCATGACGACGCCATACTTTGCGTGAATGTCATGCAGACTGGCGTGGTGGGCACTGAGATTTCGATCCCCGCAGGCTTCAGGCACCACAAACACCGGGTAATTGTTCTGTAAGCCATCTACAGCGGTCGCCCGCACACAGCCACTAGTCGTTAAGCCGACTACTACTATAGAGTCTGCTTGGGCTTGTTGTAACTGCTCAGCCAAAGTGGTCTCAAAAAAGCCACTGGGCCATTGTTTCTCGATCAAAGGTTCATTGGCTTGGCGATCTAAGCGCTCATCAATTTTCACCCAGTGGCTATTGGCTTGCAGGATATTTAAATCCGGTAGACGTGTTCTAAACACACTAGCGGTATCCATATCTTTATACACCACAGTGCTAAAATATACCGGCAGCTGTTTGTGCCTAAAGATCCCTAACAATTCATTGATATGGCTGATCTGTGGGCTGAACTCTCCGCCAAGAGGGCTAGCCGGATCAGTAAAACCATAGGATAAGTCAATGACCACTAGGGCCGGGCGCAAGCCCAATCCTAGTGTACCAATGGCTAAGTCCCGATCTGCGGATCCACTTAACATAAGTTAATCATCCTATTGCGGATTATGCCCGCGCTTTCACAAACTTCGGCGTTTGTGGTGGCATTAAGCCGGTTTCCTCAAAGCAACGTGCCTTGATTTCGTCAATGGTACCGCCAAAGTCAAACAACTGTGTGTCACCACGGGCTTGGCTAAGCGTGGATCTTAAGGCCTTAGTTTGAGCCTGATCAACTGCACCAGCGCTCACTACCACACCGTATCGTTTGGCACCTTCAACTGAAACTAGGCCACGTTTAATATCGTCCAGCACCGCATTGCTATCGCGCAAGAATGGATCACCCCAACCACCGCCACCCCAAGTATTGAAGTACAACAGGTCGCCTTTTTTCACTTCAATGCCATCACACTTAGCCGGCAAAATTTCTTCTGTACCGTCGGCGCGTTTTAATATTTTAGTCGACCTTTGACCTGGTGTGCCCCCATTCACGCCCCAAGGGTAAGTCAACCAACGTTCATCATGTATGGCAATACTGCCGTCATTTAAGAAGCGATAGGCCACAGACAAACCATTACCCCCTCGGTTTTGACCTGCACCACCTGAGTCAACAATAGTTTGGTATTGCTCAACCCTTAATGGGAAATAGGCTTCAATAAACTCATTCGGCACATTGGTGAAACCCGGCCACAATGAATGGCCATCTGGGCCATCACCCACTGGACGCCCTGGTATGCCACCAAAGCCAATTTGGAATAACTGGAACCACTCTTCATTGTCATCATAACCCGAGTAAAACAGGTGAGGAGAGTCAGAGAAACCCGCGGCGTTCATAGCTTCAGGCGCCCCTTGCCCCAACAAACCACCCATCACATCAAAGATCCGGCCCAATGCATGGGTTCTGCCGGAAAGTGCAGCAGGGAAATTCGGCTTCAGCAAACTACCTTGGGGAATATGCACATCCACTAGATCATAGAAGCCATCGTTAAACAGAATTTGTGGATCCACTAGGTTAATAGTGAATGAGCCAAAAAACATCTTGAACATATCTTCGTTCAAATAGAAGTTAATGGAACTATTGGCTTGGGGATCGGTGCCGGCAAAATCGAAAATAGCACGATTACCTTCACGCCACATTTTACATTGGATTTTGTAGGGCCCCATGCCGACGCCATCGTCACACACATAGTCCACAAAAGTGCGCGGCTCTTCAGGCACTAACATGTTGATGATGGCTTCCATAGCCACGTGGTTGCGCTCTAACATCACTTCCATAGTGGAATAAAATACGTCATCACCAAAGCGCTGTGAAATTTCTATACAGCGTTTTGCCGCAGTATTACAGGCGGCGACTAAGGCATTTAAATCGAAACGGTTCCACTGAGGCGTCCTAACATTATGTAAGATCAAATCAAGAATGTCTGATTGTAACTCGCCCTTTTTGTATAACTTGGTCGGGGGTATACGTATGCCTTCTTGGAAGATGCTTTCTGCTTTGATGGGAATAGAACCTGGTACCATGCCGCCATTGTCTGACATATGTCCAAACATAGCCGACCAAGCTATATGTCGACCTTCTTTGAAGATAGGCACTAATACCATCCAATCTGGTAGGTGGGATACCGCAGCATTGGTCATATAGGGGTCGTTGGTAAGAATAATGTCGCCGTCTTCCAAGGTACCGGTAAAAGCGTCCATAAAGCCGTGAATAAAGGAGCCAAATTGGCCTACCACCATTTTGCCATCTTTGTTGGCGATCATCGGGAAGCAATCACCTTGTTCACGAATACCAGGACTCATGGCGGTTCTGAATAGTACTGCATCCATTTCTTCTCGAGCGTTGCTCAAGGCATTCTCAATGATGTCCACAGTAACGGTATCAACCTCAACTCTTTGCAAAGATGCGGTGTTGGTTTGTTTAATTTTAGAATCCATTGTCATCTCCAATTACTGGACTGGGTTGATAAGAAGATTGCCAATGAAATCAACTTTAGCTTGATAACCCGGCAATATTACTGTGGTAGAGTCCATTTCACTGATGATGGCTGGCCCCTGAATTTCCAAATCTGTTTGCATTTTATTGCGGTCAAAAATACCAGTAGGGTAATACTGCCCTTCAAAGTAAATTTTGCTGTCGGCAATTTTACAGTCTTCGAGAGTGCCACTAGCAGTGCCTCGTGGCATAGTGGGTAGCTCACCAGAGCTGGCGGTAGCAATAGCTCGGACCATCACAATTTCATGGCCCTCTTCTAAGGCAAAGGTAAAGAGCTGGGTATGTTGTTTGTCAAACTGAGATTGCAACACATCTAGCCCTTGCTCCCGCAATTGGTCTTGAGTGAATTCTATGGACAGTTGAAAAGCCTGACCTGTGTATCTCACATCGGCTTGATAAGTCACTTCTTGGCTGGCGGCGTCTATGCCGTCGGCAATCAAAGTAGAAGTCGCTCTGGCTTTTAGATCAACTAAGGCAATAAGCAGTTCATCTGCCGAGGTATTTTTCAATAATTTAACGAAGGTCCTTGAGGCTTCATCACGCACTTGTGTGGTGGCATCACCGTAAGCACATAGCACCCCAGGTCCTGGAGGAATAATAGTGGGCCAGGCTTGCGTTAAAATACCCAAGGCGTTGGCGTGTAATGGGCCCGCCCCACCAAAGCCCACTAAGGCAAAATCTCTAGGATCAAAACCTTGCTCGACCGAAACCAGTCTCAAGGCACCAAACATGGCCTCATTGGCGATTTTGATAATGCCTTCTGCCGCTTCTTCTACCGTTAAATCCATAGCGTCAGCGACTTTTTTCACCGCTTGCACCGCTGCCGCTTTATCAATGGCCATAGCGCCACCCAATTGTACATCAGAAGGTAAATACCCTAAGACTACATTGGCATCACAAACAGTCGGTTCGGTACCGCCTTTCATATAAGCCGCAGGTCCAGGCTTAGCCCCAGCCGATTCTGGTCCGACTCTTAAGGCTTTAGTCAATTCAGGTACAAAGGCAATAGAACCGCCCCCCGCCCCCACAGTGCGAACGTCCACTGAAGGAGCCCTCACTGTGACATCGGCCACCCGCGTTTCACGTCTGACCCGCGCTTTGGCATTTTGTATCAAGGCCACATCTGTTGATGTTCCGCCCATATCAAAGGTCAAAATATCTTTAAAGCCGGCCTTATTACAAAAGTGTATGGCCCCCGATACACCACCAGCAGGACCTGACATCAATAGATTCACTGGGCTCTCGGCAGAGGCTCTAGCAGAGGCTAAGCCGCCATCTGAACGTAGAATTGACAGATGCAGATCTTCGCCCATCTTGCTGCGCAAAGAGCGATTTAAGTTGTCCACATAACGGGCCACTTCAGGACGCACATAGCTATTCACTACTGTGGTTTCAGTGCGCTCGTATTCTTGCATTTCTGGCACCAGATCACTGGAAATGGAAATGGGAATATCAGTAAAGATTTCTGCTGCGACTGCCTTGGCGCGTTGTTCGTGAGCACCGTTGAGATAAGCATTAATAAAACAAATGGTCAGGGCCTCGACTTGGCCTGTCGCTTTTAACGTTAACAAGCGTTCCCGCAAGCTGGCTTCATCTAGGGTGTCTACTGTTAGCCCTTGAGCATCCATTCTTTCATCGGCTTCAATGGTCAGTTCTAAAGGCGCAAGCAAAGGCTTCTTAACAAAACTGACCCAGCCACCTAGCCCACCGGGACAAAATGAACGAGCCACTTGTAGTACCTGTTTGTACCCCTTAGTGGTCACTAAGCCTACTTTGGCACCTTTGCCTGTTAACACAGCGTTGGTGGCAACAGTAGTGCCGTGCATAACCCGACCAATTTTGCTGACGTCTATGCCGGATTGCTGACAGATCCTGTCAATGCCATTCAACACCCCTATAGAAGAATCCTCGGGGGTGGAGGGCACTTTTGCGGTAAAGGTTTCACCACTAATTTCATTTATCAATAGTAGGTCGGTGAACGTTCCGCCTACATCTACACCTAATCTATAACTCATATTTTACTCCAACAGTCAGCCACTTTAGCGGGCCGATTAATTTATGTAATATTTTTCAATCCAATGCTTAGCACGCCCACCTGAAGCCGAACCCGTCAACTCAATGGCTAAATCAGCCGCCTGCATCAGCAATGGCATATCGATACCTGTGGTATAGCCCATCTGCTGTACCATCATCACTACGTCTTCGGTGGCCACATTGCCGGTCGCACCAGGTGCAAAAGGACAACCGCCCAGACCTGCAATAGAAGCATCAAATTTTCGCACCCCCGCCTCAATAGCCGCATAGACATTGGCCAAACCCATGGCCCTGGTGTCGTGGAAATGACAAGCAAACAACTCTATATCAAAACGACTGGCTAAGGCTTGCATCAAAAGTGCAACTTGTTGCGGATTGGCAGCACCTATAGTATCTGCCACCACAATTCTTGAGGCTCCGGCCTCTAATAACTTTTCGGTCACGGTGAACACACTGTCGTGACTCATGGGGCCTTCGAAAGGGCAAGCCCAAGCGGTGGCCACGTAAGCTTGCACGGTGGCGCTGTGCTCTCTTGCCGCCCCTAATACCTCTGCACTGACTCTGACACTGTCTTGGGTAGACATACGAATATTTTTAATATTCATGGTATCTGAGGTGGCCACCACTAAAGACATAACAGGTACATTGGCCGCCAGTGCTAACTCAAAACCTTTCATATTAGGGATCAAGGCAGAATACACACTGGCGCTATGGGGCAAAGCAGCGCAAATTTCAGCCGTGCCTGCCCTAGCAGGCCCGGCTTTAGGCGAGACAAATGCGCCCACTTCAATTTCTGCTAACTTGGCCTTAGCCAAAGCATTGATCAAACTAAGCCTTTGTTGTGGTGTTAATATTTTAGGTTGATTTTGTAAGCCATCTCTTGGCCCAACATCATTAATAATAATGTGTTTACTATCCATTAGCCGATGACCTCGGCATCTCTGAGCTCAGACACCTGTTGTGCACTCATGTCTAACAAATTACATAAAACTTGATCCGTATGTTGACCCAAAGCCGGGGCAGCACTAAAGCTTTCTTCGTTGCTTCTGGAGAACTTAATGGGATTGCCTGGTCCCTTAGTTTTGTGGCCCTGTGGATCAGACAGCTCTACCACCATATTGCGGTGTAACACTTGTGGATCACTGAGCGCTTGTGAAAATTTATTCACTGGTGCACAGGGAATACGCGCCGCTTCAAGCAGGCCCAACCAATGGCTAGAGCTTTGTGTGGATAAGATGTCATTTAGTGTGGCATTGATAAAATGCTGATCTTTAAAACGGCCAGGCTGAGTATCATATTGCGGCTTGTCTAAGCTATCTATCTGCACCACTTGTTTAAGGTTTTGCCAAAAATTGTCGGTGATCACCGCGATCACAATTTGTCCATCATTGGTGGTAAAAGTATTGTAAGGCACGTGCACAAAGTGCGAATTGCCTATTGGATAGGGATCTTTCCCGGAAATAAAGTGCATGGTCGCCATATAATTTAACAAAGAAATTTGGCAATCCAACATAGAAATATCCACGTCTTGGCCTTCACCACTTTTTTCCCGCTCCAGCAAGGCAGCTTGAATACCCATTACCGCAAACATGCCGCCACCCAAATCACCAATAGGGATCCCGGCTCGTACTTGTTGTTCTGAATTGGCCCCTGTGATTGACATGCCGCCACCCATAGCTTGCGCCACTTGGTCAAACGCGGGACGTTTAGCGCCAGGACCATCCGTACCAAATCCTGTGATAGAACAACTGATGATCCTAGGATTCACTTTCTTCAATTGTTCATGGTCGATTTTTAATCTAGTGGGAACACCCGCACCGAAGTTGTTGATCACCACATCTGACTTTTTAACCAAATCGTAAAATAGTTCGAGCCCTTTAGCCGATTTTAGATCAATACATACACTTTGTTTATTTCTGTTGAGGGTAATAAAATAAGCCCCCATGCCATTCACCGAGTTTTCCGGATCTGTGGCCAACAGCTTACGTGTCCCTTCTCCTTTAAGAGGCTCAATCTTAATGGTTTCAGCCCCCAAGTCCGCTAATATCATGCCACCATACGGGCCTGACAACATATGAGTTAGATCCAGGATACGCACACCTGTTAACGGTTTATTAGTCATACACTACTCCAAAAAGAGGAGGGGCCAGATGGCCCCGCCGACTAAAAACGATAAGTGAAATCGATACCGTATGAGTCTCTAGCTGAAGGGTGAAGGAAAGAACCACCAAATTCAGGTGCAGGGATCACTTCTTGTAAGTATTCCTCGTCTGTTAGGTTTTTAGCCCATAATGCCAAATTCCAATCTTCAGCATCAAAGCTGACTCGCAGGTTAACTGTGCTGTATGCATCGCGACTGGCATTATCAAAATTAACTGAGTGGGGTCCAGGTGGAACCCCGCCACCTAAGGTGCCAAAGAAGTCCCAAATCGTTGGCGACGCTTCGCCTTGTAGAGTATGGAAGAAGGTTTCTCCTACATATTGCCAATCCAGTCTGGTGGTCATAAACACATCATCGGTCAGGCTATAATCCCAACTGGCGCCTAAGGTAAAGGTTTCATCTGCCGCTTGGGGGGCTTTGTTGCCTACCGATAGTGGACGATTTCGATTCTCTTTTATTTCAGTATCTAGTAGACCTACACCACCAAAGATCATTATGTCTTCGGTCACCTGAGCGCTAATATCCAGCTCGAATCCCTGAATAGCCAGTTCATCGATAGTAGTCACAGCACGCAATAAGCCAAATGGGCCAGCAAAGAATTCGAAGAATTGATTGTCATCGACAGTAGTTGAGAACACTGCGGCATTAAGTTTCACTTTGTTGTTCATGAACTTTGACTTGAAACCTAACTCGATATTAGTGGTGACTTCTTTATCATATTCATCTTCTACCAGCAGTTGGGCATTCACCGCGTCGCCTGGTGTACCATTGCCATTGGCGTTAAACCAAAAATCTAAGGTGGCTTGGGTACCAATAGAGTTAAACCCACCACTTCTAAAGCCTACACCATAACTGGCATACCAATTTAGATTGTCACTGGCTTCATAAGCCAAAGTGACTTTGGGCTGCCATTGACTAAAAGAGCGATTTCTATCTGGAATGCCATCGGGATTAGCGTTAAATGCGGGGTTAATGGCTCCGACTTCACCATTCACTATGGTATTCACATTCAAGCCTGAGGCTTTAACGTTAGGCACATTGTTGCTGACGTCACGATCTTCATAATCATAACGAAGAGCGACCGCTAATTCCCATTGTTCACTTAGATTATATTCAATCTGACCAAAGGCGGACATGACTGAAGTATCGAAGGTATCAGAAAACAATAAGTCAGTAGGGTTAGGTCCAGTTGGCGGTACGTAAGCTTGACGCAAGAAACCTTGACCGGTATCGGCACCATAAGCCACCACCACATCCCGCTCGATTTGCGCTAAATAAACACCGCCTATCCATCTTAGATCCGCGTCATTGTCGTCTGAGGTGAAGCGTACTTCACCACTAAAATCTGTTTGACTACGCTCTTGGAATTGATATCCATCACAAGAACTGGGGGTATAGGGACCATATACCCCGGTAAATTCCACACCAGGAGGGAAGACCCCAAATGGTGCAAAGAAATCACCAAAAAGATCGGTACGATCCGCCCCACCTAGAGCAGCAGGCGTGTTATTTAATGTTGCCCGATCTGTTTGACACTGAGGGGTGACTTCATAACCATAGAAGGATGCGCTGGTACCATCAGATAATAAGGTTTCTTCTAGATCGTTGTAGGCAAATACCGAAGTAATATCCACCCCATCTAGATCCCAGTCGGCTTTGAGAGATAATTCTGTGGTCTGTTGCTCATTGATCCCAGGTACGTTAAAGGCAAAAGTGAATTCATGCTCATTCACATCTTTAAAATAAGCGGGCTGTTGAAAAGCCTGTTCAAAAGAAGGTAAAGCAAACACGGCGTTAAAGTTAATGGCACCGCCTTCAACATCACTGACACCCGCTCGGAAATCTAAAGTGAGATTGTCTGTTGCGTCCCAGATCAGGCGACCTCGGATATTAGTATCTTCCAGATAATCGACCGAATCATCTGTGCCTGTGAAAATATTTTCATAAAAACCGTCTGTGGTTTTATAGCTCGCAGTTAAACGACCACGCACAGTTTCTGATAATGGGCCACTTATGACGCCATTGGCTTTGCGGGTATTATTATTGCCCACACCAAAGGTCACCTTACCTTCTAATTCGTCTGAGGGCATTTTGGTGGTGACAATGATGGCACCAGACACCGCATTTCGACCATACAAAGCACCTTGAGGTCCTTTAAGTACTTCGATTTGTGCCACGTCTAACAGCTCTTCGTTAAAACCATTAGGGTTGGTGATCAACACACCATCGACGACATAAGCAAAAGTACCCTCGGCATCACGAGTGGACACTATGCCCCTAATGGTCACTTGGGTATCACCCACGTTAGCCGCATCAACCATAGTCACATTGGGAATAAGCGCGATGGCATCACCTGGACGTTCGATACCCGCATCTCGGATCATTTTCTCGGACAGAGCCGTGACGGCAATCGGGACTTCTTGTAAGCTTTCTGGGCGCTTTCTGGAAATACTGATAATTTCAAAAGCTTCTTCTTCGACATTGCTTTCTTGGGCAACTGCCTGATTGACAAAGGTTAATCCGCTTGTGGTTAAAGCCAACAGTATACCAGTTGCCAAAGCGCTCTTTTTGAGTTGGGCCATGCTGTGTTCTCCGAGTTTTTTATGTGTTATTGATGTGTTTGAGGCGCCGCCACAGTGTGGTCTGGCTTAGCCCAAGGTATGCAGCAACATGTTGCTTATCGCCGTTAAATCTATTCATCGCTTCTGCGACTAGTTCTAATTCTTTGGTTCTGACTAACGTTTGGTCTGTATCCCATCTGGCTTCTGTAAACAGTTCCGGGCAGATATTACGCAACAAATCATCCACACCGCTCAAATCCGTTGCCCCTTGTAAAGACGCAACGATCCGCTCCAAGACATTTTCCAACTCACGGACATTGCCTGGCCAAGCATAATTAGCTAACGCAAGGCGTATAGGTTGAATAATGTCTAAGGCGCTAAAATCCAACTGATAACTTTCGATAAAACTGGTGAGTTTTTGCTCGGCAATGGTAAAAATATCTTCGCTGCGGTGCCGCAATGGGGGAATAGAAATATTAAAAACGTTAAGGCGAAAAAACAAATCTTCTCTAAACAAGCCTTTGGCGACTAGGTCTCTGAGTTGTTTGTTGGACGCGGCCACCACCTTTAGAAAAGCCGGCTTCTCTTGATTACTGCCTAAAGGGCGATAGTGCCGTTCTTGTAAAAAGCGGAGTAATTTTGATTGTTGATCTAGGGCCAATTCACTTATTTCATCGAGAAATAGCACCCCATTTTGCGCCTCTTCAATCAAGCCTTTGCGGCCACCACGCTTTGACCCAGTAAAAGCCCCGTCTCTATGGCCAAATAACTCAGCTTCAAATAATTCAGTGGGAATAGCCGAGCAATTCAGTGCCACAAAGTTACCCTCTGCGTAAGGACTATGTTGATGCACCGAGCGCGCGATCAATTCTTTACCCGTACCTGACTCCCCATATATCAGCACATTGCTAGGGGATGCAGAAAAATACCGGACTTGCTGCATCACTTGCTCAAGTGCTGCAGAGGCAAAGACTAACTGATGTCTTAAGGAGACTTCGTTGTTCTCGGGTTTGGGTTTCTTGCGATACAGTTGATAAATATAACGGGATTTCCCTTGGGCCACCACACAGTCTTGATGGAACCACCAATCAATGCCTTGGATCCGGCATTCACCGTCGGTAGGACGCACAGACTCTTGGGGATGAATTAGACTTTCTAAGTCGAGATAGGGATCAGAATCAACTCCCAGATCAATACGGGCCGCTTGATTAAATATGACCGAGTCACCTTCTTCATCCGTCATAAAAATTGGCGTTTTTGATTGTTTCAATAACCAGTCGGTTAATGCAAAGCCTTGGTTGGCTTGGATATGCTGATTGGCCGCTTGGATAGCCCTGTCTAGTGTTTTTCGACATGACTGGGGGCTATACAATAAAAACGCAGGGATAGCATCTTGGGTAGCTAAACCGCAGACTAGGCTTGCACCAACGTAGGCAATGTTAGGTTGCTGGCGGGTCAGTTGAAATAACTCACGGGCCTGATCCGGCGTGGTATAAATTTTTTCTTGGATACTGACATTCAACGCCGCTTCCAGTATCGGCACAACAGGGGATGACTCGGCAAAATTGATCATCACGATATTGCGCGCGACTTGAGCGGCCCGCTCCACCGCTGAAATAATATCGGCCACACTGCAATCCAAAGACACCACTGGCAGACTCAATGCCGATCTTAAATAAGCGGCATTGGAGCCAGCGCTAACGATCACGTCTGGTAAAAAGTCCTGAATGTGTCGATCAATGTCTGACACATTGCCAACAATGGCGTCTAAAAGACGAAACTGCGCTTTTTCGCTAAATTCCGGTAACACACTTGTCATTAACTGACTGAATTCTTTGTGTCCAAAAATCAACACCTTTACCCGTGATCTGTCAGCATTAACTAGACCCATTGCAGCTCAGCTCCTTTGAGAAGGATGCTGTACCTTGTGTCAGTTATATTGATCTTGGGGTGAGACACTGTATTTTTGGTATCCATTATTTCAACTTGAAACACTTGATAAGCATCAGTTGTGCCAAAGTCACTTAAACTTACCTTATCGCCGATTTTAAAAGCGCTCATATAAGTAAAAGTTAAATCATAGATTAAAAGCACTGGTTATTTCCAGCACTTTTATTTCATTTTGAAATAAAGAGATCCATATTGAACTAGCCACTTGAAAAAATTGATTGTTATTTGAGCTGCTGGCACAGCTGTAACACTGGACCTAAAGCACTAGGGCAGGCTAAGTCTTGTACCAGCCAATTATCCAGTCCTTGACGTTGGCCCTTTGCATCAGGCTGAATAGCGGTACCCGCCAACTGTTCAAAGCAGTCCGCTAATGAGTCTGTACCTAAAGATAACAGAAACAAGCCCTCCCCTCGCTCCTGTAATATACGAGCCACTTCACCTTCGTCGGATAAAGGCTGCACCAACACCAGCCATGCCTCGCCTAAAGGAAATCGCGCCGTCTTAACCTGCCTCTTAGGTAATGCTTCTACTATAGCTGGACACTTAAGCAAGATCTGCAGGTAGTCAACTGCGGGTTGAAGCTCTTTCACCACAAAATTAATATGATGAATTGATTGAATATTTGACATGACGGCTTGCTCCTAAAGATTGGCAGACAATAGTGCACTATTGCCGTTGATATTGTCAGCTGTGGGCATTCTATTAACATAGAGTGGCTATTGCACAGGGTTACATTTTCACAATCAGGCCAGTTTCTGGCGCCACTTTGCCAGTACAGACATCTTCATAGACTTGGGCTAAACCTGGTAAACCAGATAACTGGGTTAGTGTTAACCAGCTGGCAGTATTGGCAATAGAGCCTTGCACAAACTCGCTGGTTTTTTGTTCGAACACCGCAGGACCCCATTCTTTCAGGCGTTTTTGAATATGACCCGGTGCAAAAAACATTTCACTGCGCGCTTGGATGAAATCCGCACCCATGCCGCCGTCTTGCCAATGGGTAAAGCCTACATTGGAGCAAAAACGCATGTTAGCCCCTAAGTGTTTATGCAATTTACCTAACAATTCGCCGTTGCCTGACATATCCACTATAACGGTGGGTTTATTGGCATCGATATTAGCGACGTGAGAATAGCTCAGTGTTTTGTCGTAAAGGCCCAACTGACTGACCATCTCAAAGTGGCGGGCAGACGTTAAGCCTATTGTGCTAGGCGCTGCTTTGTCTTGGCTTAATGCATAAGCCAAACCAATACTGGTTTTACTCGAGGCACTGATGATCAGCACTTGCTCGGCCCCAAACCACTGGTTATCCAATAAGAAATCATACAGGCAATAAGAAGTCAGATGTAGTGGATACAGCAACATGCGAAAATCATCCATGGCCGTATTATAACCGGGCTCGGCTAATACTCTGCGATACATATTATAGCCCGAGGGCAAGGCAGTACGATGCTCAGCCGCATCTATCCATCGTTGTTTATGAATATGGCTTGGCTTCATAATAAGGTGAGAAGCAGGTGGGAAGTAACCAAATAAGCGCTCACCCAAGTGGACTCCTTGAACGTTTGAGGCGACCACATCTGCAAAACCCCAGACCGGTAAAATTCCCCAGTCTTGGTTGTTATTTGCGGATGGCGGAAAAAATTGCCAATAACCCCATTGATCACCCACCACGGCATAAGTAATGTTATTGGCAGTCACTGCAAAACGGTCAATCTTAACCAGCACCTCTGCTTGCTCTAGATCCTGAGCAGACAAATTTGTGTCGACTATTCTATTGCTCAAATAGTTATCTTTTCGAATTTGAAATTCACTCATGCTTAACCCTCCATTCTGCTTGTTTGGCGGCTTGGGCTAGCGACCTCTGTAATTTGCCCATAGTCGATTGCCCATTATCGGCTGATTTTTGCTGAAAGTGATGGGGATTACTTGCCCTCAGAGCAAGCCCATCATATCCCTTGGTTCCCATTGACACCTTTAGTCGAAGTCTAAGGCGCGCTGCTGGCCGCCGACATTAGCCTTAAAGTTAAGGTGAGGTTAAGGAGCCTATTGCTTAAGCACTTTGTGCATGGCTATGTGAGTTTAAGACATCATGCCATATCAACACTCATCAAACCAAACCAGTAGCATGACTTAAGGGTAAACGCTTTAATTGTGCATATCGAAGCCTTGCTGGCACAGCATACCCCATAAAAAAACGGCCAGTAGGTGGCCGTTTAGTATAGTCATTGACCCTGGTTACTCTTGCATATAACCTGAGGGCAACTGCTCTATGCCTGCTACACCAGAATCTATCGCTGCTTGTGCCACCGCTTTTGCCACACGCTTTAACAAACGTGGATCCATAGGTTTGGGAATAATGTACTCTTTGCCAAATTGTAAGGAGGCGATATTACTGGCCGTTAACACTTCTTGAGGCACGGGTTCTTTAGTAATACTGCGAATAGCCCCTACTGCTGCCAGTTTCATTTCATCATTGATCTTTGATGCACGCACATCCAGCGCCCCTCGAAAGATAAAGGGGAAGCACAAGACATTATTCACCTGATTGGGGTAATCAGAACGACCCGTGGCCATAATCAAATCTTGCCTATGGGCATGAGCCAATTCTGGTTTAATCTCAGGATCAGGATTAGAACAAGCAAACACCACCGGATTGGCTGCCATTAGCTTTAACGCTTCTGGGGGCAATAAGTTAGGTCCAGAGACACCCACAAACACATCAGCACCGGTTAGGGCCTCTTCCAAGGTCCGTTTATCGGTATGATTGGCAAAGTGTTGTTTATGTTCGGTCAGACCTTCACGCCTAGTATGGATCACCCCTTGCCTGTCTATCATGTAGATATGTTGACGTTTTGCGCCACATTTAATCAATAGCTCCATGCAAGCGGTGGCCGCCGCGCCCGCGCCTAAACAGACAATAATTGCGTCGGCTAGATTTTTACCCTGAATTTCAAGTGCATTTAACATGCCCGCCGCTGTGACTATAGCCGTGCCATGTTGATCATCATGAAATACCGGAATGGCGCAACGTTTAATGAGCTCACGCTCGATTTCAAAACATTCTGGCGCTTTAATATCTTCTAAATTAATACCACCAAAAGTATCGGCAATATTGGCCACCGTATTGATAAAGTCTTCGGTGCTGCTGTGTTTTACTTCTATATCAATAGAGTCGATATTAGCAAAGCGTTTAAACAGCAAGGCTTTGCCCTCCATCACTGGCTTGGATGCTAAGGGACCTAAATTACCTAATCCTAAGATAGCCGTGCCGTTACTAATAACAGCAACCAAATTACCCTTACCCGTATATTGATATGCAGCTTCAGGATTGGCCGCTATTTCCCGCACCGGCTCAGCGACCCCTGGGCTATAAGCTAGGGCTAAATCTGTCACAGTCTCAGCGGGTTTAGTTAAAGCAATACTAATTTTACCAGGCACAGGATTGGCATGATAATCAAGAGCTTGTTGACGAAAATCAGACATGTGAATGTCATTCCTTTAAAAAGTGAAGGACACCGAACACAAAAAAGGTGACCTATTGGTGGGTTTGATGCTTGCACTTAAGGTCATGACTCACCAGAGAATGAAGCAGGGAGTAAATGTAACATAGCAAAGGATCTTCAACACAGCTTATATAACAATTGCCAAACCATACTAGACATAAGCCACAGTGATAATAGTACTTTTCACTTTGACAGACATGATGCGGTGCTTTCAATCGCCATCTTTGGGGGGAGCCAAGCACAGTGTATGGATGGATTTCAGAAATAAACTTGCTGGGACTTTGATATCAATAGAAAAAAACCACAAAAAAAAGGCGCTACATGAGCACCTTTTTTTGTCTTTACAGACTACAAACCTTATTACTTTTTCTAAATTATTTCTTAGAAAGAGCCGTAAAACGTTTGTTAAATTTATCAACACGACCACCAGTGTCGACGTTACGTTGCTTACCAGTATAGAACGGGTGACAAGCTGAACATACGTCCAAGTTGATGTTTTTCTTCAAAGTAGAACGCACTACTATTACATTTCCGCAAGAACAGTTTGCAGTCATTTCCTGGTAATCAGGATGGATATCTTGTTTCATGGGTTACCTCTTCGTCAGGCCGTATCGCTATCCAACCCGAAGTTGAACACCATACGAAAATTAAATTAAAAAGCTTTGTGGCTTGCCGCAAAGTGGCGCGCATATTAATGTAAGGGGCGCAAGCGATCAAGGCTTTTGTTGTTTTTATCGCCATATTACCCTATCTAACCTAAGGCTTTGTAAAATTTCAATGGCAATACTTCGTATCGCACTCCCTATTCCCAAACGCCGATTATTTGATTATCTATACTCTGGTGCTGTTCTTGCGCCTGGCATTAGGGTCAGAGTCTCCTTTGGACCACGAAAACTAGTGGGAGTGGTGTGGGCCGTTGTTGACAAGTCTGACTGGGATATAGCAAAACTAAAACCTATTGATGAAGTGCTCGACTCAAGACCGGTATTTGATAAAGGGTTAATCACTCTTTGTAGTTGGCTGGCCCAGTATTACAAACACCCAATAGGCGACGTGGTGCAAACCGCTTTGCCCGTTGCACTGCGCAAAGGTGCTCCCAGTGAGCCTATGCCAGAGCAATACTGGACCTTGAGTACACAGGCTAAGGGTATTGACCCAGGCACTCTGTCTCGGGCACCAAAACAACAGCGGTTGTTCAGCAGACTGCAATCAGAGGATTTGCTTAAGTCCGCCACTCACAAAGAATTTGGTCGCAGTGCCGGCCAAGCCTTATTCGACAAAGGCCTGATTGAGCTAAAAGAAAAGATCCCAGGCATAGGTCCGAGTTGGCAGCACAGTATTGTGTTGCAAGACAAACCCTTAGCCAATGTTGAACAAGCTATCGCCATCAGCTGTATTGAAGCCAAAATAGCGCAATATGCGTGTTTTTTATTGGACGGGATCACAGGTAGCGGCAAAACAGAGGTGTACTTACAAGCCATTGAGCCCGTATTGGCCCAAGGCAAACAAGTGCTTATATTAGTACCAGAGATAGGCCTTACCCCACAAACGGTGCAGCGCTTCAAGCAACGCTTTGGGATCCCGGTGGGGATCTTACATTCAGGATTAAATAATACTGAGCGCCTGCAAGTTTGGCAGCAAAGTGCCAGTGGTCACTTGGGCATAGTAATAGGCACCCGATCGGCTATTTTCACCCCTATGTTAGCCCCAGGTCTATTAATAGTCGATGAGGAGCATGACAGCTCATACAAACAACAAGATGGTTTACGTTATCACGCCAGAGATTTAGCTGTGATGCGGGCCCGTGAAGACAATATACCTTTAGTACTAGGCTCTGCCACACCGGCATTAGAAAGTCTCAATAATGCCCTAACGGGCAAATATCAGCACCTTAAATTGCAGCAACGGGCCGGTAATGCTTCGGTTGCGCAGCAACATGTGTTTGATATTCGGCAACAACCTCTACAATTTGGCGTGGCCCAAGGCATGTTAGAACGAATGGCTGAACATTTGTCTCAAGGCAGTCAGGTCATGCTATTTATCAATAGACGAGGTTATGCACCGGCCTTGGTCTGTCATCAATGTGGCTTCGTTGAACAATGCAAACATTGCGACAAACCCTATACTTTACACAAACAGTTATATAAGTTGCAGTGCCACCATTGTGGTCACAGCAAGTCTATAGTGAAGCACTGTGGGCAATGCCAATCCACAGAATTAACCACTATGGGCGTAGGCACAGAGCAATTGGAACAAGGTTTGGCCAAACATTTTCCTCAGTACAGTAGCATTCGCATAGACAGTGACAGTGCCAGAGGTAAAAGCAAATTAGATACGATGCTCGACAGCATTAATAACAACCAACATCAGATATTGATTGGCACCCAAATATTGTCCAAAGGCCATCATTTCCCCAATGTCACTTTGGTTTTAATATTAGATGTGGATGGTGCGCTGTTTAGTGCAGATTATCGAGCGGCCGAGCATTTAGCGCAATTGATTACGCAACTTGCGGGCCGAGCCGGACGAGATATAAAACCCGGAGAAATGTGGCTACAAACCCATGATCCTGGCCATCCGCTGTTACAAGATCTGATTAACAATGGCTATGCACATTTTGCTAAGTACGCCTTATTAGAAAGACAACAGGCCCATCTACCGCCTTTCACCTTTCAAGCATTATTTAAGGCTCAGGCAGTCAGTGCTCGTGACGCACATCAATTTTTACAAGAAATCGCTGCGCTTTTTACCGGGTTAGCCAAACTAGACTGTATTGGCCCCACCCCGGCACTTATGGAAAGACGGCAAGGGCAATATCGTATGCAATTGTTGTTGCAGAGTAACAACAGAGTCACCCTACATAAGGCGATTGGCGAGAGGATCCATCTGATTGAAAACTTCTTGTTAAAAAATAGAGTGCGCTGGTCATTGGATATCGATCCTCAAGATTTCACCTAAATACAAGAATAGCGCAGAATAAGATTGAGGAATGCTGCAAGCAAGGTAACATCCTCGGTCTTAATGATTAATCCATAGTGGATAGACAGTTTAATATGGCTCAAAAAGATTATGTGGCAAGAGGGCGCAGTAAAAAACCTCTGCCCGCCCCGACCAAAACACCATTACCTTGGCCTCGAATACTGGTGACTTTAGCACTAGTAGTAGGCTTTGGTTATGGATTGTGGGCGATCAAAGGCAAGGCCCCAGAAAAAGCAGAAGCCCACACTAAGATCACCGCCGCTCAATCCACAGATACCTTACCTGAGATCCCAGAAGAAGAATGGGAATTTATCAATAGCTTGCCAGAATATACGGTAGAAATAGATCCACAAAATCAAAGCCAGCCCACAGTGCGCCGACTGATGCAGTGTGGCTCTTTCAGAAAAAATTCACAGGCTCAAGAATTAAAAGCCATGATTGCTTTTCAGGGTTTAGAAGCGCAAGTGAAGTCCAGTAAAGGCACGTCAGGTACTTGGTACAGAGTGATACTGGGCCCTTACAATAGTAAGCGTTTAGCAGAAAAAGACCGACATAGCCTACAAAGAGCCAAGATAAATGGCTGTAAGATTTGGAATTGGGACTCCTAACGCACCCTTACGGGCGCTGACGTTTTCAGACCATAGCTGGCTTATGATCTGACAGCCCCCTCACTGCAGCGGCCCATTTCCTAAATAATGGCTTAGCCTGGGTATAAGATACGGCTTGAAAATTTGTCATTGCCACCCCACATCTATTGCATCTGGGATTGTCGATTATAACGAGTCGACAATGACCATTCTTTTGCTGGGTAAATGAATTTACCCTGAGACAATAAAGGAATTTCCGTGACTACAATTGTATCTGTACGCCGCAATAATCAAGTGGTAATAGCCGGTGATGGCCAAGTTTCATTGGGTAATACCGTGATGAAAGGCAATGCCAAAAAAGTCCGCCGTTTATATCATAATAAAGTATTGGCCGGTTTCGCTGGGGGCACAGCCGATGCATTTACTTTATTCGAACGGTTTGAATCAAAATTAGAAATTCATCAAGGTAACCTAACCCGTGCAGCAGTGGAATTAGCCAAAGATTGGCGAACCGACCGTATGTTACGCAAATTAGAGGCTCTATTAGCGGTAGCCGATGAAACCGCGTCTTTCATTATCACCGGCAATGGCGACGTGGTGCAGCCAGAGAATGATTTGATTGCCATAGGTTCTGGTGGCAATTTTGCCCAATCTGCCGCTATGGCACTGTTGGAGAACACCGAATTGTCAGCCCAAGAAATTGCAGAAAAAAGCCTCACTATCGCCGGTAATATCTGTGTATTTACTAATCATAGCCAGACGATCGAAACCATCGATTATTAAGCAGGCTTTCTTGATGGACTATTCCCAATAAGAGCCCATCAATTACTCAGAATAAAAGGTTTAAGCTATGTCAGAAATGACCCCAAGAGAAATTGTCCATGAGTTGGATAGCCGTATTATCGGTCAGCAAGATGCCAAACGAGCCGTCTCTATCGCCCTCAGAAATCGCTGGCGCAGAATGCAGTTGGATCCTGAACTGAGACAAGAAGTCACACCAAAAAATATTTTGATGATCGGGCCCACTGGTGTAGGTAAAACTGAAATAGCCAGACGTTTGGCTAAACTTGCCAATGCGCCTTTTATTAAAGTTGAAGCCACTAAATTCACCGAAGTAGGTTATGTAGGCAAAGAAGTAGAAACTATTATTCGTGATTTGGCCGACATCGCGGTAAAAATGACCAAAGAACAAGCCACCACTAAAGTTAAGTATCGAGCAGCAGAAGCCGCCGAGGAACGTATTTTAGATGCCTTGTTGCCACCTCCTGAGAACGCATTTGGTGAAAAAGAGGTGCCGCAAGATAAAGGTACCAGACAAATTTTTCGTAAAAAACTCCGTGAAGGCCAATTGGATGATAAAGAAATTGAGCTAGATGTTTCTGCCCCTCAAGTAGGGGTTGAGATCATGGCGCCTCCTGGTATGGAAGAAATGACCAATCAGTTACAGGGTATGTTTCAAAATCTTTCCGGCTCACAAAAGAAAAAGAAGAAATTAAAAGTCAAAGACGCCCTGAAACTATTGATAGATGAAGAGGCGGCCAAGCTGGTCAATCAAGAAGATCTGAAACTCACTGCCATCGATTCTCTGGAGCAAAATGGCATAGTGTTTATCGATGAAATAGACAAGATCTGTAAACGAGAAGGCAGCACCAGCGGCGGAGACGTTTCTAGAGAAGGCGTGCAGCGGGACTTATTACCATTAGTTGAAGGCTCTACTGTGTCCACTAAACACGGCATGGTCAAAACCGATCATATTTTGTTTATCGCATCCGGCGCGTTTCAGATGAGTAAACCCTCTGACTTGATCCCTGAGCTACAAGGACGATTGCCTATAAGAGTTGAGCTATCGGCCCTTACCGCCCATGATTTTGTGCGAATATTAACCGAGCCTAATGCCTCATTAACCGAACAATACGTGGCCCTATTAAAAACTGAAGGGGTGGATGTGACCTTCACCGAAGAGGGCATAGAGTGTATCGCCCAGGCCGCATGGAAAGTGAATGAGCGCACCGAAAATATTGGTGCCAGACGCCTGCACACTGTGATGGAGAAGCTAATGGAAGAGATATCCTATAATGCCTCGGAAAAACAGGGTGAATCACTGACAGTGGATGCCAACTATGTGAACGAGCATCTTGAAATGTTAGTGGATAACGAAGATCTCAGTCGCTTTATTTTATAATCGACCTGGGGGATCTCTAAAAAGCACGCTGATGGTCGTGCTTTTTTTTTGCTTAAGACAAATTGATAATGATCACCAGATGAATAGTGGCTATTCAAGCAAGTTCAAGTCGATATTATCAAACAAACTACCCTCCACAATAAGCTGCTTAGCCTGCTCTATGTCAGGGGAGAAGTAGCGATCTTTGTCATAGAAGCTGACCTTAGTGCGTAATAAGGCTTTCACCGATTGTAATTTTTTGCTGGTCTGTAATGGCCGCCTGAAATCTAATCCTTGGCTAGCCGCAAGCCATTCAATGGCCAGAATGCCCGCTACATTATCGAATATATCCCCTAGCCTGCGCGCCGCAAACATCGACATAGACACGTGATCTTCTTGATTGGCTGAGGTGGGTAAGGAGTCAATAGATGCCGGGTGAGCTAAGGTTTTATTCTCACTGGCTAAGGCTGCGCTGGTCACTTGAGCTATCATAAAGCCCGAATTAACCCCACCATTATCCACCAAAAACGCCGGTAAACCACTTAAATGAGGATCGATGAGCAAGGCTATCCTGCGCTCAGAGAGGGCCCCTATCTCGGCCAAAACGATAGCCAGCATGTCAGCAGTCATAGCCACGATTTCACCATGGAAATTACCGCCAGATAAAATATCCTGAGTCTGGGCAAATACTATAGGATTATCCGATACACCATTGGCTTCAATCACTAAGGTCTGGGCTGCAAAGCGCATTTGCTGTAAGCAAGCGCCCATCACTTGCGGTTGGCAGCGCAGAGAGTAAGGATCTTGCACTTTGGCGCAGTCTTGATGAGAATGGCCTATGGCTGATGCTTGTAATAAGTCTCTATAGGCCGCAGCTATATCAGTTTGGGCTTGATGGCCGCGCACTGCGTGAATGCGCGGATCAAAGGGCACTCTAGAGCCTAGTGACGCATCTACCGATAAAGCACCAATGGCAATACCGCTATACAGCGCATTTTCTGCGCAAAACAGCCCTTTTAAGGCTAAGGCAGTAGAAGCTTGGGTGCCATTAAGCAAAGCTAAACCTTCTTTAGGCGCCAAACAAAGTTTCTGCAAACCCGCTATTTTTAAACCCTGTGCCGCTGAAATCCTAGTGCCACGGTAGATCACTTCTCCCTCGCCTAATAGCACCACGCTCATATGTGCTAGCGGAGCCAGATCACCAGAAGCCCCCACCGAACCCTTTTCTGGAATGGCTGGATAAATCTCTTTGTTGTACAGCACCATCAGCGCTTCTATCACCTTGAGCCTGATGCCTGAGTAGCCGCGAGACAGGGAATTAATTTTTAGTAGCAATAATAGTCGCACCACCTCTTGGGGCATAAACCGACCTATACCTGCGGCGTGAGACAGGACGATCCGGCGCTGCAATAATGCCAACTCTGATGTTTCAATCCTAGTGTTGGCCAGCAAACCAAAACCGGTATTTATGCCATACACAGTGCGGTTATCCGCTATCACATCAAGCACGACTTGCTCGGCATTATGGATCCCTTGGTGTGCGTCAGCCGATAAGGATATAGGTCGGTGCCTGCTATAGACATCACGTAATTGCTGTAGGCTAAGCTGACCGGCTTGGATCACAAGTGTGTGCATAAAAGGTCCTGCTGATTGTGGTTATCTCCAACAAGTATAGGCAAATCTAAGCTAAGCCTAGGGCAGCGTCTGTACCCTCAGTGGTGGCTTAAGGCTGAGTGGATCAGCCCGCTTGATAAGCCTGTGTATTAATGGCCTTGCCCCTTAGTGTTATCTTGTCCAGCAAGCATAGGTAAGTCTAAGCTATGTCGCCGGGCACAGTCTTGAGCGTCTGGGTAGCTTGCATCACGCCGCTGGCCGGATCATTATGTAGCACCCTAGTTATCCGTTGAGCAGCCTGCTCACTGCCATCGCATACAATCCCCCCCCCTACATGTTGACTAAAACCCATGCCCACGCCACCACCATGATGCAAACTGACCCAAGTGGCGCCGCTGGCTGTATTTAGCAATGCATTCAGTAGCGGCCAGTCTAACACCGCATCAGATCCGTCTAACATGCTTTGCTGTCTCTCGATTAGGCGAGGCTACTGAGCCTGAATCTAAGTGATCCCGACCCATCACTATAGGGGCGCCAAGCTGGCTAGATCTGACCATTTCATTAAAGGCTAGGCCGATTTTCTGTCTCTCACCCAAACCCAACCAACAGATGCGAGCAGGCAGACCTTGGAATTGTATTTTCTGTCTGGCCATATCTAACCATCGATGCAGATGTGTATTGTTGGGGATCAGTTGTTTGACCTTAGCATCGGTTTTATAAATATCTTCAGGATCACCGGATAAGGCCCCACACCTTGACAGAATAATGGCCGAATATAGGCGGGCACAAAACCAGGAAAATCGAAGGCGTTGTGCACCCCTTCATCAAAGGCCATCTGCCGAATATTATTACCATAATCTAGTGTTACCGCACCTTTTTCTTGCAAGGCTTGCAGCATAAACAGCCAATATTAATCGCTTAGACCATAGCACTTGGGTTAAATAAATAGTCGTGACACTAGCCCCACTTAGTGGCAAGTATCAACATAGTTGGGTCCAAGTGGCATTGGCTAGCAAATTAGCTCACCCAGACATAACTGTAAGCCAACAGGACCAAAGATCCCCCCTTGTTTGCTAATAAGCAAACCGGCTACTGAGCCTAAGGTAGTTGATGCAGCAGCAGATAGACTGCCATCCAGTATTGCTCGCTTAATGTCTACCCCCACACTAACAGGGATCTGCAAAAGGCAATATAGATCGAATATAGCTTGCATATCATCAGTTTTTACCTGATAAGGGTAGCAAGTTGTAATAAAAATAAAAGAGAGCATATGGCTCAATTAAACTATCACCACCTATATTATTTTTTTACTACTGCCAAAGAAGGCAGCATTGTCAAGGCGGCTGAGGTGCTTAACCTCACGCCACAAACTATTAGCGGGCAAATATCCACCTTAGAAAGCTCATTAGGCTTTCAGTTGTTCGACCGTGTTGGCAAAAGGTTGATGATGAATGATCAAGGAAAATTAACCTATCAGTTTGCCCAAGACATCTTTGCCTTAGGCAACGAATTACAGCATACCTTGCATAATCAATATCAAGGCACACAACAGGTGTTTACTGTAGGCATAACAGATGCCTTGCCCAAGGTACTAGCCTTTAATTTGTTTAGGTCCTGCTTTGATGGAGAAAAAGACGTACGCCTGATATGTAAAGAAGGAGACATAGACACCTTATTGGCTGAACTGGCCATCAACAAGCTGGATATTATTTTATCTGATCGTCAGCTGCAGCCCGAGTCTCATGTCAAGGCTTACAACCATATCATTGGTGAAGGGGGTGTGACCTTTTTTGCGAGTCACACCCAGGCCCAAACACTACAACCAGACTTTCCACATTCATTGCACCTTCAGCCCTTTCTTATCTCTGGCGAGAAGTCAGTGCAGCGCCTGAACTTGATGGCTTGGTTTGATACATTGAACATTCAACCCATAATAAAAGGCGAGTTTGAAGACAGCGCCCTAACTAAACTATTTGGCCAAGCGGGATACGGAGTGTTCTGTGCGCCCACATCCATCGAACAGCATATTATACAGCAGTATAACGTACAGGTAGTGGGCAGAACCACTGACATCAAAGAACAACTCTATCTTTTATCCCCAGAGAGAAAGTTAAAACACCCTGCGGTAGTGCCACTGTTTGAACATGCCAAAAAAATGATGGCCAGTCAGCAGAGGGAATGACCACTTATTAGCCCCACCCTTTAATTGATACCTAAATACAGTGATCACCATATACTTTAGAGTGATATAATACCCGCCAATGATCCCAATCAATATTGAAACACGCCCATGATTCAATAAAAAGGCTATATAATGACCGCAGTTCGCTCCAATGAGATGTCCTATGAACTTTTGATTTCAGAACGACGAAGACAAGAGTCTCAGCGATTATCTGGGGTGGGTTTTTGGGAATTCAATCATCTGTCGCAAGCTCTGCATTGGTCCGAAGAAGTCTATTCCATCTATGAAATTGATCCACAAGACAACCAACCCGATTACGCGTTATTTCTCCAGTTAATTTATGCAGATGATAGAATACTGGTGCATGAAAATTATCAGGCTAGCTTACAGTCAGGTGATGAATACAATATCCGTTATCGTGTAGTAGGCGGGGAGACAATTAAATGGATTGAGGCTCGGGGTGTTACCTATTACACCGAAAACGGAGAGCCTGAACGCTCTATTGGCACGGCGGAAGACGTCACCGAAATCATCCAAGCTCAGCAACAAATTCAGCACATGGCTTACCATGATGTACTCACCGGCCTTGCCAATCGAGAATTGTTCTCAAATAAGCTCAATGCAGCATTATTGTTAGCCTCTGAGCAAAAAACCACTTTAGCAGTGTTGTTTATCGACCTTGATAATTTCAAGATGATCAATGATCGATGTGGGCATGATGCGGGTGACGAAGTGTTGGTCAGTGTTGCTAATAATTTGCATGCCTGCACAAAAACAAATGATCTGTTTGCCAGAATTGGCGGGGATGAATTTGCGGGCTTTCTTTTTGGCGTAGCGGAGCCTGAAATCGATGATGCCGTCAATGCAGTGAAACAGGCCATGGAAGGCAGGTATAAAACTCAGATGCAAACTTTTACTCTCTCCGTCAGTATCGGGGTGACAGTGTACCCTCGAGATGACGAAGAGCCCGGTATCTTATTACGTCATGCTGATCAGGCAATGTACGAAGCCAAGGAGCGAGGAAAATCACGGATACGCTATTTTGATACTGAGCGTTTTCAATCGAATTGGTTCCACAAGCACTTTGTAGAAGATATTGAAACTGCTCTTAAAGGAGCACAATTTGAATTATTTTATCAGCCACGAATTCGATTGTGTGACGGCAAACTATTTGGCGCTGAAGCCCTGCTGCGATGGTTTAGACCAGAAGGTGCAGTTGCGCCTATGCAGATTGTTGCCGCCATAAAAAATACGCCCTTAGAATGGGAGTTGGACAAGTGGGTGATTGAAACCGTGTTAGCCCACACTAAAGTCTTTAAAGCTAAAGGCTTACAGGGACCATTTAGTCTAAATGTGAATTCAAGCTCCCTCGAAAATCCCCACTTCCCCTATTTACTAAAATCCCTATTGGCTAAGCTAGATGTGGCAGGCGAAGATATAGAAATCGAAATCCTAGAGATGGAGTCAATAAGCAACTTAGCTTCAACCCGCAAAATTCTTGATGCGTGCGAAGCCTTGGGCGTCAGGTTTTCCCTCGATGATTTTGGGACCGGTTACTCTTCACTCACGTACTTCCATGCCTTGCCCATATCAAAATTAAAAATCGACCAACGCTTTATTAAAAGCATTAATGCAGAGCCTGAAAGTTTGTTATTGGTTAAAAGTATCTTGGCCATCGCTAAAGCTAATAATAAGCCCGCTGTGGCAGAGGGTATAGAGACAGACGAAATCGCCGCTACCCTTGCTCAACTAGACTGTGAATTTGGTCAAGGCTATGGCATAGCCATGCCTATGCCTGTTGAACAATATCTTAGTTGGGTAGAGGGCAAGCAGTAGGCTCAGGGCAAATATAGGCTAGCAACAGTGATTGATTTAACGTTTGCTGTTGTGATCAGTGTCATGGTTTAAGCGCTGACCGGGGCGATAAGTTTCAATGGCGCGTTTTTGTACGTCCTCTTTATAAAAAGCCACGTCTTTAAACTTACCTTGGGCATAAGACTGGGCTTGATCATAAAAATGTGGAGAACGAGGATCACCACTTTGTCCACCAGCAAGTAAGGATTTTGCTCGGACTTTCTCCGCAAATTCCACTACCGCCACAAAGCTATTGCCGCGATAACCATACAATTTTTTACTACCACCTTGTCGCTTTGCACCAAATGCAGCTAAGGCTCCCCAGCGCCCCGAAGCCATACCAATAGCCATACTGGGCTGGTCGTCATCAAAATCTAAATCGATGTCGCCATTTAAACGCTGCATACGGTTGATATCACCCCAAGGTTTGTTCCATGTTCCATAATCGGCAGACAGTGTTTGAATGGTCTTGGTGAATATTTCTAAGCGTTCGGCTCTAGTCGTTTTATTGCCAAAATGCTCAATACGCTCCATGAAGGTCACATCTTTAGGTTGTCTGCCATGGATCAGGTAAGTCGTGGCATAAAAGTGGGCTAAGGTCATAGCCACTGAATTTGTAGACACACGATAATCCCAATTACGTAAAATCCTTATGGGTTTGGCCATGTCTGGATCTGGGTTGCGGCCATTGGTATAAGCCTCAATTAGCCCTGGGATCAAGGCCTCAAAAGCAGGCAGGTAAGTGTCATAAGCCAGATCAATTAACTGCTCCAAGTTGACATCTTTTATATCTGTTAATAATTGCACCGCATGTTGTCCCCTAAAGTTCTCGGGATCCGGTGCCATATAGGTCGGATAGTCTTGGGCCTTTGGACTATATTCACCTGCAGCGGTAAAAGGCGTAGAGTTCGCATTTTGGATCCAACCATTGGCTGGATTTAAAATAGAAATGCTCTCTGCCACTGAGTGTAATCCCTGCCAATCTGTTTGCGAACTCGAACCGTTCACAGGTTTAGAATAATCGTAGCCGAGGGTACGCTTTGGGATAAAATTACCGTGGTAATAAGCAATATTGCCTTGTGCATCTGCATATACGGTATTATTAGAAGAGTTGGTGCGCATATCCATCATCTTGCGAAACTCAGCATGATCGGCAGTTTTAGTGCGTACAAAGGATTGTTGTAGGGCATTAACTGGGTCCCAATTTAATCGAGTGCTCACCCATTTGCCTTTTTTAATGTGCGTGACAGGACCACGATGGGTACGATAGGTTGGAAAGGTTTTAAGGCCCATGTTCTCGCCATCACGATATTTAAGGGTCACGCTCGACTCTATGACTTCGAGTAATTTACCGTCATATGAGTAATAAAGATCGCCACCTTTTTCAACTATGCTTTCATAATATTCATCCATAAAGTCGACTTTAGTTGAGGTGTGCATCCAGCCATTCTTTTCATTAAAGCCCTGATAGACAAAAAACTGACCCCAAGTAACAGCACCGTAAGCGTTTAATCCCTCTTCGCTGACGACATGTACTTCCGGTCTAAAATAAAATGAGGTGTGGGGATTGATCAGCAGCATGCTATGGCCAGATTCAGTTAATTCCCCAGAAATGGCGATGCCGTTTGAACCTTGCGGCTCGACAAAATCAGTTCTTTGCAGCTGTGCCACTTCTGCAAAGTTAGAATACAACGCCTTGATCCCTGCAATAGAGACTTGTTCAATGTCGCCACCAATTGAACCTTCAGAGAAAAACATCGGCATCCAAGGCTCAAAACGAGTCAGCAGCGCAGGCGTTACTTCAGGATGAGTCTCTAAGTAATAATTAAGGCCATCAGCAAAAGCATCACATAAGGCCTTAAGAGGTGGAGGCGCGTCGGCATAAGCTTGTTTAGCTTCATCAAGGGTCATAAATAGACGGGCCCGCAAATCACTATATAGCGCCCCTTCACCTTCGATTTCCGCTAGGCGGCCAATGGCCCATATATAATTGCGTTCTATGCGTTTAAAATCGTCTTCGGCTTGGGCGTAAAGTAAACCAAACACCGCATCAGCATCGGTTTTACCATATACATGAGGAATACCGTAATCGTCCCGAATAATCTCTATATTTTGGGCACGCACAGCCAACTGAATCTTTTGCTCCACGCTGGCGCATGAGCTCAAGATCAGCATAAAGGCTAATATGTAGAGAACTGGGCGACCACTAAAAAACATCAAAAGGTCTCTCGTAAGCTTAATTATTAGGTTGATCCTAGCAAGGGCGCAGCTTGAAGTACAATTTAGCGCAGAAATATTCTACATTAATCTTATTTTCCTTTCACTTATTGCACAATAAACAACCAACTAGGCTCGACTTTAGCTGGGCTTTTCCGTATGATGCGCGGCCTAAATCTGCCCTGCATTAAAACAGCTCGGCCCATTCTTCTTATTTTTCTGGATACATAATTTTGATTTCTACCGCAAATATCACCATGCAGTTTGGCGCTGAGCCACTTTTCGAAAACATCTCAGCCAAATTTGGTCATGGCCATCGTTATGGTTTGATTGGTGCCAATGGTTGTGGGAAGTCCACTTTTATGAAAATCCTAAGCGGCGAGTTAGTGCCAAGCTCTGGCAACGTGTCGCTTTCTCCAGGGGACAAAGTGGGCACCTTGAGTCAAGACCAGTTTGCCTTCGAAGCTTTCACTGTGGTCGACACAGTCATAATGGGCGATGTGAAACTTTGGGAAGTAAAACAGGAGCGTGACAGTATCTATGCCAAGGCCGAGATGAGCGAAGCCGACGGTATGCACGTAGCGGAATTGGAAACACAATTTGCGGAGATGGATGGCTACACTGCTGAGGCCAGAGCCGGTGAGATCTTGCTGCAGGCTGGCATAGCCGAGCATTATCATTATGGCTTAATGGCACAAGTCGCCCCTGGCTGGAAGTTACGAGTATTGTTAGCCCAAGCGCTGTTCGCCAATCCTGATATATTGTTATTGGATGAGCCCACCAATAACTTAGATATCTATACTATTAACTGGTTGGCCGCTGTACTCAATGAACGACGATGCACCATGATCATTATTTCTCATGATAGACACTTTCTAAATTCAGTTTGTACTCATATGGCGGATATAGACTACGGCGAATTGCGTATCTACCCTGGTAACTACGAAGCTTTCCAAGCGGCGTCTTCTCTCATTCAAGAACAGCTACATACAGAAAACTCGAAAAAGAGTGCTGAAATTGATGAGCTGCAAGCCTTCGTCAACCGTTTTTCTGCCAATGCCTCTAAGGCTAAGCAAGCCTCGTCAAGGGCCAAGCGGATGGATAAAATCAGTCTGGATGAAGTCAAATCATCTAGCCGTAGAACACCCAAAATTCAGCTTAAGCAGCATAAAAAGTTACATCGCCAAGCATTGATACTCGAACAATTAGGCCACAGTTACGATGACAAGCCACTGTTTGAGAAAGGTGAGTTAATTTTAGAAGCGGGCGCCAAATTAGCAGTGATTGGCGAAAATGGCGTGGGTAAAACCACTTTTTTACGCTGTTTAATCGATGATCTACAAGCCACCACAGGTGTGGTTAAGTGGTCAGAGAATGCCAGCATAGGATATTGCCCGCAAGACAGCACTCAAGATTTTGATAGCGACTTGAGCCTGTTTGATTGGATGTCACAATGGCGCACCCCCAAACACGATGATTTAGCCGTACGAGGTTTATTAGGTAGCTTATTATTCAGTGCTGACGATTTTAATAAAAATGTCAGAGTTTGTTCTGGTGGTGAGAAAAACCGTTTGTTATATGGCAAATTGATGATGGCGGATATCAATGTGTTGATCATGGATGAGCCGACTAACCATATGGATATGGAAGCCATTGAAGCACTCAACAATGCCTTGAAAAACTTTGATGGCACCTTGATATTTGTCAGCCACGACAGACAGTTTGTATCCTCTTTGGCCACCAGGATAGTGGAAATTCACGACCACCAGTTCATCAATTTTCAGGGCACCTATAACGAATATCTAGCCAGTCGTGCCTTAACTAATAAGGTGGCCTAGTTAGGCTCAACTTTGCTCTATTTGGGCTATTAGTCAGCCCAAATAGACTGGCAAAGCTCAAACAGGCCAAGCCTTTTTAACCAAGATCGAAGCGGTGCTGCGCCACTGCCCACTGTTGTCAAAACAGCAGACTCAAATATGCTATTTTTTATGGATTGCACCATGCATACCCTACGCATTGTCTGGCAAAATCCATAAGAATAAAATACAGTAAAAGTCTCCCCCTTAAAAGACCCAGAGGCCAGCCCCTTGCAAGATCATGATGCATCGCCATTAAAGGATTTTATCGAATACCCAGCAGCCGAAATGTTGGCCCGTTCAGAACAATTTTATGCCGATATTAAACGCCGCCATAGTGTCCGAAAATTTAGCACTCGAGGGGTAGATAAAGCCATAATAGAGAATTGTATTCTGGCTGCAGGCACAGCACCCAATGGGGCAAATCATCAACCTTGGCATTTTACCGCGATACATTCACCCCAAGTAAAAAGACAAGTGCGGGAGCAGGCAGAAGCCCATGAGCAAGGATTTTACGCAGGTCGTGCGCCAGAAGAATGGTTAGCTGCACTTAAACCTCTTGGTACTGATGCAAATAAAGATTATTTAGAACTGGCGCCTTGGTTAATTGCTATCTTTAGCCAAAAAACCGGGGAAGCAACGTTAGACACTAAGCAGAACAATTATTATGTCCACGAGTCGGTCGGCATAGCCACTGGATTTCTGATCAACGCCCTGCACAGTTGTGGTTTGGCCACCTTAACTCATACGCCAAAACCCATGAGTTTTTTATCCAAAATATGCCAACGTCCCGACAACGAACGCCCTTACATTTTGTTGATCGTCGGTTATCCTGCCGATGACGCAACCATACCTGAACATGCAAAAAACAAAAAGTCACTGGCAGAAATAGCCAGTTTTTTATAGGTAATACTAATCTGGCTTGTAGCGCAACTATTCTTAACTTGTACCCTGTAGCTTGGCAATGGTGCCATCCATTTGTTTTTTCACCCTGCCTAGAGTGACATTATCCTCACTACAAGATTCAGCATGAATATGATTGGTCTTGGCGATTTGGCCTAACTCATCTAAACGATCAACTACCTGCGAGCTAACATCCGCTTGCTCGGCAATAGCAATTGAAATCTGTTGATTCAGCTCACTAATTTGACCAATGGCCGCCGTCACTTTTTGAATTTCATTGTCTGCTTCTAAGACTTTGTCGGCACTGGCCTTAGATTGGCTATCACCCTGCTCAATCGCTTTAACCGCATTTTGTGCACCTGCCTGTAAATTGCCCACTATCGTTTTAATTTCTTCTGTGGATTTTTGGGTACGAGATGCCAAGGTTCTCACCTCATCCGCCACCACTGCAAAGCCTCGCCCTTGTTCACCCGCTCTAGCGGCCTCAATGGCAGCATTAAGGGCCAATAAGTTAGTTTGCTCGGCAATGCTCTGGATCACTTCAATAACACTACTGACATTTTGCGCATCTTCATCTAACTTCTGGATCACTTCTGAAGTATCTTGGATCTGTTTAGCAGACAGCGTAATAGACGCAATGGTCTGCTGCATCACATTTTGACTGCTTTGGGCCGCAGTATTCACTGATTGTGCAGCATCAGAGGCTTTATTGGCACTGAGCTTCACCTGTTCGCCTTTTTGGGTCATCTGTTGCATGGCAGTGGTAACCTGATCCGTACCTAGGTTTTGCTCACGCACACCTTGACTAATGGCAGCCGCACTATCTTGTAGACTATAGGAAACTTGATCTAAGTCGGTTTGAGTACTAGATAGCTCTGCGCTAATGCCAACCAAATTTTTCCTCAGTAGCTCTATGGCTCCAGACATACTGCCAATTTCATCTGATCGGTCGAGCAATAACTGAGTAGAATAATCGCCGTGGCTGACCGCATCCAAATGCTCAATCAATAATGTCAGAGGCGTGACCACCTTGGAGTTCATAAACCAGCTTGAGGTGATACCACAAAAAATAATCGCCAGCAAAATAGCCACAGAGGCGTTAAACATAGAACTAGCAGCAGCCTTTGATATTTGTTCACTGTGTAAGATTGTCGAGTCATGCATGTCTTTGGCAAGCCTTTCTAATAGCTGAGTCGGCGCTCTGTCTATGCCACGTACTAGCGTATCGGCTTGTATATGTGAGAAGTCACTGGCCAAAAAGCTCTGAAGGCCCTGTTGATACTTAGCGAGTAAACCGGCATGTTGAGCCCTGAAATCTCGCATCTGGTGTAAATATTGCGGGGCTATATCAAAGCGCGAGAACCCTTGTGCATCCCGTTGGATAACAGTTTGCAGTTGTAAAAAACGTTGCCAATATTTCTCTCGATCTGTGCTGTTATGACCCCGTAAGATCACGTTTTTCCATTCCTGAATTTGGCGTTTGAAATTGATATTGATATTGTCAACCTGGGTACTGGCATTGGACTCGACTTGCACTAAACTGTCATATTTATCGATTTTATCGGATAAAATAGTCAGGCTATAGAATGCAATAAGGCCGACACTGATAATACCCGATCCGAGTAATCCAAGGATCTTAGCCCGCAGCCGTAGGGAGTTTTCTTTTGATAGCATAAATAGATCTTCATTGATGAGGGTTGGTGCGCGATACGCGAGGCGCAAGGATAACATGGGAGTCACTAAACTTAATGATACAATTGTCAATAAAAGAGAAAATAACTGTCCTTTTCTGCCAGTGGAAACAGGCTAGTTATTGATTAAGATTGGCATACAAGCTACGTGAGGGGGTTAACCGAACTGGGATCCAATGATCACAAGGTCGGTTAATATTTTTATTACCCCTGCAGTTTATGCCAACCCCATGCTAGATAGCCATAAAAGGGAAGACCCAAGGTAATATCACATCGGGTGCTGACCGCCGACTCGGTGGGTAACCTATTCGTAGCAGATCACTAAGACGAAGTCAGAGTACAAGCCTTAGACCATGAAGTGAGTGTCTACTGATCCTCAGCCTGAACAACCTTCAGGTCAGCCTGCTCACAAGCCATGCAAAACTGGTTTGCACCACAGCGGTTGGCGCTTGTCTTGAGCACACTTTGAATACCCTTGTCTTATTTATTCTTTGCTTTGCCCGGGAAAAACATATTGGTACTGGCCTGGTAGTCTTTATAGGCCGGGCGTTTCAGCACAGAATAATGCTCAGAAGGCACGGCGCCGGTGTAATAAACCAAAGTGGTATACATGAATCTGGATGTACACAACAGCCCGCCTCCCAATAAGCCCCAAATCAGCAGCGACTCGCTGTTATATAAGGCCAGCCATGATGGGATCGCGGCTATCACCAAGCCATTCCAAACCATCCACTCTGCAAAATAATTGGGGTGTCTGGAGTAGCGCCACAGTCCTAGATCACACACGGTATTCTTTTCCCCTGTTTTGCGTTTGCCTTGCAGAAACTTCAGTTTCTGTGCGTCGGCAACCGTCTCCATCACAAAGGCACTAATCCATACCACCACGCCCATTATTTCTAAGAGGGATAATTCTGCACTAGGGTTTGAGGCAATAATGAAGGCGGGTATCGCCAAAAATGAGGCGTTAGCCAAGCCCTGCACAAGGGCTTCAACTTGCATTGCTAAGGGGATATTGTTTTTACCGGCTTTTTCCCAGCGTATTTTTTGATACTCATAACGGGGAAACTCTTTTTTGAGGTAGCCCAACTTCCACATCTTTAGCGCGCCCAAGCCCATTCTGGCGCCGGCAAAGATGTAAGCCATGCTGACAATGCCACTGCGAAGTTCATGACCCTCACTGAAGATGAAGGTGAGAATGCCAATCAGCACCAAGCCCCAGGGCCAGCCAATATCCACATAGGACATGCGGCCAGTGCGCCAGGTGGGTATGCAAACCACAAACACAAATAGCGTTAATTGCAGCAGGCCATTAAGTAAACTAATCGAATAAAAAGACGAGCTTAGTAACAACAGGCACCAGCCCACTAAATAGGGGGCAAAGGGTAAAAATATTTTCATTTTTTCTAAATTTTTATTGGCTATAAAATCACTCTAACACCTTTTAGCGGCCAATTCCCAGTGCCTTGCGTATTGCCCCTTATATCATGGGGGCTTGGTCATTAAGCTAGAGGTGGCACTAACATTTGCAGCACTTACCGCTAGTTGGATTGCATGTGATACCTTTTCAATTAAAATTAACTTTAATTAAAGCAGTAAGGTAACGTTTTTTAGATGTTTGGGATTTATCGCGGAGGGTTTGACAGTACCTTATTTACCATTCGAATACTTTTTCGCGCACTTTCCAAAACTTATGAACAAGTCTGGCGATGACAAATTTAGGCTTAGCAAATAGCATCTGGCATAAATAGACTTGCTGTAAAGATTGTACGTCAAATGTTGGGCCAGGATTTTTGATATGTGAGCGAACAAAATTGTGATAGAAGGCCTGGCGCTTTGAATAATTGTCGAAATAAAAATACTCGTTAAGAAACTCACCATCAACATCATAATAGCGGACTTCTAGTCGCTCATTGCCTTTTTTATCCCAGTCTTTTTCAAATGTCATCGAATCGCAACGCAATATATGTGCGTCCTTCAAGCTCATCGCTTCCTTTAGCATCATATCAGGGTCTACTAGCAACTGATCGCAGGTTGCACAAACTCGCCTTGATATATCGTTTTGCGTTTGACAGCTTGGGCAGCGTTTAAATCGAAACAAAAAACCACACTTAATAATTTCTTTAGAATCGAGATCTTCATGTGCACCTAAACATTTTCTGCCGTAGTGCTCAATCACTAGGCCATCCGGATTTTTGATCCCCCAATATTCATTCATGTGGCCGCACTGAGGACAAAGCACTTCAACGGTGACCGTGTCTTTGTTCGGCTTTTTTTCGCCAATCTCCGGAGAAAACAGATCGTGGCCAAGCCCGGTGTAGTCGAGAATGAGACAGTCCTTTTTGCCCTGTGAAATCCTCAGTCCCCGACCAACGATTTGTTGATATAACGATACTGACTCTGTTGGTCGCAGTAAGGCAATCAGATCAACATGTGGTGCATCAAAGCCTGTTGTTAAAACCGAGACATTAACCAGATATTTTATTTTGCGATCCTTAAACCGAGCAATAATATCATCACGCTGTGCACCGGGCGTATCCCCAGTCACTAGCATCGAAACCTCACTTGGTAAGCAAGAGAGCACTTCTTTGGCATGTCTTACCGTAGAGGTAAAAACCATCACACCCGCACGATCCTCAGATAAATCTACGATATGAGCAACAATCGACGGTGTGATTCTAGATTGGTCTTGCAAAATGTTATCGATTTCAGGCGCAGAATATTGGCCCTTATTATTAAGATCCAAGGAAGAGAAGTCGTAACACGCCACGGGGGAGTCGATCAGTACAGGGGGCGTTAAATACGCATTACGGATCATAAAACCTATAGGCAACTCATAGATACAATGAGAAAAGAAACGATCCTCATCTGTGCGCAATAACCCCTTATCATGGTAATTGTAAATCCATCCCATACCAAGACGGTAAGGCGTCGCGGTTAAACCAAGTATACAAAGGCCGTCATTGAGTTCTTTAAGTATACTGAGTACTTGCTGGTACTGGGAAGACTCTTCTTGTGACACCCTGTGACATTCATCGATAACAACAAGCGAGAAATCATCAAAAAAATCTTTCTCGGCTCTGGCAATGGATTGAATGCTACCAAAGATAACCTTGTGCTCAATATCCTTTCTATCAAGGCCGGCTGAATATATACCAGCGTCTAGGTCGTAACTTTCAAATTTGTCATGATTTTGTTCTACCAACTCTTTAACATGTGCCAGCACAAGTACGCGACCATTAGCGATACGCGCTAATTCGGCAATCACCAAGGACTTTCCAGCCCCTGTAGGCAACACGATACAAGCAGGCTTTTTATGGTGTCGAAAATATCGAACCGTCGCATCAACGGCTTCTTGCTGGTAGGGCCTTAGCGAATACATGATTTACAATTTCCGTCGTCTGAATTTTTATGGGAAAGAGAGCATCAATGAAGCGGCTTAGCCTTTTTCAAAAGGACCACCAAGGAGCTATCAAGGGAGCCACCAAAAGACGACTAGTTTTACCCGATTTATTCTGACACATGCTTATTGGTATTGAAACAAACCAAAATGAATTTTCCGCAAGTTTGCCTATGTTTGCGATGTACTACTAATTGAACCTGATGAGCTTACTAAATCTGCAATTGCTTTTTAATATCATCTCGATAACGACGGGACAGTTTTAATGTCTTTTCATTATTGAGTAAGATCTCAAAATCCCGCAGATTGGCGAGTAAGCGGTTATTTAAATGACTGCGTCCGAATTTATTTACCATATATTCTATTTTGTAGTGTTGTTTGTCGGAAAAACCTTCCTTTGAATCAGAAATAAACGACTTGTTAAAAATAAGGCACTACGTAAATATTAGAGACGTTTTTTCGAGTTGAATGGCTAAAGAGATTGCAAAACCTGCAATTAAAGCCAAGCCGATAATTTTTTTAGAGCCAACGCTATTACTTACTTTAAAAGTAATATATGCCCGAGCGTGGGTAAATATATTTCTGATTGTATTCCAGCAGTTTTGGCCAGCTTTGAGTTTAAATACAATCAAGGCGTATATTTTTTAATAATTATGAACTCTAGACTCAGTTTTTATGGAAATAGGGCACAGACGCGCTCTTCTCATTAACAAAATAGAAGGTATTTAAGGATTAATATATGAAGATAAAAGTTAAATTAATGTTGTCGCTTGGATCTCTATCTCTGATTATTTTATCAATAGGTGCTTTCGCCATCCTTAGTCTCACAAAGCTAGAAAGACAAAATAGCATTTATTCGGCTATTTCTTACGCTGATACATTTATGTATCGAGCTCGATTAGCACAAGCAGACTTTATGATCACCGCAGATCCTCAATTGACACAAAAAACGATGAAAAACGTTGAGGCGGCCCTAGATAGCTTATCTAAGACTAAACCATTGATGGCAAACAATGCTAGTATTAGCCAAGTTGATATCATCCAAGATGCGATCAATCGATTTAAAGAAAAGTTCGTAAACCTCACTATCGAAAAAGAAAATTATGATAGCGCAAAGGCATCCTCAGAAGCGACTGCGGTATCAGTCAATCTTGAAATTGATCTGGTACTGACTTCAATAGAAACATTTTATAAGCAGAATCAGAGCGATTTTGATGAGTTTTATCTCTATTTGGCTGCCAAGGCATTTAAAGACTCCTTTAACGAAATACAACCACTGCTTAGCAACTATCATGACAGCGGGGATGTTCAATTAGCAAAGTCTATCTCTGAATTAATAAATGCACTTAAGCGTAAAATCCCTGAGTTAAAAACCATGATAAAAGGGGAGCGAACTGTGCAACTTTTAGCAAAGTTGGAGGGTAATATAAACCAATATAACTCGTTGATTGAGACCACCAAAGAGGCGGATCTTAGTCTTGCCACAGTGACCTTGTTATTATTCGAATCAGCCAACAAAGCGTCGTCTATTTCCGCAGAATTGCTAAAAGTAGAACGAGAAATTGCATCCTCTGTCAGGCAAAGAGTGTATACAACAGTGTCAATATCTGTGATCGCTGGTTTAATCCTCAGTTTTATCCTCTCATTGTGGCTAGCCCGCGGCATTATAAAGCCGGTAAATCTAACCAATACCATGCTAAAGGATATCAGTGAGGGGGAGGGGGACTTAACCAAACGCATCGTTATTATGACAAATGATGAAGTGGGTGAGCTAGGACAAAACTTCAATCATTTTGTGCAAAAATTGCAAAAAATCATTAGCGAAATAGCCTTGGTCACCTCGCAAATAGCCTCGTCTTCGGAGGAAATGTCAGTTATCACCCAGCAAACATCTTTAGGCGTCAGCAAACAAAACAAAGAGACTGAACAGGTGGCCTCTGCTATGACTCAGATGACTGCGACGGTGAAAGAAGTGAATGACAATGCTGAAAAAGCCTCTCAGGCAGCAGACAGCGCTAACAAGACAGCCATAGAAGGTAATCAAGTCGTAGAGCAAACTGTTCAGGCAATTAATGGCCTGTCAGATGATGTGGCAGAATCTGCCAATGTAATCAAACAATTAAAAGGTCACAGTGAAAATATCGGTAATGTGTTGGAGGTGATAAAAAGCATTGCCGACCAAACCAATTTATTAGCCTTAAATGCGGCTATTGAGGCCGCTCGTGCTGGCGAACAAGGACGCGGTTTTGCAGTGGTGGCAGACGAGGTCCGCACCTTGGCCAAGCGTACCCAGCAGTCGACGCAACAAATTGAAAGCCTTATTGAGGTATTACAATCAGGAGCAAATAAGGCAGTTGATGTAATGACCAAAAGTTGTGACCGTTCACGGGTAACTGTAGACCTGGCAAAAAATGCCGGAGAATCATTGATGTCAATTGGGCAAGCAGTGGAAACCATACTGCATATGAATGCACAAATCGTCATTGCTACAGGAGAACAGCATGTGGTAACGGAGGATATTGCTCGTAGTGTGGTGAATATCCAGATGGTTTCTGAGGAAACAGAATTGGGAGCACAACAAACCTCCCAGGCCAGCGCGCAGTTGGCACACTTAAGTGTGCAATTAGCGACTATGGTCGGGCAATTCCGGATCTGATCTAAGCCTTAAATATGCGTAATAGATGTGCTGGGAATAGCACCTTCTCTAAGGGAAATATGACACGAGACTTTGTAGTTACACATAAAAATTGATATCAACTGGCATGCGTAATCTCGCAGGGCAAAATCATACCTTGTTGGTTTTTTAACCAAGCAGTGTTTCCGCTCTAAACTTGCTATCCCAACCCGATCGCATCATTTTACACGCCACACTTTACACGCCACACTGTCTTTAAGCGGATGGGCATTAATTGAATAACATGCTTATCTATTTAACTCAGGTTGATTTTAAAGGGGGATGAATAATTGCCAAACTTAACAATCGATCGGATGTTTTTTTCCACAAAACGTCCGCTAGTTTGCCTCGTGTAATGTCGTGTAATGTCGTGTAATGTCGTGTAATGTATTTTTTGGAAAAAAACAGTTAGTCTAATTTGAAATTATTTTCGATTGATTAATGCACATGATATTTAGGTCAATTAAATGTTTTTTTGCGACATGGGTCTTAGAATTTGAATTGAAAGCGATAGTTCATACAAAAATATAACTAGGTCATCACATGTTACTTTCAAGTATAAAATATATTACAGATAGATTAAATGCGCATTTTAAAAACATTTTTGAGTTAAACGAAGATATCGTTGTTGTTTCTAATTTAATGGAGAATGATGGTAGCGCTGTGCCAAGTACAAACAATAAAGTGGTGGTATTTCTCGCTAATATGGAAAAAGACACTATGCCTAAGCAGCGAGTCAATCATGTTGGTTCAAATCGTGTTGCGGTAACCAATGCACCTATTTATTTAAATCTTTCTATTGTTATTGCGGCAAATTTTACCGGGGCAAACTATTTAGAGGCGTTAAAATTCATTTCGACTGCGATCACTTTTTTCCAACAGCAGTCAGTGTTTAATCACGAAAACTCCCCAGATCTTCCGCCAAATATAGAAAAACTGATATTGGAGATTGAAAATATACCTCGCCAAGATTTAAGCAGTATGTGGAGTATGTTTGGTGCCAAATACATACCTTCAATTGTTTACCGAGTCCGGACGGTGACAATAAATAGCAACGCGGTTCTAGCTCAACATTCAATTGTCAATCAACCGCAACCTCAGCTTGAAAAGTTAAGGTGATTGATGAGCATCTATAAGCCTTTTTTTCAGTTAACTATCAAGCACAATTATTTTGTTGATGGGCTGTGTCATCAACTTGACTTTGTAGCAATCGAAAAAACTTGCCGGTTGATGAAAAATGCAAACTTAATTGTTCGTTCAAGTTCAGCGGGGATGAATATTTTCGCTGATTTAGATCAGGCCGATACCTTGGCTTTGTTTACCCAGGACGAAGAAGAGCCCTTTGAACTGGAATTTAAAGTATTTTGTACTGATCCCTATTTTAGCAATTACACTGACATTCCAGTTTTAAGGTCTTCGAATGTTAAGCAAGCCGCACTATTTTTTTTTGAACATGATTTTATCGAGCAAGATATACCTGAAACTCCCGCTATAGCTGAGCCGGATCCGATAAAACTACACCAAGAAAAATTTGTCAGCGAAAGTGATTTACTCACGGTGTCTACACTGCGAGAAAGAGGGCTTGTCAGTCATACTGACGTGCAAAATAAGCTTTGTTTTGTGGTTAAAATAAACATAAAACAAAGTGCCATTAAATATTTTATTACGGGGAAACATTCGCCTAATTTTGTGATTGACTTCCAAGCAAAGTCAACTATTTGGAAATACTATGTGATGGGCTTGCCATTAAATGAACAGGTTTTTATTACCGATTTAGATGAAAAAATTAATTTTAAAGCGGCTGGGGAAGAGTTATTACCAGGAGGTAAACAAGCGTTTACCTTTCAATCTGACAGGACATTGGTATTACAAGCTCGATCCCATTATCGTTTTCAATTAAAAATAGCACAAAGAAATGGCAGTAAAGTGTTAATAAAACAACTACCAGTAGCCTCAGCGAGTCAACTGTATCAAGTGATTATTGATGGCAACAAGAGCGCACTATCAGAAATTTACGTTAATTGTTAAAAAGGAATGAATTATGGCTGTGATGAAAACTCCAGGTGTGTATATCGTAGAAAAAAATGCTTTTCCAAATTCAGTCGTTGAAGTTGCAACAGCAGTACCTGCTTTTATCGGTTACACAGAAATTGCCAGTAATGCTGGTAAAACCCTACGAAATAAGCCTTGGCGAATTACGTCAATGTCTGATTTTCATAATTATTATGGTGGTGCGCCAAGTCCTTCATTTGATATAAGTGAAGAACAGGGTGACTCTCCGGAAGAATCGGCATTTTCGGTGGCTAATAAAGCGTATTGGTTAAGTCAATCAAACGATAAACATACCCTCTATTTCAGTATGAAGTTGTTTTTTCAAAATGGCGGCGGCCCTTGCTACATTGTTTCAGTGGGTGGTTATACTGACAAAGTGGATGCTGCAAAACTCAAAGCAGGTATTGAACCTCTACTAAAAGAGCAGGAGCCCACCATAGTCGTGATCCCTGAAGCGATATTATTGGATGAAGATAATTGCATCAGTGTGCAGCAAGCGTCTCTAGCCCACTGTGGTGGTAAGATGAGAAATCGTGTTGCCATCCTTGATGTTTGGGGCGGAGATAAAGACCGTCAAGACGCATCAGGGGATTGCATTAACAATTTTCGGTCTAAATTAGGGGTCAATTATCTTGATTATTCTGCCGCTTATTATCCTTGGTTAAATACCACTATCGTCCAAGACAATGATATCAGTTTCGAAAATATCAATAGCATTGAACAGTTGGCTTCGTTATTAAGCGCAGAGCTAGACAACAACTTTAGTGATTTAACGAAATTATCGGAAGAAGAACTTAAAAGTGCTGGTAATAAGTTAAGAGCGGCTAAAAAACAGGAAATGGCCGATGAAATAGCGAAGCTTGATTTTGTTGCTGCGGCGAAAGAAGCGGATAAAACCGCGCAAGACCTTGCTGCTGACGATCCTGGCAAAGAAGCTGCCGAAGCAGCAGCGGTTGACGCTGCAGAAACAAAAAATAAGGAAGCAGGTCAATTAGATAAAACCTTAACCTCAACCAGTAATGCTTATAAAAGCATTTTAAAAGAGATGAAAGAGCAACTTAACTTACTGCCTCCTGCCGCGGCGATGGCCGGTATTTATACCATGGTTGATAACGCTCGTGGCGTATGGAAAGCGCCAGCGAACGTAAGTTTAAGTGCGGTCATCTCTCCGGCGGTTAATATCTCACATGATGAACAAGAAGATCTTAATGTGACCACCCAAGGTAAATCTATTAATGCCATCCGTACTTTTATTGGTGAAGGAACCTTGGTTTGGGGTGCAAGAACGTTAGATGGTAACAGCTTAGACTGGCGTTATATTAGTGTGCGAAGAACGATGATCATGCTAGAAGAATCGATTCGCTTAGCGGCTAAGGCTTATGTTTTTGAACCTAATACGGCTAATACTTGGGTGACAATAAACAGCATGATCACCAATTTTTTAACTGGTATTTGGAAACGCGGTGGCCTGGCCGGTTCATCTCCCAGTGATGCGTTTAGTGTGAGTGTTGGCTTAGGAAGTACCATGAGTGGTGAAGATATTCTTGAAGGTATTTTAAGAGTGACAGTGTTGGTCGCTATTACCAGACCAGCAGAATTTATTGAAATTACTTTTCAACAACAAATGCAAAAGTCTTAACAAGTCTTAAAGTGTTCGCCATGATGTCTGGCGTAATGACGTTATTTTACATTAATTATTATATTTAAGGAGAACTGCTATGGCTGATGATGGTTCAGTACAAAGCGAAACAGTATGGCCCATGCCTAAATTTCATTTTGAAGTTAAATGGGCAGGTGGTGCAGGTGAAGGTATGGTTTCTTCCTTTCAGGAAGTATCAGGGCTGGATATAGAAGCACAAATTATAGAATACCGAGCGGGGAATAATCCGGTGTTTTCGA
This sequence comes from Paraglaciecola sp., assembly GCA_034111785.1. Classification (GTDB taxonomy): domain Bacteria; phylum Pseudomonadota; class Gammaproteobacteria; order Enterobacterales; family Alteromonadaceae; genus Paraglaciecola. The sequence goes on from JAWUWP010000053.1 coordinate 69,756, forward strand.
CGGTGAAAATGCCAGGACTGATTAAGTCTAGCAATGTCACCTTGAAAAAAGGCGTGTTTGTCAAAGACAATAAATTTTGGGATTGGTATCAACAGATTAAGATGAATACCGTGGCTAGAACCGCAGTGACTATTAATTTATTAGATGAAAGTGGCGCACCCACCATGGTGTGGACACTAACCAATGCTTGGCCAACAAAAATCACCGGCACCGACATGAAAGCCGATGGTAATGAAGTGGCGGTTGAGACAATAGAACTCGCTCATGAAGGATTAGTTATCGCTAACGCGTAACAAAGTCAAACATCGCCGTCATAGCATGCCTATGACGGTTTATTTCCATGATCTTTTAAAGCGGACTTAACACCATATTTTCAAGGGGAATGGGGATAAGGTTTAACAGCACAAGCGTTTAGGAATAGCACTATGGCAGACGGTTCAGTTCAAAGTACGGATATATGGCCCTTACCCGCCTTTCATTTTCAAGTGTTTTTCCTTGATGTTGGTCTTACGGGGGTAGATAGCGCTTTTCAAGACATATCTGGCATAGGCTCTCAAATAGAAACGGAAGAATATCGAGAAGGTGGCAGTGACAATTTTGTTTATCATTTACCTAAATCCGTTAAATTTAGTAATTTAGTATTAAAACGGGGGATTTGTAGTGTGTCATCCCCCTTAATGCTTTGGTGTCAGGATTTTTTTACTGGGGGGTTTTCTTCATTAACATTAAGAGATTTATCGATTTTACTCTTAGACGAAAAAGGCTTTGCGGTCAGGACTTGGCATTTTATTGGGGCGTATCCGGTGAATTGGAAAATAGATAGTTTTAATTCGACTAAAAATGAAGTAGCGATTGAAGAAATCGAACTTTGCTATAACCACTCCTCTAGGATCTTATAAATTATGAGCATTGAAGTGAAGCAGATGATCATTAAGTCCAATATTACCAGCAACAGCCATGAACCCAAGGATAAAGTAGAAAGTTCAAGTTGCCAGGATGCTCAACTCCAAGGTGAGCACACTCAAAACTTGCGACGCTTATTACTTAACGTTCGAGCTGAACCCAGAGAGAGGTAAGCCAAGTGACTGAAAGACTTAGCATAAAAGCCATTGACGGTAGCAACCAGTTTGGCGTGATGTTAAACCCGACCAGCTTTACGCAGAAGCACAACATATCCTACAGTGATAAGTGTAATAAATTAGTCGGCCCAATTGCACCAGAAACTAAATTTAGCGCTTATGAGGCTGAAAATCTTGATTTTGAAATTATGCTTGATGGTACCGGTGCAGTGCAAAATAATA
>JAWUWP010000054.1:0-24692 GCA_034111785.1 Paraglaciecola sp.
AAAGCAGCCATAGCCGCCACTAAGGTTTTGCCTGAACCAACGTCACCTTGCACCAAACGCATCATAGGCCAGCTTTGCTGCATGTCTTGCTGGATCTCAGACACTACTCGACTTTGGGCACCTGTGGGACTAAAAGGTAAATTGCCTAAGAAGTCGTTTAATAAGTGCTCTGCGGGTTGTATCACATAACTGGCTTGTTGTTGGCTTTGCTGGCGTACCTTTAACACACTGAGGTGATGCGCCAATAATTCTTCTAAGACTAACCTTTGTTGGGCCGGATGCTTACCCTCCTGTAACAACTCAATACTCACTTCAGGTGCGGGTCTGTGCACCAACAGCAAGGCTTCAACTAAGCCCACTTGTTGTTGGTACAGACCTGCTGGTAATAATTCCGTCAATCCCCCTTTGCTGAGTAAACCCAAGGCCTGTTCGGACAGATTGCGTAAGCTAAGTTGCTTAATACCTTCGGTAGCCGGATAGACTGGGGTCAATGATTCTTGATCAACTTGAGGCTGATCTGGCTGAATGCTCTTGTATTCAGGATGCATAATTTCAAGACCAAATTTGCCTGCTTTGACTTCGCCAAAACAACGAATATTTGCGCCCACCGCTAAATGATTTTTTTGTGCTGAACTAAAATGAAAGAAACGTAAGGTCACAGTGCCAGTGCCATCACTGATCCTCACCACCAACATACGTTTGCGCCCCATTTGAATATCACAAGACATCACTTGACCTTGGATACTGGTAAATAAATGCGGTTGTAAGTCTGCTATTGCATAGAGACGAGTGCGATCTTCATATCTGTGGGGCAAATGAAACAACAAGTCTTGCACCGATCTGATGTCTAATTTTAACAGTTTTTCGGCCACTTTGGCGCCCACACCTTTTAATTCAGTAATGGGTGTTTGGGCTAAACCACGCACTAGAGTAAAACCATTAAATCATCTTGTCTCATTTGGCTAGCTGCGCAGCATAGAGCAATAACACGGGTGAAACCTGTACCCTATGATTAGGGTTGACGTATTGAAAATACACTAACCCACTGGCATCGAACACATAAGCCGCGGGCACCGGCAGTACCACTTTTTCAGTGCCTTGGTCGGTCACCAAAATAGCCCCGACTTTAGATCTATATTGCTGGGCCAATTTATCTTCTAAAAAGTAACCTAAGCCAAAGGCTTCAATAGCCTTTAGGCTAGTGTCGGAAATCAAGGTGACATCAAAATCTGTATGGGTTTTTTGTTGTTGCAAGCGCTCTGGGCTATCAGGTGAAATGGCAATAATCTGGTAGCCCAAGTCTAGGATACGTTGCTCCACCTGTAATAAATCTTTAAATTGCCTATTACAATAAGGACACCAACCACCACGATAAAAAAGCACCAAACTAGGTTGGAGCTCGATCAGTTCACGCAAATTGACGTCTTCGCCAAAGGCGGTTTGCACCATCACATCAGGCGCAAATTGACCATTTAATAGTGGCGTAACTTGTTCTGGTGAGTCTGCAAAACTTGGCTGTGTGGCCCCATAACTGACCGAGACATTGCACAAAAACAATACAGATATCAACCACAAGAATGTAGGTAAGGCTTTCATTAGGTCTACTCGAACTCATTGATATTATGAGTATAATCGAAAAATTGCCGGAATGAAGCAAGCAAATAGACTTAGGCCATAAACCTAGCTCAGTCTGGACTCGTTATCTCGCCTAATAAACACCCTGTTTAAAGAGTGTCTAGATACATAAACTTTTTCTTGTATTGTTGATTATTGATCGTGTTTTGCCAGCCACACTGGTTAATCAATGCACTGGAAAAGGGCTGACACTGTCTGCCCTTTTATTCAAGGCCAAGTGTTACAAAGAGAACTTTGCGGCTTGATACAATAGTTCAGGAGAGATACGGCTCTTAAAATTTGGATCAACATAACTAAACTTAACGACGCCATTGGTATCGAGGATAAATACCGCTGGTGCTGGCAAAACCGCTCGCCCTGAACTTTTTTGGCTATTAAGATCAATATCCCATGTGGATTTATATTTGTCTTTGGTCTCATTAGCCACATAAAAGCCAACACCAAAACCACTGATGGCTTGCAACTCTGGATCAGACAATAACTGGACGCTAAACTTTGTCTGTAATTTCTGCTCTTGCAGTTGGGCTGGGGTTTCTGGAGAGATGGCTAAAATTTGATAGCCTAACTCATCTAACTGCCCTTCGATATCTTTTAAGCCTGACAACTGACGGCTACAGTAAGGACACCAGCCACCCCGGTAAAAAATCAATATTGTCGGTTTTTGCATGGTCAAGGCTTTAAGGCTGACAGGATCACCAGTGGCAGTTTGCAGTTTGCTATTAGGCGCCATTTGGCCAATTAATAAAGGGGTGACATTTTCTGCAGCGTCGGCGATTTTTGTGCGATCAAGGGCCAGGCTGGACAACGAAACAGTGGCTAACAACCAAACCAACAGTGAAATTTTATGCATAAAACTCTCTTTAATTAAAAATAATAAGGGGCACAAAAAGTGCATTCATGTAGACCCGAGCACTAAAATTATACTTTCGTAAAAGAATAATAAAATCACTTGATTGCAAATAGGCCTATTATATTCTCCAGCCTATGGCAACTCTCCACTAATATGGACAGTAGCCCACTTTGCTCCGCATATTTACCTTGATGAACAAAGCCAAGTGACTAGACCTACTGCCGATATTGGCATGGGCTCAATATTCACCTTAGACAATCCTGAAGACTTCTATATTAGCCCATACCCTGTGCATCCGATCCAATTACGAGCCTATTGGTTAGGTCACCATGCACCGGTATTTCAGCCAGAGGATCGGCAACAGCAATCGGTTATCTTAATTAGTGCCTTGGATTATGGTGGGTGGCGGGATTATATTGACACCGCAAATCACCCAAGTGATCAGCCTATCACAGTGGAGGAAATTGCAATCGTCCTGCCAGAATTTGCCCCATAACAACCATTAATCTTGGTTGGCGAGCATTTGCCTATGACCCTTTTTGGTCATTTGTAATTCTTGCCACCAGTCTTGGTCCGCCTCAATATGGCCCTCTTCGTTAATATAAGGGTAGGTCATAGATTTGCGATCACAGATATCTCTGAGGATAGGAAAGCCCCCTTCAAACAACATTTTTTGGCAGGCTTGCTCAGACAGTTGTTGCTGCTCATACATGCCAGAAGAGGTACGCTGGCGCTGAGCTTCATACAGAATTAATGCCGCCGCCACTGACACATTTAAAGATTGCACCATGCCCACCATAGGAATAATAATATCTGTGTCGGCCATGGCTATGGCCTGTTCTGTGGCCCCGTGTTTTTCTTGACCGAGAATAATAGCGGTGGGTTGGCTATAGTCTATTTCACGAAAATCCACTGCCTGATCAGACAAGTTGGTCACCAGCACCTGCATCTTCTGGGCTTTAAGTTGGCCGATGGCCTCTTCGATGGTGGGGTGTACTTGGGTATACACCCAGTTTTGGCTGCCCATAGCCGTGCTTTTCCGCATTTTGGTTTTTTTATCCCAAACGGCATGGATCTCGTGTACACCTACCGCATCACAACTGCGCACTATGGCCGATACATTGTGGGGTTTATGCACCTGTTCTAAACACAAGGTCAAACTAGGCTGGCGCAATCTAAGCAATTGCCTGATACGTGCATAACGCTGGGGTGACATTTTCACTTCGGCGGCCATTTTATCTTCCTAAGGCGTAAGCCAGATTTACTCGGGTAATTCCATTATGCCGTCTATCTCAATTTGCGCACCTTTAGGCAGCGCACTGACTTGTACTGCGGCACGAGCAGGATAAGGTTGGCTAAAATATTGACTCATAATTTCATTTACCGTGGCAAAATTAGATAAGTCGGTAAGGAAAATATTGACCTTGGCGAGATGATTAGTGCCGCCACCCGCCGCCTCGCAGACAGCTTGCACATTCTTAAATACTTGGTGAGCTTGCTGGGCAAAATCTTCAGAAACAATTTCCATGCTCTGAGGATCCAATGGGATCTGTCCAGATAAGTAAACGGTTGTGCCACTTTTGATCCCTTGGCTATAAGTGCCAATAGCTTGTGGTGCCTTATCTGTATGAATAACGGATTTAGACATAATAAATTTCCTTATAGGGTTGCGCTAATATTAGCGAGACTTAATTTTGTTTGGTTTGACTGTGCCTAGACACCCGTTGCACCTCTGGCATAGCACGGATTTTACGCATAACGTTGGCCAGTTGTACACGGTTCTTGGTGGTTAACTCAAGATCAATGTAATACACATTGCTTTCTTTTTCTTCGGTCTGCAAACCAACAATATTCGAACCGCCGCTGGCAACCGTACTGGTCAAGGTGGCTAAGGTGCCTTGATGGTTGATCAGCTCAACCCGCACTGTAGTATGGAACTCGCCATCTACCCGCTCATCCCACTGCATCACTAATACTCTGTGGGGCTCTTCTTTGCTCAGTTTACGGATATTGCTACAACCCGTTTGGTGGATCACCATGCCTCGTCCTGGACTCAGTATGGCCACAATTTCATCACCAGGGATAGGGTGACAACAACGAGAGTAGGATACCAATAGTCCTTCGGTGCCCCTGATGGCCACTTTAGTTTGGTGTTTGTCACCTAGATCTGCCGACTCACCCAATAACCTTCTCGCTACAATAGCGCTAAGTTCATTACCTAAGCCAATATCGGCCAACAAACTCGAAAAGTCATTGTGTTTGGTTTCTAGCACCACCCGATCAATATCTTCTTGGGGCACTTCGTCTAACTTAGTACTGCCCAGAGCATGCCTAAGCAATCTATTGCCCATAGTCACCGCTTCTTCGGAGCGCTGATTCTTCAAATAATGGCGAATGTGAGAACGGGCCTTAGCACTGACTACAAAGTTTAACCAATTAGCATTGGGTTTGGCTCGAGGTGAGGTAATGATCTCTACTGTCTGACCATTGTCTAAGGGTTTACTTAATGAATAAGTGCGGCGCTCTACTTTGACCCCAACACAAGAGTTGCCCACATCTGTGTGCACGGCATAAGCAAAATCCACTGCCGTGGCGCCTAATGGCAATTCAATGATCTGCCCGTTTGGAGTAAACACATAGATTTCATCTGGAAATAGATCGGTTTTCACGTTCTCCACAAACTCAAAAGATGAGCTGGCGCTGTGTTGCAATTCAATCAGTGACTGCATCCATTTGCGGGCCCGAGCTTGAGCCGTAGTATCACTGCTATCTTTGCTATCTTTGTATAGCCAATGAGCTGCCACACCTTTATCGGCCATATGATCCATTTCGTGGGTACGGATTTGGATCTCTACTGGTATACCGTGGGGGCCAATCAGTGAGGTATGCAAAGACTGATAACCGTTAGTGCGGGGGATAGCGATATAGTCTTTAAAGCGACTCTCTATAGGTTTGTACAAGCCATGCATGGCACCAAGTGCTCTATAACAATGATCTACCGAATCTACCACTACCCTAAAAGCGTAGATGTCCATCACTTCGTTAAACATCAATTCTTTATTTTTCATCTTACGATAAATGGAATACAGATGTTTTTCACGCCCGGTGACAATGGCATTAATTTGCACCGCCGCCAGTCTAGTTTCTACTTCATTGCGGGTGTTCTCGATAATTTCTTTACGATTACCCCTAGCCTGTTTCACTGCCCCTTTAAGGGCACGATAACGCAAAGGGTACATGGCCTGAAAGCCCAATTCTTCAAGCTCGTTTTTAATATCATGGATCCCCAACCTATGGGCGATAGGCGAATAGATATCTAGGGTTTCACGGGCAATGCGGCGACGCTTGTCTGGGCGCAATGCCCCTAAGGTACGCATATTATGAGTACGATCGGCTAATTTGATCAGTATCACCCGAATATCTTGCACCATCGCCATCATCATCTTGCGGAAGTTTTCGGCTTGGGCTTCTTGGCTACTACTAAAATGGATTTTTTCGAGTTTACTGACCCCTTCAACCAGTTCACCCACAGTTTGACCAAACTGAGCACTGAGATCTTCTTTACTGTGGTGGGTATCTTCGATGACATCATGTAATAACGCTGCCATGAGCGTTTCATGGTCTAGGCGCATGTCCGCTAAGATCGCCGCTACCGCTACTGGATGGGTAATATAGGGATCGCCACTGGAGCGCATCTGTCCACTATGGGCATTACGCGCAGTAATAAAGGCGCGCTCGGTATCCGCCACTTTGTCTGGTGGCAAATACGTTTCTAACTTTTGTTTTAAACCCTCAAAAAGATACACACTCAACGCTTTTAATCATAACTGGATGAACTAAGAATACGGGGATTTTAACGGGAAGCCAACGTCTATACTAAAATTCATTGCTAAAGCAACACAGATTAGTCTTTAAGGTAGGTATTTTAGCCGGATTTCACTGAGGGTAGTAATGTCAAAAGATTGAGCCAATACGGATATAGTGTCGAGAATGAAACTTACCAGTATTGGCCTAATATACAAGAAACAAAAATCGAGTGTTATTCTGCTAAGATATTAGTCACAGAAGCAAACTCAGCTTGATCTTGTGCTTGTTGGTCAATTAAGCTTTCAGCTTCAAGGGTATCAGCTGTCACTAGACCTTGTTCAATTTCACGCAATGCTACTACTGTAGGCTTATCACTGCCACGAGCAACTAATGGCTCTTTGCCTTCAATAGCAATTTGGCGAGCACGACGAGCAGCCACTAAAACCAAATCAAATCGGTTGCCAATCTTATCTACAGCGTCTTCAACTGTTACGCGGGCCATGGTGATCTCCGTCGGATGGATGTACAAAAAATGGTCGCATAGTATACTGGCTAATGAGGTAGTTTAAAAGCTATTTGATCTATTTATCTAAGATCTGACCTATTATTCACAACCCAATAAATTTTCAAACAATTGTTGGTGCCGAATAATTTGTTTTTCTTTACGCAAACGCCTAGTGCTCACTATGGCATCTAACTCGTTAAGGGCCGCACTAAAGTCGTCATTTACCACTATATAATCGAACTCATGATAATGAGAAATTTCAGACACCGCTTGGGTCATACGCTGTGCTATCACCTCAGGGGAGTCTTGTCCTCTTTCGGTTAGGCGCCTATGTAATTCTTGCTGAGAGGGCGGAGCCACAAAAATGGTGGCGGTGTCGGGAATTTGCGCTTTGACTTGCCGGGCCCCCTGCCAGTCTATGTCCAAGAATACATCGATACCTTGACGTAGGGTCTGATCTATCACAATTTTTGAGGTACCGTAATAATTACCAAATACTTCAGCCCATTCAAAAAAAGCATCGTGCTCAATTAGCCCCTCAAATGTTGTGCGATCAACAAAATGGTATTCTTGACCGTCCACTTCACCGGGTCGCGGCGCACGGCTAGTATGAGAAACAGACACTTGCATAGCATTATTGTGCACATCGGTACTTTGATGTTTATCCAACAAGGCTTTGATCAAGCTAGATTTTCCGGCTCCAGAAGGAGCGGCAAGTATAAATAAATTTCCGAGAGTCTGTGGCATATTGATCTTTTAGCTATTAATTATTATGTCGCTATTGGCTAGCAATGTTAGCATATTCCTATTCTACACAATACGCAGCTATTTAAGATCCATAGCAAAATAATCAGATAGGCGAAAACATCATGAACGAAAGTCAATATCATCAAATGACCGAAGACTTATTAATCAGCATAGAAGAGATGCTAGACGAATGTGAAGTGGACATTGATTATGAATCGGCCGGCAGCATTCTTAGTATGACCTTTGAGAATGGCACTAAGATAATCATCAATAAACAACCGCCGTTGCAACAGCTGTGGGTAGCCACAAAATTTAACGGTCATCACTTTAATTTTCAGGATGATTTATGGATAGATGAACGCACTGGTGTAGAGTTTTGGTCATTCCTAGACGAAGCCTGTAGCAAACAAGCAGAACAAGCCATTTCCCTTAGAAAATAGCAGGACGAGCCCATTAATGAGCAGACAAGCATTAGAAACGGTTGAGGTTAATCCTACCATTACAACCAAGGCGACCGTTATCTGGTTGCATGGCTTGGGTGATTCGGGCAATGGTTTTGCGCCTATTGTGCCCGAGTTAAATTTGCCTAAAGCCTTAGGCATACGTTTTATTTTCCCCCATGCCCCAACACGAGCCGTCACTATTAATAATGGCATGCAGATGCGTGCTTGGTATGACATTACTAGCATGGACTTCAATAATAGAGCCGACAGTGCCGGGGTGTTCGAATCCGCAGCCTTGGTTGAGGATCTCATCAACCAAGAGATTGATCGAGGGATCCCTGCCCATAAAATAGTCTTAGCGGGTTTCTCACAAGGTGGCGTGATCGCCTTGCATCTAGGCACCCGGTATGGAAAAACCTTAGGCGGCATTATGTCTCTGTCTAGTTATATGAGTGAGCCAGAAACATTGGCTGGCGCCGCTCATCAAGCCAATAAAAATACCGCCATCTTTGTGGCCCATGGTCAGCAAGATGATGTGGTGCCTATGTTGATGGGCAATGCCGCATTTAAGGTATTACAGGGCAATAATTACCCTGTGACATGGCACGAATATGTGATGCAACACAGTGTCTGTATGCAGCAACTCACCGATATATCGGCTTGGTTACAAGCTAAGTTGGCCTAAGTTAACGACCATTATTTTTAATTTAGTTTACATCTAATGAAAGAATTATCGCCTAGACTCGGTTTAATGCAGCGAGCCTATTAAACCTTTTAATTTGAAGAGATATTAATGAAACTGATGATCAGATACGCAAGTTTACTACTTATTGCCCTGTTTACCCTGCCTGCTTTGGCATTAGATGATGCAGTGAATACTGGCAGATTTAATGACACTGCCATAGATGGCTACGACACAGTGGCCTATTTCACCCAGAGCAAACCAGTGAAGGGCGACCAAAAATTCGTACACCTGTGGCGCGACGCTAATTGGCACTTTTCAAGCCAAGCCAATTTAGAATTATTTAAAGCCGAGCCAGCAAAGTATGCCCCACAATACGGCGGTTGGTGTGCTTATGCCATGTCTGACGAAGGTCGCACATTGCGTATTGATGCCGATGCTTGGACTATTGACCAAGATAAACTATATTTGAACTATAGCAAAAGCGTGCAGAAAGTTTGGTTAGAAGATCAAGTGCCGAACATAGTTCAGGCAGATGGTTTTTATCCAAAAACGACGAATGTAAACGATTATTTGAAAAACTAACATTCAAATCTTATTGATTACAACGCCCGTTAATTCGGGCTTTTTTTATGCTTAAAAAAGGTGCAGAATTGCCTAATGGTTGGATCTAACTGGGGTCAAAAAATGAAAATCACTACCACATTGTTATTAATGCTATGCGCCATGCTCTTTACGCTAAAGGTTTGGGCCCAGGTTGAACGCAGCCAACTGACCAGCAACGTAGCGCATTCTGAACCTGTTGATAACTTACAAAACACAGTAGTAGGGCAACGTGATGAGATCAAAAAAGTTTATTTTTTCACCCATATAGTGGGCCTAAATGGCCAGCAAGTGGTGCACAGATGGCTGTATCAAGGTCAAGAAAAAGCCGCGGTAAGTCTGACTATTGGCAGCGATAGCTGGCGCACCTATTCCAGTAAAAACATTCCTGATTATTGGCAGGGTCAATGGCAAGTGCAGGTATGGCAAAATGATTTAATGGTGCTCAGCCACGACTTTGAACTTAGCTATCCAAGATAATATGTCCACACATCAGCGCGCTTGGCCTTACCCAATGAAGGGCCACGGCAGTCTGATCTAGCCTTTGACACTCACAGCGGCACACAGAAAATAGGCCAAGCACCCTCTAACAGCAACAGTGGTCGATTTTTACCCTTGTTTGCAATTACCTTACAAAGGCGGCTAATCAGAGCAATTAGCCAAGCATCCCTGTTAGCTTTTCTGCTAATATTAGGCCCATCACATTAAGCAATAGTTACTAGGATCAGTTCATGTCAAGCCGCATCATCCGTATCGCCACGCGCAAAAGCGCCTTGGCCTTGTGGCAAGCCGAATACGTCAAGGCTGCATTATTAGAAGCTCATAGGGATTTACAAGTAGAGCTGGTGCCTATGAGTACCCAAGGGGATAAGATCCTAGACACACCTTTAGCCAAAATTGGTGGCAAAGGTTTGTTTATAAAAGAACTAGAAGTGGCCATGAGTGAAGACAGGGCAGATATTGCCGTGCATTCTATGAAAGATGTACCAGTGGCATTTCCAGAAGGCTTTGGTTTACATGCTATATGCGAGAGAGAAAATCCTTTCGATGCCTTTGTGTCCAATAACTTTGCCAGCATAGAGGACTTACCCCAAGGTGCAGTAGTAGGCACATCAAGCCTGAGACGACAATGCCAGTTGCGGCATATCAGGCCCGACTTGCTGATAAAAGACTTACGGGGCAATGTTAACACCCGCCTAGCCAAGTTAGACTCAGGACAATACGATGGCATAATTTTAGCCGCAGCGGGACTAATACGTTTACAGATGCCTGAGCGGATCCGCGCACACATGCCAGCAAATATCTCTTTACCCGCGGTAGGCCAAGGTGCGGTAGGCATTGAATGCAGAAATGATGATCTGCAGCTGATAGCCCTATTGCAACCCTTAAATCATGCACCTACCGCCACCCGAGTCACAGCCGAACGGGCGATGAATGCCCAACTCAACGGTGGTTGCCAAGTACCTATTGGCAGCTTTGCCGAACTGGAAGGGCAGCAAATAACCTTAAGAGGCTTAGTTGGCTCAGTAGATGGCAGCCAATTATTGCATGCCCAGTGCAGCGGTCACCAAGATCAAGCCATGCAAATAGGCCAACAAGTCGCACAGCTGTTACTGGATCAGGGTGCGGCCGCTATTCTTGATAGCTTAAGCGACTAACAGCCTGTGACCTTTTTATTGCTCAGACCACAGGCTAAATGTTTACCTAGTGCTAAGGCGTTAACAGACGCAGGATTAAAAACCCTGGCCTGTGGGTTAATTGAGACACAGCTTGATCACCAAGCTATCGCCCAATTGCCAGGCAAAATAGCCGCCCTCACGCCTAGTACCCAAGTCCTTTACGTGATCATCACCAGCACAGTTGCAGCGCAACAAACAGTGCTACTAAAGGCGCGTTGGCCTAACAATGTTGAGTTTTTTGCGGTAGGTTCAAGCAGTGCACAAATTTTACAAGACGCAGGCATGCCCTGCCTAGTGCCAAGTGAGGCCCGAACCGAAGGCTTGTTAGCCTTGAGTGAACTGACACAAGTGGCCAATAAAACCATTGTTATCATTAAAGGTTATGGTGGCAGAGAGTTATTGTTTGACCGATTAAGTGCCCTAGGGGCAAGCGTTCAAGAATGGGAAGTGTATAAGAGAGTCAAGGTTAGCCCCCCGACTTTTACACAAGACTGGCAAGGCGAGCAAATTCATTGCATTATTGCCACCAGTGGCGAAGTGATCCAGGCAGCCTTTGATTATTTTGATCCACAGTGGCTGATACAACTTCCCTGGATAGTCGTGAGTCAACGTACGGCAGATATTGCCGCTACACTTGGGGTGTCACAGATCCAAATAAGCCGCGACGCTAGCGACCGAGCGTTAATAACAACAGCACAACAGTTTTTGATCCATGTAGGACATTCATCGGAGCATTAAATGGCAGACAATCAAGACAAGCTGACTTTGTCAGATCAACAAAAACTCGAACAGCTAGAGCAGCAGCTAAGTGCAGACAAGGTACCGCCAGCAAAGTCGAGCGAAAACCCAGCCGGTGTTGATGCTAAGACATCGACCCGGGCCGCAATAGAGCCTAAAAAGCCCTCTGATACTGCTGCACCACCTACCAAAAGAACGGCCACTGCCGCTCACACAGCCAAAGGCAAAACGGGCGGGTTATGGTTTGTCAGCCTGGTTAATTTATTATTATTGGCTGCCCTTGTGGCTGCTGGCTATTGGCTGTGGCTGCAGTGGCAAAGCCAGAACCAACAACAAACACAGCAGTTAACTGTGACCCAAGGCAATATAGCGCGCCAGCAGCAACAGATAAACGACTCCATCAATTCTAACCAATTAGTTGGCACTAGCCTTGAACGACAAACATTAGGGTTACAACAGCAAGTTGCCGCCCTTAAGCAACAGAACCAACAGATCCGTCAACAACAGCAAGCCAATCAAAATAATTTAGCCGACCTGTCGGGCCGACGTCCGGCCGATTGGTTATTAGCCGAGGCCGATTATTTAGTGCGTATGGCTGGGCGTAAGCTGTGGCTTGAACATGATCTCAACACAGCCATCATGATGTTAGAGTCTGCCGATAGCCGTTTACAGGATCTAGACGATCCTAGCTTATTGCCGATACGTGAACGATTAGCCGCAGATATAGTGAGTTTACAACAGGTTAATCCGGTTAATACTAGCTCAATAGCCCTGACACTTGGTGCATTAGCCGAGCAAGTAAAAGGTTTGCCTCTGGCATTCTTTAAAAAACCCGAAGCGGCAAACACGGATAACAGCATTATTGCCAGCCAAGACAACTGGCGCAGCAACTTAGCCCGCAACTGGCAACAAGTAACGCAAGACTTCTTTAGTGTCAAACGTAAAACCGTAGACATTAAACCTTTTATGTCGCAACAAGAACAGTGGTTAGCCCAGCAACAATTATTTTTTGCACTGCAACAAGCGCAAGTAGCCATCTTAAAAGAGCAACAAGCTTTATATCAACAAGCCCTCACCCGGGCCACGGCATTATTAGGTGAGTTTTTCGCCCCTCAGCAGACGGCTGTTATCCAGTTTAGACAAAGCCTGAATGAGCTACAGCAATTGGATAGTAAGCGGATCTACCCCACACAATTGAGTGTCGCGCCACTATTAGAAGACATGATCGACAGACGCCTACAAAGCCGCTTTGTCAATGCCACTAGTAGTGAAGATCTGGACTCTAGTGAATCTAATTCCAATGACGCTGCCTCTGGCGAGGTAAACCAGCCATGATCCGCATATTTATAGTACTAGTATTGCTGCTCATCGCACTGATGCTGTGCGCCATGTTATTCGACGATCGGGGTTATGTGTTTGTGGAATTTAATGGCTGGGTGTTAGAGATGAATGTCTTTTCATTAGGCATATCACTGATCTTTATTTTTGTTGGCTTTATGGTGATCAATTGGATGGTGAAAACATCCTTGCTAGCAGCGTCAGGATCAAGAAACTGGTTGGGAAACTGGGGCCAGCGCAAAAAACAAAGGGCCTTTACCACAGGTTTATTAGCATTAGCCGAAACCAATTACGCCTTAGCCAAAACGACCCTAGCTAAGATCGAACACGAAGATTTTGATGGCATTAACTTATTGGCTGCAGCCGAAGTAGAAAAAAAACTGGGTCAACCAGAACAAGCCAAAGCTTATTGGCGTATGGCCAGTACCTATGAAAAGTCCGCATTGGCCGCCAAACTCTGTTTGATCCGAGATCATTTACACCAGAACCAAGGTGAACAAGCCCTTGATCTTATCCAAGCACTCACCCAAAAACAGCAACAACACAGGGTACTGATAAAATTATGGGCCCAAGCCTTAGGTCAAGCCGGTCAATGGCAAACACTTAAACAACAACTTAAAGGTTGGAAAAAAGCCTTAGGCACTGATTACGCCCCATTAATGCAGCAGGCATCCCAAGGTGACTTTGCCGAGATAGCCAGTAAAGAAGGGGCCAGCCAACTCAAACAAAACTGGCAATCCTTGCCCAGAAGCACCCGTAAAGATCCAGCCCAGCAAAGCGCCTATATACAGCAGTTAATCGACCAAGGCATGTTTACCGATGCACAACAAGCCTTAGTGGCATACCAAAAGGCCGGCCCGCAACCCTTGCTCGTGCCATTGTTTAAACAGATTAAATTGCCCCAACCTACCGCCTCTATAAAACTCCTAGAAACTTGGCTTAAACAAAACCCAGAAGATGTTGAACATTTATCAGCATTGGCCCATTTGGCCCATCATGCAAAGGATATGGTGCTGGCCGAAAAAGCCCTCAAAAAGGCAATTACACTGGGCAATCAGCCACAAGATTTACAACTATTGGCACAGATCAAAGAAGCACAGAATGAACAAAGCCAAGCATTGGCCTTGTACAAACAAAGCATGGCCACACCCACATAAGCATAAATGGCAGGACTGCGGTGCAGGTGATTAACTTGCCAGCATGAGCACCCTGCCCTCACTAGGACGACGCACTCCATGAAACTGACCCATAGCCTGCTACTTATGCTGAGCTTATCTTGGTATGGCGCTACAGCCACCGCATTCGAGATCACCTTAAAAGAACAACAAGTCACAGGTTTAGCAGCCTTGAGCTTCCCCATAAGCCAATCGTATCAGGGCTTAGACTTCACCCTGACTAACCCTAATGTGGGCTTAAGGGCCGCCAGTCAAGAAATTACCGTTAATGTCGATCTGGTGGTGGTGCAACAGAGTCAGTCTTTACGGGCCAATGCCACAGTGATTGGTAAACTTAACTTTGATAGAGCAGCCAATCGAATTGAAATCATTCAACCTGGACTGCTGCAATTTGTCGTTAAGAGCAACACTCTAACGGGATCAGATGAGGCGATTAGACTCATCAAACAACGATTAGGTGACAGGATCCCCGGCATATTCCTCATCGATATGGCCCAATTACAAACATTTTTACCGGGTATACAAGCCAAAGATGTGCGGATCACCAGCCAAGGCTTAGTGCTTAGCCTGTAAATTTAAGCACAGCCAACTCGGCGCCTTAACAATGGAACACCTATGAAAGTCTTATTTTTTTGCAGTCTGTTATGGGCCACTAGCCTGATAGCGGCGCCCAGTCAGCCCAAGCAAGACGCCTTTGAGCTAATAGTATTAGGTGACAGTGGCGGTATACAAGATGGCAACCTCAGCGCGTTTTTGTTGCGTTCGCTACACGCCTCCCATTACATAGCCCTAGACGCAGGCACACTAGTGAATGGCATCAATGTCGCCCACCAACAAGGTGCCTTTGCTGAGCTAGATATTAAGCCTGATCCCCTATGGCAAGACACAGGCAGTATTTTACGTGAGCATATCAAAGGTTACTTTATCAGCCACGCCCATCTTGATCACATAGCAGGTTTATTGATCGCATCGCCCCAAGACAGTAAAAAACCTATATATGGCCTAGCATCGGTTAATCAGATGATCAGCGACACCTACTTTAATTGGCAAGCCTGGGCCAATTTCACCGATCGCGGCAAAGCCCCACAGCTTAAACAGTATGCACTGGTCGATCTTGTACCTGCACAAGCAACCATCATTAAAGATACCGGATTAACAGTCACCGCCTTTAGCTTAAGCCACCCCCTAGAGTCCACCGCCTTGGTCATAGAAAAAGGCAATGACCTATTGGTTTACCTAGGCGATACCGGACCCGATCCAATAGAAAAACAAGGCAAACTTGCCACACTTTGGCAACACCTAGCCAGCCTAATGCAACACAAAACATTAAGAGGCTTAGTCATAGAAGTCTCTTTTGACAACCAAAGACCCGACAACTTACTCTTTGGTCACCTCACCCCAAAATGGCTGATGCACGAACTTAAACAATTCAGCGCGCTGCTCGACTCACCGCAGAGATTGCAAGACACTAAGATCATCATTAGTCATATTAAATACAGTTTAAAAAAGGGCATGGATCCTAAACTCAAAATAAAGCAGCAACTGGAGCAAGACAACAGCCTAGGCTTAGATATAATCATAGCCACACAAGGCCAAAGAATAGTACTCTGAGGCCCTAGTATACTAGTGAGTTGTACAATAGGCTCAAATAACAGTAGCAATCAGGGGGATTTTCATTAGAATCAGCCCTCGCTTAAACAAGCACTGTTTGTAACAAGTCTGTTATAGCCAAGCTTTTACTACAAAGCACCCGTAGCTCAGCTGGATAGAGCGCTGCCCTCCGGAGGCAGAGGTCGCGCGTTCGAATCGCGCCGGGTGCACCATTTTTAAATCCCCAAATTTATGGTAATCACTAGTCAACCTAAAATTCATTCTGTGTAGCAAGTGAAGTGATTGACACAAGGGTGTAATCAGTGCGATGAATCTGTGTGTTGCACTGACCCGTTGAACTCACCGCCAAAAGCGGCCATTAGGTTTTATTTAAATCAACGACTATTAGCCCGAAAATCATAAATCAAAGACCTGACCCCATGGAGACCCCATGGATTTTAATCTGTTCGAGCAATCATAGATTGCCTTTTTCTGCGTTAGATTGAGGCTCTTTCAACCATGCGTAAAAACCGCTGCGGTTTACATTTAACACCTTGCACGTGGTTTTTACGGGGTAAACACTGAGTCGTGATTTTATGAACGTGTACTTTTCTTTGACTCGCTTGCAAAGTACACTGAGGCCTCCTTTAGGATGTTACGCTCTTTTGTCAGGCGTTTAACTTCTGACTTAAGCTGGCGTATTTCTGTTTGCTCTGCGGATTGGCTAGCAGGTACTTTTGCCTGACTCACCCAGTAATAGAGAGACTTATCGGATATACCTATACGCTTAGCAACGTCAGATACGGAATCGCCTTTATCAACCACTTGTCGAACGGCTTCTTGTTTAAATTCATCGGGGTACCTTTTACTCATAACAACTTTTATTTTACTCCAATTTCTCTATAAAAAGTGTCTACTGATCCACAGGAAGAGCAGTAATCACACCAATACAATTTATACCTCACACACTATTCTTGTAACTTCATCAGGTCTTGAAGTCCTTCCGCTTAGGGATGAAGTCAACGAGATGTGACTGTACTGACAATAGTGATCAAAACTATCGCAAACCTACTTTAAATGGCGGTCACCTTTAGCTTATATATTTCTCTGTCATTCCTCTCATTGACGAACTTAGCTTACTCATTGTGCACTTCAAAGACATAAGCTGGGCCCCCATCCTTGCCTTTATGATCATTGTTTAACGGCCTAGTTGGTGACTGTGCTGTGTTTTTTTCTATCCAGTTGTTGCCGAATGCTCCCAAGAAGGTGTTGTGCACTGTAAGGCTTGTTGATCACAGGGTGCATAAGAGGCATATCTGCCCCCTCAGTATCCTGATCGCCACGATATCCACTGACCAGCTGGATCAATACTTCAGGATGCTGCTGCTGCACTTTTTTAGCCAGCTGGTAACCATTCATTTTTGGCATGATGATGTCACTGACCATCAGGTCAACAGACCTTTGGTCCAACAGTCTCAACGCCTCAGCACCACTTTGCGCACATATCACTTGATACCCCTGATTGACAAGCAGCACCTCGGCCAAATCACAAAGAGACGGTTCATCATCCACCACTAAAATGGTTTCAATCCCACGAAAATCCTCTGCACTGGAGGCAAAAGGCTTTGCAATCGGCATTATCGCCGAGACCTCATGCGGTAAATACAAGGTAAAACGACTGCCAACACCCGGCACTGACAAGACATCAATCCCGCCACCGGACGACTTGACAAAACCATACACCTGAGATAACCCCAAACCGCTGCCTTCTTTGCCTTTGGTGGTAAAATAAGGGTCAAAAATATTGGCAGCCAATTCAGCGTTCATACCACAACCGGTGTCTTCCATGACGAAACTGACGTAATCACCCGCCACCAGATTAACCCTTGCTGCCGCCTGCTTTGACAGCTTGATATTGGATGTGCTTATCCTCAGTGTGCCTCCACTTGGCATTGCGTGCATTGCATTGATGCTCATATTCAACAGCACGTCTTCAAAGGCCCCGGGGTCTATTTTGATAAGCCATAATCCGGTAAACAGGTTTAATTTCAATTCAATTCGAGCGGTCAGTGTTTTGTCCAGCATGTCATTGCCGACTGTGACCAGTTGATTGATATCACACATTTTCTGTTGTGCCGGTTGTTTCTTGGAAAACGACAGCAGATCCGCGGTCAGTTTGGCGCCACGCTCGCCCGCCCTGTGGATCTGGTTGGCGTAACTGGCCAGTTCTGGGAGATATTGTAATTTTTCTTCCAGCAATTGAGCGTAACCGAGAATAACCCCCAGCATGTTGTTGTAGTCATGTGCAATGCCACCGGTGAGATTACCCAATGCTGCCATTTTCTGGCTGCGGGACTGACGCACCTGTGATTCAAGCATGATTTTATCTGCCCGCCTGTGGGCCGATAGCCATAAAAATACCAAGCTATAAATAAACAGGCCCACCAACACATATAACAACAGTTTTGACCAGAACCTTTGTTGGTTTTGACCCACCAGCACTGCACTGTTGTCGATCAGGCTTCTGGACAACCCCAGCGCCAAATCATGCAACAAATCGATGCGTGCAGTGGCCAGTAACCACCAGGCATTGGCATCAATGGCTTTGTTGTCAAATTGTGACAATGCATTTAATGTGGCAAACCCGTAAGGATTATCATCCATCGAGGTATTGTCATTTTGCAACAGCACTTTATGGACCAGTTGGACTACTTTAAAGGGTTCTTTGCTGCGCAATGCCGCCAGTGCCTGACGATTTTCGATACTGGCGGTGATCTCAAACAACTCCAGGTAGGTGTTTTGTGCCGCCAGATACCCTTGAAGTGTTCTGTTTTGTCTCGGACCCAACGTCTTGGCAGCAAACGCACTGGTCAGTAATGCACGGGCCATCCCTGCATTTTCGATACTGTTGAGCAGGTAATAGTAGGCGATGGTTGGGCGATAACTGCCACTGTTTTTGCCTGTCACACCGCCCTGGCTTAATACATCCAACAACTGTTTGTTCAGCAGGTTGTATTGAACAATAACCTGCTCGGTGGAAAACTGCTGTGAATCGACTTTTTCACGCAATAAAACAATGGCCGACTCAACTTCTGAGGTGCGTAAAACCTGTGACAGGATGATTTTATCATACAGGCGAGGCAATTTTATGTGGGCCATAAACAGACTAAGGGTGTTATCGGTTTGCTGTCGCTGCTCAAGCAGTTTCTGGGTCATCATCCGCTCATTGGTCTTGGCGTAAACCGCCGACAAGCCCCGCTCTTTTTGCAAGTCATGAACCAGAATGCCCGCTTTAATGCCATACTCGTTAATCGACTGAATACTCGACAATTCGCTGATCTGCACACGTTGGATAAGCAAATCAGAGACCACGAAATACAGCATAAACAGGCTGCCAACCGACAGGGCCACTAGGGGACCGGCAAACTTCAATCGATATATCAATGTTTTCATAGCATTACTGCCTGGGCTGTTTCCCAAATCTGCCTGGCCGATGCCGTCAATTGATGACTTTCAAAGGATCTATTCAAAAAGCCGTCAGCCTGTTCATTGCCCTGCAAATCAATCATATCCTTGCCACTGATCCTCGACATGCTCTGATCGGCTATCACCAGATCACACACTTCGGGTTCACAGATAAACCCGGACAGTGCAAGTTGAAGCCGGATCTCGTCAGTGACCTCATCTCCCCTGAGATTGAGCATATCAGTCAGCATCTGTGCCATGGGCGGTTCGTCATCGACCACCACAATGGTGGTATTGTGTCCACTTTAAAGTGATTGTGCATTTCTTAATCCTGATATGTGGGGCGAAATTTGAGCGGCAGGTTGAGTGGCTGACAACACTTCAAAGTGCAATTTGCAACCACTACCTTGACCCAGATCCCTGTTTAACCGCACATGGCCATTGTGCTCATGCAACATGCCATGCAATACAGACGGCCTCATGTCGGTGCCACCTTCCATCTAATGAGCACAGAAAAGAGGTCTTAATTGGCTGGCTATCTGTTGACAAGCGACCTTCACAGGTAGCCTGTAAGAACACAGCTAACAAAGGATGGTAATATAATTTACCTTAATCTTTCAATATTGACTACTATTTTATACCCTTTATTGTGTCAAATTCGACTATTTTCGTCTATTAATCCACCGCTTTGACATAATTCAAAACAAGCACTGCCCACTGCTGGGCAAACCAGTTTTGAATATTACTTTTATTCAAACAGTGATCCCCCCAATTTTGTGGACACTTTCACTCAAAAGAATTCTAAAGGGATCCTAATCAGTTCATTTCCTATTTTGTTGTGTTATAGCTCGAAAAAATCTTCTTTGTAGTCAAAAATAATCGACTTGTGACAAATAGACCAAAACGATAATATTACACCTTGCATGGTAAATAAATCGATAATATCAATATTTCCTTGAGAATTGCATGGTTTAAAGAGTCTAAAGAGTTGACAAAACCTAAAATTGAAGCTGAGCCGATAATGTTTTTTGAGAGCAAGGACATAACCTAATTTAAAATTAATAGATGCTCGAATATGGATAAATATATTACTAAGTGTATACCCGCAGCTTTTAGCGTTGAGTTTAAATAGGATCAAGGCCTTCACTTTTAATGATTATTAACGCGGGCTCAATCTTTATGGAAATAGGGCGCAGACGTTCACTTCTCATTCACAAATTTTAATGTCATTCAGGATTAGTATATGAAGATAAAACTTAAATTAATGTTGTCCCTTGGATCTCTATCTGTGATTATTTTATTGATAGGTGCTTTCGCCATTTTTAATCTCACAAAACTAGAAAAACAAAATAGCATTTATTCAGCCATTTCTCTTGCCGATACATTTATGTATCGAGCTCGATTAGCACAGGCAGATTCTATGATCACCGCAGATCCTAAGTTTAGACAAAAAACCATGGAACACGTTGCGGCGGCCCTAGATACCTTAACTAAGATTAAACCATTGCTAGCAAGCAATACTAGTATTAGGCAAGTCGATACTATTCAAGGCGCGATCAATCGATTTAAAGAAAGTTTCGTCACCCTCACTGACGAAACAGAAAAATATAATAGCGGAAAGGCATCCACAAAAGCTTCTGCGGTATCAGTCAATTTTGCAATTGATCAGGTACTCACTTCGATAGAAAGGTTTTATGAGCAGAATCAAAGAGATTTTGATGAGTTTTATCGCTATTTGGCGGCCAAGGCATTTAAAGATTCTTTTGCCGAAATACAACCATTGCTTAGCCAGTATCATGACAGCCGGGATGCTCAAATAGCACAGACTATCTCTGTTTTAGTAGATGAACTTAAGGGTAAAATTCCTCAGTTAAAAACCATGATGCAAGGAGAGCAGACTCTGCAATTTTTAGCCAAGTTGGTGGGGGATATAAACCAATATTCCTCGTTGATTGACGCCACCAAACAGGCGGATCTTAATCTTGCCCGAGTGACCTTGTTATTATTTGAATCAGCCAACAATGCATCATTTATGTCCACTGAATTGCTCGAAATAGAACGGAAAATTGCATCCACTGTCAAGCAAAGAGTCCATACAACAGTGCTAATCTCTGTGGTCGCTGCTTTAATCCTCAGTATTATCCTCTCGTTATGGCTAGCACGGGGCATTCTAATCCCTGTGAATGCAACCAATGTCATGTTAAAGGATATCAGTGAAGGTGAAGGTAACTTGACCAAACGCATCGTTATTATGACCCAGGATGAAGTGGGTGAGCTAGGACAGAACTTCAATAACTTTGTGCAAAAATTGCAAAAAATCATTAGTGAAATAGCCTCCGTCACCTTGCAAATGGCCGCTTCCTCGGAAGAAATGTCAGTGGTAACCCAACAAACTTCTCTAGGCGTTAGCAACCAGAAAAAAGAGACTGAACAGGTGGCCTCGGCTATGACTCAGATGACTGCGACTGTGAAAGAAGTTAATGACAACGCTGAAAAAGCGTCTCAGGCAGCAGACACTGCAAACAAGGCCGCCTTAGAAGGTAGATTGGTGGTAGAGCAAACCGTACAGGCAATTAATGGGTTGTCAGATGATGTGGCAGAATCTGCCAATGTTATCGAACAATTAAAAGGTCACAGTGAAAATATCGGCAATGTACTGGACGTGATTAAAAGTATCGCCGACCAGACCAATTTGCTGGCCTTAAATGCGGCTATTGAGGCCGCTCGTGCTGGCGAACAAGGGCGTGGTTTTGCGGTGGTGGCAGACGAAGTACGCACCTTGGCCAAGCGCACCCAGCAGTCGACACAACAAATTGAAGGCCTGATTGAAGTATTACAAGGGGGGGCAAACAAAGCGGTTGATGTCATGACCAAGAGTTGTGACCGCTCACGGGTAACGGTAGAACTAGCAAAAAATGCGGGCAACTCATTAAACTCAATAGGGCAAGCCGTAGAAACCATACTGCATATGAATGCACAAATCGTGGTCGCTACTGGACAGCAGAATGTGGTGACCGAAGAAATTACCCGTAGTGTGGTGAATATCCAGACGGTGTCTGAAGAAACAGAATCCGGAGCAAAACAAACCTCTGATACCAGCTCACAGTTGGCGAACTTAAGTGCACAATTGGCGACTATGGTCGGGCAATTCCGGATCTGATCTAAGCCCTAGATATGCGTAATAGATGTGCTGGAGTATTACCATTGCCGGGGCAAAGATATTGAATGTTTTTTGAACAACAACAGAAAATTAGCGACGATAACGCCTCAGTGCTCGACACATTAGGCTGACAATAGAATGAATTAACACTCAAGGGTGGCAGTAGTGAGTGACAAGCGCAGTAATCAAATATTCGAACTAGCGATGATCGCTTTAATTGTAATATTTTCATTTTTACTTTTTAGTCAATTTGATTTGCTTAAGGAAGTAGTGAACTTATCGACTCAATATGAGCACTATGAGATAGATGAAATAGTATCGACTTTAATCGTTCTGTCCTTTTGCATGATATGGTTTTCATATAAGAGATGGCGTGAAACGTTTCAAGCATTAGCTATTATTGAAATAAAAAACAATGAAATTCAACACGCCCTAGATACAATCAAAATATTAGAAGGGATTATACCTATATGTATGCACTGTAAGGACATTCGTGACGACAAAGGTGCTTGGCACTCACTTGAAGAATATATTAGTCAACATACCGATACTACATTTAGTCATGGTCTATGCGCAAAATGCAAAGTAATACATTACCCAGACTAAGGCTAGTGATGAAGTTCAAACCAGCCTTTATGCAAAATCAATCTGAAGATTATGAATTATGTCATAGGGTTATTAAATAATGTTTCGAAGTATTAAAACGACCCTCATTAGCCTGACTGTTTTTGCTATTGTGGGGGCCGGTGCCGCGGTATTAAGTTTGTCAGTGTTTGAACACGAAAATTTTTATCGGGAAACAGTCAAAAATGATTTAGATGCCATGTCTGAAGATATGGCCAGCGATCTGTTGCCGTTGATCGCTGATACACCCGCTCCCGATCAATTAACCGCGTTTTTATTGCGTCTGGATAAATACAAATATATACAATATGCGGTTGTTTTTGATGCCAATTGGCAGCCACTGGAAATGTATATTGCCGATACCGAACTGCTGGCTGCACAGATAAAAAAACAGACCTCCCGCCCCACACTTAAGGCATTAGGACTCGGTATAAGCAATGTGGATGGTAGCCTTCTTGCACTCAAGCGTATTGGAGATCCTAGTCTACCTATGGGTTATCTGCTCATAGTTAAAAATTTAGATGGCCCATTAGCTGCCAAGCAAATACAGTTGTTTAAGCAAATGTTGCCTTTGAGCATACTGATATTGTGCATCGTTATCGCAGCTTTCATGGGCTTTCACAATCGCTTGTTTGCGCCCTTAGGTCAACTTTCATTAATGGCAAAAAATATAGAAACCACCGGCGATTATTCCCTGCGCATTGATTTAGTGGGCAAGTCTGAGGTGAGCGCACTCAGTAAAAATATTAATAGCATGATGGCAACCATCAACCATGAAACTCAAAAGAATCGCGCTTATACCCAACAATTGATAGCACAGCAAGAAAGTATGGAAAAGCTGGCTAATTTTGATAGTTTGACCGGCTTACCGAATCGTCAATATTTTATGCAAACCTTGCACAGTGGTTTAGTCAGAGCTGAAAGGTCAGCATCGACGTTAGCCTTAATGTATATTGATTTGGATGGATTTAAAGATATTAATGACTCATTAGGCCATGAAACCGGTGATACGTTATTGATTGAAATAAGTAATAAGCTCAGTAGTTTCCTCCGTGCCGGTGATTGTCTTGCCCGTTGGGGGGGAGATGAATTCCTGATCCTATTATATGATATACCGGATGAATATTTATTGGCAAATATAGCCCAGCGCACTATTGAGCGGATCAGTGAACCCTTGCTGATTAATGACTGGGAGGTGAGCATCACTGCCAGCGTAGGTATTAGCTTGGCCGGGGACGCGAATTTTAAGTTAAGCGAGTTCATCAGTAACGCCGATATTGCCATGTACAGTTCAAAATCTGCCGGTCGGGCCTCCCACAGTTTTTTTGTGCCCGCAATGATGGAACATAACAAACGCAAGATATTGATTGCCAGCTTGCTATTGCCGGCCATTAACAAACAGGAATTTTCTCTCCATTATCAACCCAAAATTTCCCCCTCAGGGCAAGTGATAGGCTTTGAAGCACTACTGCGCTGGCAGCAGGAAAAATTAGGTTGGGTGTCACCGGCGGAGTTTGTGCCACTGGCCGAAAAAAGCGGCAAAATCAATCTTATCAGCCGCTGGGTGCTGCAGAGGTTGTGTCAGGATCTACCGGTGATCCATAAACGGCTAGGTAGGCCTGTCTGTCTGGCGATAAATTTATCTGCCAAT
>JAWUWP010000055.1:0-82921 GCA_034111785.1 Paraglaciecola sp.
AGAAGATACCGTCACCTACCATAGATACACCTTCGGCCATACCAATGTAGGTTGCCGATGGATGGTCGATGAGCAATTGGTCTAAATCAAGATTAAGCTGAGTATATTCTGCCGCAGGTGACTCAAAACCGATGATACCTGCGGAGGCTTTAATTGGGATAAATTTCAACATAACTGTAATTATATACAGTATTCATTGATTTGATATTAACTTCGTAATTATTTTTTGTATTGTACATATACGCTAATTTTCATCCTTACAAAATAAGACTAAACAAGCATTGTCGACAGGGCAGGAAAAACATGGGCAAAAAAGCACCAATCGATGACCTGGGCGCAAAGACTTAAACGGGTTTGTGGGATAGAAATAGAAACCTGTGAGCAATGCGGTGGTGCGGTTAAAGAGATAGCGAGCATCCAAGATCGGTGGGAGTTCCTAAAGATACTCAGTCACCTGAATACAAAAAATGACGAAGCCGTTGAATTATTGACTCCAAAAGTCGAGCACCGCCACAGATAAGTCTGTTTGAATAAAAGCCGTTCATCATCATAAGTAATATTCAGAGCTGCTTTTGCACAACAGCAGGAAGCGCTTGTTCTAAAGTCTGAATTATATACAAATAGTTGATTAACAAACGAAAAATACCCAACTTTCACTCTCTAAATGATATGAAAGAAAGGTAAATATAGAAAACATGAGAGAATATGTATTGGCACTTTATGAGAAATGACGTTTTATTTTATCTATACTCTAAGCGGAGCTAGAAATTTACTACAACAAAAAGTATTAAGAAGTCCGATGGTGATAAAACAGTAAGTCTAAATCTAATAGCAGGTGTTGAATTTTGGTTTTAAAAACGTTTGCAACACAGTACGTTATGATTTAATTTTTAAACATAATTAAAATATTTAAGAGGATTATCAAAATGATAAAAACACGCATATTAACTTCACTAATAATGAGTATTGTTGGTGTTCTTTTGTCTAGTAATACTTTAGCAGGTAGCGCAGGAGTCGGTACTGGTGACCATTCTCATAGTGCAGTAAAAGCTAAGCCTGCTTGTACAGCAGAGCATGCGGCAATGGGCCATTGTGAAATGGAAAAAGCAAGTTCTCATGGGCATGGCTCTATGGATCATGGCAGTGCTCATGGGCATAGTCATGACTCTATGGATCATGGCAGTGCTAGTTCTGTGGGCATGCCTGTTGGATCTAATAAAGCGACTCAGGTTGTTAAAGTAGATATGCTTGATAGCATGAGATTTGTATTTAACGATGAGTTTGTAATTAAATCAGGAAAGGTGATTCAATTTCAGGTGACTAATAAAGGTAAAATTAGGCATGAGTTTTCGATTGGAAATTTATCTGAACAAGAAAGCCATGCAAAAATAATGATGGCTAATCCATCCATGGATCATGGCGATGGAGAAGCTGCAATTACAGTTGATGCTGGCGAAACTAAAACGTTAACGTGGTCATTTGACGGAAATGAAGAAGTTGTTTTCGCATGTACACTTCCAGGCCATTACCAAGCAGGGATGTTTCATAAACAAACGATGATCAATTAATCAACCTAATTAGTGCAGGGAGTACAAAACCGCATACTGTGGTTTTGTACTCCTTTATTAAAGGAAGCGTTTTAAAAGTGAAACGGAGTTTCCGAGAAAATTAATGACTTAACTTAAATATTCCGCTAGACGTCCAACATGATGTTTTTCACTCCAGTGAATTTAATTCACAAATGACGACCCAGTCGCTTCAATACAATCAAAGGATCCAATCTGAGTTAATTGGGTGATTTAACCAAGTAGGAATTACATAGACAACCATTATAACGCTAGTCTGCGGTATCTGCGGCTTTGTGTATTTTCATAAACGATTCATCTTCGTATACGGATTTTTCAGTTTGGGGTTTTCGAAATCTACGAAGCTCTCGCCATACAATGTCAGATACCCCACGAATTTGCTGGAACTGACGAATCCCCCAACAGCTTGCCCACATCTCTACACGTTGAGTGGCCATAATAGGGTCCTCACCGTATACGTCATTATGTAAATATTTACCGTCTATGTTTTTACGCAGGTATTTGGCGATCTAATCCGTGACAGAGCTTTTGAGGAGCGACAACTACAAACTTAATGGGATCCTCTGTAGCGCCCTGCCCGTTTGGTTCTTCTGCAAAGGCATAATACTCAACAATGGGGTTGAATGGTTCAAGGGGCGGTTGCTTTGTAAATAACATCACCAGCACAACCCGCCCTAATTCACACCACTGCAATTAATATTAGGGGATTTGGCTACTTAGATTTCAAATAAGGTTTATCCTAATGATAGTAGCTAGGTACAATACCCAAAAATCTATACCCCAGCTTTAGATGGAAGATATGACCGAGAATACAATGCATCATCAAGAGACCAATCAGCCCACTATCTACTGGCACGATTATGAAACTTGGGGGGCCAACCCGCAAAAAGATCTACCCTGCCAATTTGCTGGGGTGCGTACCGATCTGGATTTAAATATTATTGGCGAGCCACTGATGATCTACGCTCGTATCGCCAGTGATTGTCTGCCCAATCCTCAAGCTTGTATGGTCACGGGTATTACGCCGCAAATCACATTGCGCGAGGGATTGCTTGAGCGAGACTTCATAGCCAAAATTTATGAGCAGTTCAGCCAAGCTAATACTTGTGTTAGCGGTTACAACAATATTCGATTTGATGATGAGGTCACCCGTTATGCTTTGTACCGCAACTTCTATGATCCTTATGCACGAGAATGGCAAAACGGTAATAGTCGTTGGGATATAATTGATCTCGCTAGAGCCTGCTATGCTTTAAGACCTGAGGGGATCAATTGGCCCGTGGATGGAGACGGTCGCCCTAGTTTTAGGTTGCAAGCCTTAACCGAAGCCAATGGCATAGCGCATCAAGATGCACATGATGCGATGTCTGATGTTTATGCGACTATTGCACTGGCAAAATTGATCAAACAAGCTCAGCCAAAATTGTATGACTTTGTATTTAATTTGCGTAGCAAACATAAAGTCGCTGAGCTGATCAACTACGACAAATTGCTGCCGCTTATGCATATTTCGGCTAAGCTCCCGGCACAACAAGGCTGCTGCAGCTGGGTGGTACCTATCGCCCCCCATCCTGAAAATAAGAATGCCTTAATAGTGCTTAATCTGGCCTTAGATCCTGGCCCACTCCTTGATCTAAATATTGAACAACTCAAAGAAAAGTTATACACAACCAACGCCCAGTTAGCCAAAGACGAACAACGTCTGCCTATCAAGCTGGTGCATCTGAATAAATGCCCTATATTGGCACCGGCCAAGACCTTAACAGCAGAAAATGCTCAGCGGCTGGGCATTGACAGGCAGCAGTGTTTAATACATTTACAACACATTAAAGATAATCCGCTGATCAAAGAAAAGCTGCTAGCCATCTATCAATCTGCAGAAGATCGAGCCACGCTAGATCCTGACTATGCATTGTATTCAGGTGGATTTGTATCAAAGGGTGATAAAGCGCTAATGCAGCAAGTGGTGACTGCCGATAAAGATAGCCTAACGGAATTACATCTACCATTTGAAGATGAGCGATTAATTACGCTTTTATTCCGTTACCGTGCACGTAATTTCCCTGAGTATTTGACAGAGGACGAGCGACATAAGTGGCAACGTTTCAGGGAATTTAAATTAGCGGATCCTAGCTCCGAGGCTAGCATCAAAATGCCGGAGTATTTGCTGCAAATTGAGCAATTAAGCATAGAGAACGCTCGAAACCCACAAAAACTTGGGGTGCTTTCTTACCTATATAAGTACGCGAAAGCCTTATAACAACCGCGTTAGTTGCAGGGTAAAAATAACAACCCAAAAAACTAATATTTAGTTAGGTTTTTTTAAGGCCAATTAATGTTAGTATCCGTCGGCTATCAAAATGAAAGGCTCTAACATGGAAGGTATTACTCTAAGTCTCGATGATACTGGCGCAAGCTTGGAGCTAAGTATTGATCCACATCGGGTGAATGCCCTCCTTGAAGTTGAGAAGGTCTATAAGCTTATAAGGAATAGTCAATTTAAAGACTTTTTCATTTTCGACGATAACTTGGTTGATATTATCAGCCAGTATAAAACTGACAAAGCCAATCACCAATCCCGAGTTATCCATACATATATAGGTGAGCGCAGAGACGCCATCATTACCTGCAATCAATTAGAAGATGGTCTGAGTGCTTACCTTAAAGTAATTTGTGATCATAGTGGCAGGCCAGCAAGCCGCAAGACCATCATGAAAACACTACAGCAAGCAGAAATAACCAGAGGCATTGGCCACAAAAACATCGAGGCGCTGCTCAAACGATGCGCCAATGGTAAATCTGGTGAAGTATTCGACACTCTAGTTGCTAAGGGGTTACCCCCAAAACCCGGTAAACCGTCGCAGCTAAAGCCCTTAGTAGAAAATGCCTTAGAGCGCATACTCAAGCCCCAGTTTTCGGGCACTGATAAGGCCGACATGCGTAATCTTGGGGCGATTATTTGTGTTAATCAAGGCGCAGAATTGTTACGTCGCCTACCCCCTACTAATGGCCGTAATGGTTATACTGTCACTGGCGCAAAATTAACCGCCAAACCTGGTGAATGGCTCAAGTTTAGAGCCGGCGAAGGCACGGTAGTTTGCGACAAAGACGTCAACTTGTTACTGGCTGAAATAGCAGGCATGCCCAAGTTCAGAGACCAAAGGATGTGGGTAGATGACACCTATATCAGCAATGGGGTTAATGTGGGCAGTGGTAATATAGAGTATGAGGGTGCAGTACTGATCAACGGTGATGTCACCGAGAACATGGAGATTATTGCCACAGGCGACGTCACAGTAAATGGCTTTGTGGAGTCTGCTAATATCCAGGCCGGAGGGGATATTATTATTACTGAAGGAGCAATGGGCAGGGTCAATGAGAACGCCACTAAATATAGCACTAAGTTAGTATCAAAGGGCAGTATTCATGTGCAACACGGTCAGGGACTCGATATCCAGTGTAATGGCAACGTGACCATAGGCCGCCAATTGGCCTACAGCCGTATCGACTGCAAAGGGAGTGTCACTGCGGGCAGAGAAGATAAACCTAATGGCAATATTTTTGCCAGCACCATCAAATGCCATGGCCCCTTAGTGGCCGGCACATTAGGCGCAGTGGCGGGTAGTAACTTGAATGTAGACTTCAGTGACGGTTTTAATAGTTTGCTGAAACGCACCGATAGCTTAGACGATGTGCTGACCCAAATTAAACACAATAATGAACGTCATCTGCAAAGGGTTGAACTGCTCAACTCCAAGGTTGTACCCAAAGAGATGCAACACAGAGTCGATGATGCTAATACCTTATTAGAAAATGAAACCCAGTTATTATTGTGGTTAGAAAAAAAAGCACAAGAAATGAAAAATACTAAGGTGCAGTATCAAGAAGGTGTGTATTTGGAGATCAATAAACGGCTATACCCTGGTGTAGTGGTGAAGCTGAACAATCGAGCTTGGCGCGCAGACAAAGAATACCTTCGCTCGACAGTTCAGTTAACAGGCCATAAGTGGAGAATTGAACCGCTAATTTAGGCAACAGTTTGGTTAAGTAAAACGTGTTAACAGGCTAGAAGTATCCCAGCGCCCTCCCCCTTTTTTTTGTACATCCCCATAGAACTGATCGACTAAAGAGGTTAAAGGTAAAGTTGAGCCGTTTCGTTTGGCCTCGGTTAATGCGATATCTAAATCTTTCCTCATCCAGTCCACAGCAAAGCCAAATTCAAACTGTCCTTGCAGCATAGTTTGGGAACGATTTTCCATTTGCCAAGATTGAGCTGCCCCTTTAGAAATCACCTGCACTACAGCTGCGCAATCTAACCCGGCATTTTTGCCAAAACTTAGTGCCTCAGCCAAACCTTGAACCACACCGGCAATACAAATTTGATTCATCATTTTTGCCAGTTGTCCGCTGCCCACCTCGCCTAATAAGGCATGAAATTTTCCATAGCAGTCGAGGATCGGTGCAATCTTTGAATATTGATCTTGGGGCCCACCTAACATCACTGTTAATTGACCATTTTGGGCACCAGCTTGGCCGCCAGATACGGGGCCGTCGAAAAAGCTCACACCTCTTAGCTGACACTCTTTAGCCACTTCTCTTGCTACGTCTGCCGACGCGGTAGTATGGTCAATAATGATGTCACCTGCGGTGCATCCTGCCAATACTCCTTCGCCACCATAGATCACTTGGCGTAGGTCATCGTCATTGCCCACACACAACAGAATAATATTAGCTTGTTGTGCTGCAGCTTTAGGACTATCAGCCACACTTCCTGCAAATTCCTCACGCCAATCTTCAGCTTTTTTAGTCGTGCGATTGAATACTGTTACTGAGTAACCTTTAGTTTGGCAATGCCCTGCCATGGGATATCCCATAACCCCTAAACCAATAAATGCTATTTTATCTTCCACTGATACCCCTTAGTGATGTAAATAATGGTAAAAAGTGACAATATAAGCACATTCTACGTAAATGAGAAAAATCATGCCTAATACCATATACCAGTTTGATGCGACTTTGAATAATGGCCAAAACATTAAGTTTGGGGACTATCAAGGTAAGGTACTTCTAATAGTCAATACCGCCAGTAAATGTGGCTTCACTCCTCAATATGAGGGTTTACAAAATCTATATGCAGATTTACAGTGCCAGGGCTTGGAAATTTTAGGCTTTCCTTGTGATCAATTTGGCCATCAAGAGCCTGGTGACGATACACAAATAGAACAATTCTGTAGTTTGAATTTTAATGTGAACTTTCCACTATTTAAAAAAATCGAAGTAAACGGAGCAGGCACCGCCCCAGTTTACGAATTTTTGAAGAATGGCGCCCCAGGCCTACTGGGTAGTAAAAGTATTAAATGGAACTTCACCAAGTTTTTAGTCAACAAACAAGGTGAAGTGGTTAAACGTTATGCTTCTGTCACTAAGCCGGCAGAAATGTCAGCAGACATTCAAGCCTTGCTAGCATCATAACCAACAAGGCTTGCCTGTGGTTTGTTAGTTTGCTTGGCTAATGATATGGAAATACTTACCTAACCACATATAGGGCTGTTGACGGCCATACTGTATCTCAAGTTGTTTTAATTGTTGATAATGACTGATTTGTTGGGCGTTTTGTTTCAGATAATCATGGAAACAGCGGATACCGGCCTGCTGTTTAATGACCAAGGGTAGCGCTGCCAACCAGTCTAAGACTTCTTTGGGTTGTAATGGGTGATTAGGGCTCAAACGCACAATATTTTTAGCGGGCATGCCCTGCTCCACATAATCGAAATTGCCATAACACATATTGCCAAACAGCTGCGCGTCCTTGTTAAAGAAGCTTAAAGATAGATAACCTTGGGGTTTGACCAACCTGGCCAGTTTTTCTAGCACTTGTTGGGGGTTTTGCAGCCATTCTAGTACCGCATGACAGATCACCACGTCATACCCCGTAGAGTCATCGAGAGAGAGAATGTCGGTATGTAAACACTGGTATTGATCTTGGCTAGACAACCTTTGTTCGGCTAATAACAAAGCCTCCTTAGAGATGTCCGTTAGGGTCACCTTGTGCCCCAGTTCCAACATGGCTTGGCTCATAAAGCCAGTGCCCCCGCCCGCATCCAACACCTCTAACGGTGCGTTCTGTAACGGCATGGCTTGGTGCATATGATGCAGCAACAGTTCGTGTCGCAATTGCCCTTTACTAGAGCCATAGATATTTTTGTCGAATTTTATGGCGATATCATCAAAGCTTTGATCAATTTTGCTATTAGTCATGGTAGAGCACTACCTTAAACAGGATTATCAATATCCACAAATACTGTGGGTAAAGATAGTTGTTGTTGGATCAGCTCGCCTATGGCCTTAACACCATAACGTTCGGTTGCATGATGACCTGCTGCAAAGAAGTGAATGCCCATTTCTCTGGCAATATGCACGGTTTGCTCTGATACCTCGCCGGTAATGAATGCATCTATGCCCAGTTGCGCCGCTAACTCAATATAATTTTGTCCACCACCAGTACACCAAGCCACTGTATTTATTGGTTTTTCTCCAGCTGAAATATACAAGCAAGGACGACCTAACCGTTTATTTAATAGCTCAACAAGCTGGCTCGGTGTCTTAGGATCAGGAAATTCACCGGCCATTAACACCCCAACCGGACTTTGTTGCTCTAGGGCATAAGGTTTCTCAATACCTAACAATTTGGCCAGTTGTGCGTTATTGCCCAGCACAGGGTGAATATCTAAGGGCAAATGATAAGCATACAAATTGATATCATGGGCGAGTAAGCTTTTAATCCTTTGATACTTCATGCCCGTGATACAGGGGGATTCACCTTTCCAAAAATAGCCATGATGAACCAAGATAGCATCAGCCTGCACCTCGATGGCATGTTCAATCAAGGCCTGGCAAGCCGTCACCCCTGTGACCAATTTCTTGATGTGGGGTTTACCTTGTACTTGCAAACCATTAGGACAGTAATCTTGTACCTTATTAGGTAACAAAAGATCATCTAAAAATCTTAACAGTTGTGATGAATTTACTGACATTGGCTTCCTTATGTACGAAAATCCTCCGATAAATCGGCAAAATTAGACATTATAATTAAAAAAGGTATAAAATCAGATTCTATCTTTAAAATCACACGATACAAGGCAAACACCTGATTATGAGCAAATTGGATAAAGATCAAGTAATAGCAGCATTTACTGAAGCCTATACTGCTGCAAATGGCAAAGCTCCCACTATTGAAGCTAAAGGTGGTTGGTACAGTGTTGACGGTGGCAAGAATATGCGTTTAGCCGATTTAGACGCCCAGATTGCTGAGTTGGCCCCAACTAAAGCAGCCCCAACTAAAGCTGCACCTAAAGCTGCACCTAAAGCTGCACCTAAGGCCGCACCTGAGAAAAAGGTGGCTAAGAAAAAAGCTAGCCCTAAAGCAAAAAACACAGGATTTTCTGTTAAAGCATTTTGGGCAGAAAAAATCCAAGAAGAAAACGCTGGCGCTAAAGCCCCTCGTTAATTATTAAGTTCGTATTTAAAAAGGCCTCTCAATATCACTATTGAGAGGCCTTTTTATTATGTGGGTAACCGTTTCACAGTGCCCACGCTAGTGAAATAATACAGCAATACATTCAAAGCAAGGTGCTGCGCCACATGCGTTAATCGATATTGGCTTGGTGCCAATGAATTTGTTCCGCATAATGTTCGGATATTTTAGTATTGAATAGTGAAAAACGCGTCACAGCCTCAGCATTACCTGAGACACATTGCCAGACAAATCTGTGGCAATTATTGTGGATAACATCATATTGCGAATAATTAAACAGCTGCTCGGTGGCCCGTTTTGCCGTGCTTAGATGTGCCAAGGGCTGGTGGTGTTGATCACAGGCAATAAAAATTTGCTCACCACTTCTGTTTTCTAAAAAACGTTGGGGTGATATACCACGAACCAGTCCATTGCCTTTCAATTCAATAATATTGCCATCCACCCAAATACCAGTGTGGTCAAAGACTTCATACACGCCACAACTGACGATTGAACCGTTGATCGGTGTGACAGACTTCTCACCCTGTCCCGGCATGGTGCTCACTGAATCCCCTAAAAACTGATCTTTAGAGTATTTTGCGCCGGCCAACAGGGTGATCACGCCAGCACCTACCCATAGAAATGGAACAGCCATGGTGTTTCCTCAAAGTCATTGCCCGGACCTTAGATAACGGCAATCTGCGTACAATTGCAAACTTCCATTGTAAACACATGTAAATCGACCCATGACATTGTCTGTTTCAAGGTGTAAGCCGGTGTTTTATCGGCGAATAAGTCAATTAACACTTAACACTAGTACCACTGTTGGTTTAATCTGTGTGGTAACGCGGAAAACACACCCAAAATCATGAAAAAAATTAATAAATCCAATAAATTAGAAAATGTTTGTTACGAAATACGTGGTCCAATATTAACTCAAGCCAAAAAGATGGAGGATGAGGGTCATAGGATCCTTAAATTAAATATTGGTAACCCTGCCCCATTTGGTTTTGATGCCCCTGAAGATATTCTAAAAGACGTGATCCATAACTTGCCTAAGTCCCAAGGGTACTCCGACTCAAATGGTATCTATTCGGCCCGTGTCGCAGTGATGCAGTATTATCAACAACAAAACATCAAACAGGTCACAGTTGACGATGTCTTTATTGGCAATGGTGTCAGTGAGCTAATTGTGATGGCGATGCAAGCTCTACTTAATAACAATGATGAAGTGTTAATACCCGCTCCCGACTATCCTCTATGGACCGCAGCTGTCAGCCTTTCTTCTGGCAAACCTGTGCATTATGTCTGTGACGAAAACAATGGTTGGCAACCTGACATTGAAGATATTCGCAGTAAAATATCCGACAAGACCAAGGCAATAGTGCTGATCAATCCCAACAATCCTACTGGGGCTGTGTATAGCAAAGCACTGCTTGAGCAGGTCATAACACTGGCCAGAGAATTTTCTTTGGTGGTTATCAGTGATGAAATATATGACAAAATTTTGTATGAAGATGCCACACACCATTGTATCGCTGCCATGGCAACAGACTTGTTTTTTATTACCTTAGGCGGCTTATCTAAAAATTATCGGGTGGCTGGATTCAGAGCCGGTTGGTTAGTGGTAAGTGGCAATAAGTTAGTGGCCCAAAGCTATATCGAAGGATTAAACATCCTGTCTTCTATGCGTATGTGTGCCAATGTGCCAAGCCAACATGCCATACAAACAGCCTTAGGTGGCTATCAAAGTATTAATGAGCTGATCAATGAAGATGGCCGGCTCAAACTACAACGAGACTTAGCCTATACTATGCTCAATGCTATCGATGGTCTCGAATGTGTGATGCCTCAAGGAGCCATGTATTGTTTTGTTAAAGTCGATGCCAAGAAATTTAGTATTACCGATGATGAAAAAATGATATTTGATTTATTGGCTACTGAAAAAGTGCTGTTGGTCCATGGATCGGCATTTAACCTTAAGCAAGGCTGTTACTTTAGACTGGTATTTTTGCCCAATGTAGAAGTATTACGGGCCGCACTAGAAGGCATAGCTCGCTTTTTCAACCATTATAAACAGGTCAATTAAGTTTATGTCGTCATCCCTACCCACTCCCACAAAGAGTCACTTTTTTGCCCATTTGTCCCGCATGAAACTCATCAACCGCTGGCCTTTGATGCGCAATGTGCGTACCGAAAATGTCCAAGAACATAGCCTACAAGTGGCTATGGTCGCTCATTCATTGGCGTTGATAGGCAATAAATATTTCGCTGGCAAGTTAGATCCTAATCAAGTGGCCACTGTTGCCCTGTTTCATGATGTATCTGAGGTGATCACCGGCGACTTGCCTACCCCAGTAAAATATTCCAATCCGGTTATTAGGGATGAATATAAGAAAATCGAAAAACTAGCAGAACAAAAATTGATCAATATGGCGCCTGATGAATTTAGAGATGATTATGCGCAACTGATTGACCATAATCACCATGATCTAGAGTTAACCTTTATTGTTAAGGCCGCAGATGTAATTTGTGCCTACCTAAAGACACTAGAAGAGTTGTCTGCAGGTAATAAAGAGTTTGAACTGGCCAAGAAACGTTTAGATAAAGTATTGAAGGAATATCATTCTCCGGAGGTGGATTATTTTATGAAGGCTTATGTGCCCAGTTTTAGTCTAAGCCTGGATGAGATCACCCAAGAAGACCATTGATCAGCTTGCCCTATCACCCAGCTCAGCAGCAGTAATGAGCGGTAAACCCATAGCGACTACTCAGAACACTAAATTATGCTGTTGGAGGCTATACAAGCCTTATGCCCTTGATTAATCATTGGGCTTCTGTTCAGATATGTTTTTGTTCTTATTTGGCAGTAGATGCATAACATGACCAGTTGGCTCGACAGATTACAAGATACTAAAGCGCCTAGAGACGGCGACCATCGCACGCCTTTCCAGCGCGACAAAGCCAGAATATTGCACTCAGCCGCGTTTAGGCGCCTGCAGGCCAAAACCCAAGTGTTAGGGGTAGGCATGAGTGACTTTTACCGCACACGCCTCACCCATTCTCTTGAGGCATCCCAGATCGGCCAAGGCATTGCCGCTCAGTTACGCAATAAATATCCTCAGTTGACCACACAATTGCAACTTAACGACACCCTAATTGAAGCCTTATGCTTGGCCCATGATATTGGTCATCCACCTTTTGGACACGGCGGTGAAGTGGCCTTAAATTATATGATGCATAAATGTGGTGGATTTGAAGGCAATGGCCAAACCTTCCGAATAGTCACTCGTTTAGAGCCTTATACCGCCAATGACGGCATGAACCTGTCCAGGCGGACCTTGTTAGGATTGGTTAAATACCCCAATTTCATCGACAACTTAGCCGATTATTCGGTTCTCCAAAGCAATACTGGACCCACTAGTAAACGGCAAATTAAGGCCCAAGAGTGGCATCCACCTAAGGGTTTATATGCCTGTGATAAGGATATATTCGATTGGTTACTGAGCCCACTTAATGCCCAAGACCAACAACGTTTTACCCACATTAAACCTAATACCCAAGGCGCTGGCCATGGTAAAACCCAATATAAATCCTTCGATTGTTCGATTATGGAGTTGGCCGACGATATCGCGTACAGTATTCATGACTTAGAAGATGCGATTGTGATGGGCATAGTCCATCAACAGCAGTTTGAAGACAATGTGGTCGCCTCAATACAAGACTTATCTGATGGTTGGCTGAAAAACAATATTGCGCAGCTGAGCAAACAATTATTTAGTGTGGCTCATCATGAACGTAAGGATGCCATTGGCGCCTTGGTCAATTGTTTTATCACCCACATAGAAATTTTAGATGTTGAACCTAGCTTTAGTGATGAGTTATTGGTGTTCAATGCCTTACTTCCGACACACTATCAACAAGCCCTGTCCATCTTTAAACAATTTGTGTTCCAAAAGGTGATCTTAAAACCTGATCTACAATTGTTAGAATATAAGGGCCAACAGATAGTGATGGAGCTGTTCGAGGCCTTTTCATCGGATCCTGTACGTTTATTGCCTGAGAATACAAAATCCCGCTGGTTAGCCGCCCAACAACAACAAAATGGTAATAGAATTATTTCTGATTATATTGCGGGTATGACTGACGGCTTCGCTTCAAAATTGTATTCAACTCTGTTTATGCCCACTGGAAATACAGCTTCAGACAAGTTTATCTAAGAGATTATTAAGGCGTAATGAGTCATTTTTTTTGAATTTTTATAGCCGTGATAAAAATGTGATGTAATTTTTGGCCATAAACAACTGTCTTGCGTATTAGTATCTATTATTTATTCAATTGGAGCACTTATGCTTATTCGCACACCCGCAAAAAGTCAGCTTAAAGAAAATCAAGTGACAGATGAAGCCGTTTATCAAGATCGTCGGCTTTTACTCAAGTCTATGGGCTTTCTTGGCGCAGGTGCCTTATTAGGCAGTGCCAAATCCCAAGCCCTTAGCTTTTTTGGCGATGACGACATCACCTTTGCCACCAAAGCCTTAGACTTCGCCAAACCCCAAGCTTATCAATCCTCTGATCGCCTGACACCAGAACAAAAGATCATCAGTCACAATAACTTCTATGAATTTGGCACCGGCAAGTCTGATCCAAAGAATAATGCCCAAGAATTTGTAGTAGATCCTTGGAGCCTAAGCATAGATGGTTTAGTAGAGAAACCCATGACCCTAGATCATGACGCACTTTACAGTCAGTTTGACCTAGAAGAGCGTATCTATCGATTACGTTGTGTCGAGGCTTGGTCCATGGTGGTGCCATGGATAGGATTTTCCTTGGCTGATCTGATCAAAAAAGCCCAACCCTTGAGTTCAGCTAAATACGTGGTATTTGAAACCTTATATGATCCCAAACAGATGCCTGGACAACGCAATCGTTTTGCTGGGGGCGGTGTCAACTTTCCTTATGTTGAAGGCCTGCGTCTAGACGAAGCCATGCATCCTTTAACCTTAATGTCGGTGGGTTTATACGGTAAGACCTTGCCACCACAAAATGGTGCACCTATTCGCCTGGTAGTTCCTTGGAAATATGGTTTCAAGAGTATCAAGTCAGTGACAAAAATCCGTTTAACAGACAAGATGCCTTCCACCACATGGATGGAACTGGCGGCCAGTGAATATGGCTTTTACGCTAACGTTAACCCGCAGGTTGATCATCCCAGATGGAGCCAAGCCAGTGAACGCAGAATAACCAGTGGTGGCTTATTAACCCGTAATCGTATCCCCACGCAGATGTTTAATGGTTACGAAGAAGTCGCGCCCTTGTATGCTAATCTGGACCTTAGAAGGAACTATTAAGGTGCTATGTTTAGCCATCACCCTAGGCTTGAACCTATGAAATTACACAGCAAACATATTCTGGGGCTAAAAGTGTTCATCCATCTTTGCGCCCTATTACCGCTTTTTTACACTTATTTCAAAGCCTTTAGCGACCAGTTGGGTGCCGATCCCATCCAAGAAATATTGCATTTTACTGGGGTCAGCGCCTTTAATTTACTCTTGCTGTCGTTATTAGTTTCCCCCCTAGCAAAATACTTAAAGCAAGGTCAATTGGTGAATGTACGGCGCTTATTGGGCCTGTACGCTTTTACTTATGCTTTAGTGCACTTTACTAGTTATCTACTATTTGATTTACAACTAGAGTGGATCCTACTATTTTCCGAAATTATTAAACGTCCATATATTACAGTAGGCTTTAGTGCGTTACTGATATTGAGCACACTGGCGGCCACTTCTACCAAAGCACTACAAAGACGTATGGGTTCAAACTGGCAAAAAACTCACAACTGGGTATATCTAGCCGTCCTATTGGTGGCCTTACACTATTTTTGGTCCGTTAAATCTGAACTGGTACAACCCCTACTGTATTGCCTGATGGTGCTTATTTTACTGAGCAGCAGACACCCTAAATGGCGTAGAGCCTTAAAACAGCGAAAATTAAAAGGACAAAAAAAGCAACAAAACAAAATAAAGCTTGCATGATTATTTATACAGTACTACTGTACATACAACCACTGTATAAAATCACACTGTCGAGAGAATGAATATGTCAACTTTATATGCTTTTTCAAACCCCACTACGGCTGGCTCCTCAATAGGTATGCCAGTTACTCCAGCCATAGTGCAGGTTGAGCTAGAGACTCAGAAATCTCATAAATGGACATTCTTGTTAGCTAATACTATTCAATTTAATAAAAAAGGGGGCTATGCCATCCGCCTGCCTAAGCCTGATAATGCCACTTTGTGTGTCTGGCTAGAAAGAATTATTAGTGGTGGACAATGTGCCTCATTATTTGTTGAGCAAATGGGCTTAGATGAAGTCAATTTTGCCCGTATTAAACAAATGGCGACCGAGCATAACGTAACCTTAGTCAACTTATTACATCAAGACGACTTACAAACTAATGTGATACAGGGTCCTTGGTAGAAAGACAAACTATTGACTCGCCAAGCTCATCAATGCCTAAGATATGGACATCAATTTACCCAAAGGCGTAAGCAAGATAATTAAAGAAGTGGACCTCTTGCCTAAGCCTAGGCTGCTTTTAAACTGATACCAGCCAGCCTAACAATAGACCCGGGCCTAATGGGATCATGCTCGTCCTCCTCATCATAAACCCACCAAGGTGTCCTTCATTAGAGCGACTATCTGCTTGGCATTAAAGTCCGGTGACTAAGAAGCGGCGACTCAACCCATACAGAGCCATTAGCCATTGAATTTAACTGGCTTGATTAATGTACAACACAGTTTGTGGCAATCAATACAAATTTCGATAGACTAGCCAGTATAGATGTTGGTTAGGGGTAAATATGGATCCTAATACTGAAAATTGTTATTGTGGAAACCCAGTCAAATTTGGCAATTGTTGTGGTCCTTTGCTATCAGGTGCCACAATAGCTGACAGTGCACAAGCCTTGATGCGCTCTAGATTCAGCGCCTATTGTCTAAAAAATTATCAGTATATTCTCGATACCTATGCTGAGGCACAACGACAGTCGCTAACGGTGCAAACCTTAGGTGAGCACTCAGCCAGTACCCAGTGGTTGTGTCTGCAAGTATTATCCCAGAAAAGTCTGCTTGATTCAGCTCAAGTGGAGTTCAAGGCTTATTATAAAATAGATCGGGATTATTTTGTGATGCATGAAGTGTCTGACTTTGTGTGTGTCCACAGTCAATGGTTATACACCACTGGCAAGCAACAAAGAGGCTCGGGGCAATTTACCCCCAAAGCTAATAGCCGTTGTTTATGTGCCAGTGGTAAAAAATTTAAAAAATGCTGTGCAAGATAACTCTATTATCCCTATTTGGCTGCTATACCAAACAAGTTATAGAAATTCGCGG
Source organism: Paraglaciecola sp. (assembly GCA_034111785.1). Classification (GTDB taxonomy): domain Bacteria; phylum Pseudomonadota; class Gammaproteobacteria; order Enterobacterales; family Alteromonadaceae; genus Paraglaciecola. The sequence continues at coordinate 16,495 of JAWUWP010000055.1, forward strand.
TGGTGATCTTAGCCAACTCATCTAGGCTAACGCCTTTGAGTTGTGCGATAAATTCAGCGACTTCTCTTACATAACCAGGTTGATTAGGTTTGCCACGATAAGGGTTAGGTGCCAACCATGGAGAGTCCGTCTCAATTAACAGTTTGTCTAGGGGGATCTTTTTAACCACTTCTTGTAATTCTATTGCGGTTTTAAAAGTGACGATGCCGGAAATAGAGATATACATATTTAACGCTATCGCCGCTTCGGCCATCTCCCAGCTTTCGGTAAAACAATGTAACACCCCTTTAGTGGACTCGGCCTTATGCTCTTTAAGCAAGTCGATAGTATCTTGCCGTGCATCTCTGGTGTGGATGATCAGGGGTTTATCTAATTGATTGGCAACTTTTATATGATCGACAAAAGAGCGCAGTTGCACCTCCTTTGTATCAGCGCTGTAGAAGTAATCTAAGCCCGTTTCGCCAATCGCTACGACTTGTTCACAATCAGCCATTTGTAACAGCTGAGCATAACTACAGGCGTCTTCTTGATATAATGGATGCACACCGCAAGATACAGAGACATCATCAAAGTTTTCTACGGCTTTGAGCATCAATGGGAACTCCCGCACCGACACTGCTACACATAAAAAATGCTCGACCCCTCTATTTCTGGCAAAGTTAAGTACCTCTGCTAGCTCTTCTGGGGATTTATCTAATTTGTCTAGATGACAATGTGAGTCTACCAACACGTTATTTTTCCTACTATATACTTAAATTTCAACAACTCAGGCTATCACTCTCAGAACGAGTCGTCGCCATGAATACTATGCAGTAACTCAGTGAGTAACAATATTTTGTTTACCCCTGGATTAGCCACTAGACGAACGGCCTTGATCCCTTGTTTAGCCACCTCAAACAAACGTTCTTCGGTCATTATATTGGGCTGGGTCTGTAACCAATATTGTAACCATTTAATGGTTTTCTCTGCATTTTCCTGCCATTGCGTGGCCAGCTGCAAGGCACTGATCTGCTTATCTAGTAGTGCTTGTAACCCTTGGCAGAATGTTTGATAACTGATGTCTTGTTGGTTTTGTAATTCATCCAACAATGCTAAGGGCCTAGGACCAAATATTCTGAGTAACTCATTATCTATATCACCTTGATACTGTTGTTTAACCCAATTTAGGCTGGTTTGTACGTCTGCCAGGGGTAGCCGCATATTCTCGCAACGACTGCGTATGGTAGGCAATAATCGGTCGGGTTTATCTGTGGTTAATAACAAAAAGGTATTGCCCGTGGGCTCTTCTAGGGTTTTTAACAAGGAGTTGGCACTTGACTCTGTCATAGTGTGCGCCTGGTATATGATCAACACTTTAGCCCCAGACAAGTGTGCAGAGCCTAATAACTTTTTAATGGCCTCACGAACCTGATCAACACCAATTTGTTTTTCTGATTCAATAACATGTAGATCAGGGTGACTGCCGGCCTGAAGTAACTTGCAAGCCTGGCAGCGGCCACACAATTGTTCTGCTTGGGGTGACTGACATAACAACAAATGGGCCAGCTGTTGGGTGAAAATCACTTTGCCTATGCCAACAGGCCCCTGAATAAGTAGCCCATGATGAAGTTTACCGGCCGCTATCCTAAGGCTAAGCTTATTAAAAAGTGGGACCAGCCAAGGCAGCATCTATTGCTCCAAAAACGTTCGTATGGCCAGACCAATATCGGTACGCACATCGGTTATGGGTTGCATGGTGTTGATCACTACACAGTGTTCGTCTTGCGCAGCCAGCGACAGGTAGCGGGCTCTGGTGCGTTCGAAGAAAGTGATGTCTTCTTGTTCAATTCTGTCCAGCGCTCCTCTGCCCTTAGCACGTTTAAGTCCTTCTGTAGGCTCTACGTCTAAATACAAGGTGAAGTCTGGTGTGAAGCCATTCAGGGTGATATCAGCTAAAGCGGTAAGCATAGGTTGCGCTATTTGCCTGCCGCCTCCTTGATACGCTTGGGAAGACATATCGTGCCTATCACCCAATACCCAGTTGCCCAAGGCTAGATTAGGCAGGATCACGTTGTGCACCAACTGCGCACGCGCCGCATACATCAATAATAATTCAGCTTCAACTGTGACCCGCTCGGTTGGCCAGTCTTGCTTAACACAATCCCTTATGGCCTCAGCCATAGGTGTACCACCAGGCTCTCTAGTCTTGATCAGCAGATGCCCGGCGTCTTGGATAACCTTGGCTACAGTCGCTACCGCAGAGCTCTTTCCCGCACCTTCTAGGCCCTCTATAACAATAAACTTACCTGATGTTTGCAATGATCCTCTCACCTATTTGTTTAATTGATACTTTCTAACGGCCGCATTATGTTCTTTTAATGTCACTGAAAACTTATGGCTACCGTCTCCCTTAGAGACAAAGTAGACTTCATCTGTGGTCAAAGGATGGAAAGTCGCATCTATTGCCAGTTTACCTGGCATTGCAATGGGGGTTGGCGGTAAACCCTTTATTACATAAGTATTGTAAGGAGTGGCGGCTCTTAGATCCTTACGCCTAATATCACCATCAAATGCGTCGCCCATACCATAGATAACAGTAGGATCAGTTTGCAAGCGCATATTGGTATTGAGTCGATTGACAAAAACACCGGATATTCTGCTGCGCTCGGCCCCAACCGCTGTTTCCTTTTCTATGATCGAAGCCATGATCAGCCCTTGATAGGGATTATCATAAGGTAAATCGAAGGCTCTGCCCTGCCAAGCTTGCGCTAAATACGCTTGCATGTCCCGGTGAGCACGTTTCACTATCTGAATGGAAGGGGTTTGATCGTTAAAGTAATAGGTCTCAGGCATCAGCCAACCTTCAAGAGAAACTTGTTCTATCTCTTGCAGAAACTGTTGAATTTCCTGCTCAAAATTAGTTTCGATTTTGAGATTGGGATGCGCCTGCAAGGTGATCAGCCAATCCCGCCATCTTAGTCCTTCGATTAAACGAATAGAAAATTGCGCCTCTAGGCCACTGGATAACAATTCGAACAGGGCTAATTGACTCATATTCGGGGATAACGGGTAAGTTCCCACTTTTATATTGGCCAGTTGTGGATCAAGCTTTAACCAAATTTTCAAGACTAAAGGCTCTGTCACCAAGCCTTGGCTATACAATTGCTTTAAAACACTGTTGGCCGATTGCCCAGATTTTACCTGGAATAATAGCGGCTCTTGTAAATGAATACTTTGCTTAACTTTATGCTCAAGTAACATATAAATCGTACTTAGGCATAAGACAGCAAGCATCATTAAAGCCAGCAGATAGACAAATAATTTAGATAGTTTCATTGATGGGTACACACAGAGGGGGTTAATGTGCCGTCGATCCAGCTTTGTATTTCACGACTACGTTTTTGTGTAAACAATTTAGGCTTACTCCTATCCAGACAGTTTAATTCAAGTACAGGCACCACTTGCATTAGGCTATTACACACAAAGAGTTCATCGGCCTCCAGCAGAGCATCAATACTATGGCTTACCACTTGTAGATCCACAGATTTGTTTTGCATTAAAGCCTTGATGTGGTTACGCATAACCCCATCAACACCGCACTGTGCAAGAGATGGAGTGAACCACTGGTCTTTTTTGCACCAAAACACATTAGCCACTGATGATTCAACCACTATGCCGTTGGTATCGCAGACTATGGCATCGTCAAAGTCTTGTTTGAGTAAGGCTTGCTTGATCAACACCTGTTCTAAACGATTCAAATGTTTGATACCCGCCAAGAGCGGTTGCAGGGCTAAATTAACCGGACTTTGGCTTAGCTTTATCCCGGTAGTTTGCCAATCATGATAATGTTGTGGAAGCCCATGTTGAGAAATGATCAGGTTAGGCGCAGAGACACCTTGGGGTGAATACCCTCTGCCCCCTTGACCACGCGTGATGATGATTTTAATCACAGAGTCTTGCTGGAATACCTGAGTAGATTGCACGAAATTTGATACTTGTTCAATTAGCACTGACCAGTCTTCTAGGTGAATGGCCAATCTGTCACAGGCAAATCTCAAGCGTTCAAGGTGTGCATCAAATAATTCCAATTGAGATTGCTTGTAAGCCATAGTGGTAAAACAACCATCACCATACAACAAACCTCTGTCTGCAATACTGATCTGCTGTTGTAGTTGACCATTAACCATCATGGCGTGCATAGATTAAGCTTTTTTAAACAATAGAGAACCATTAGTACCGCCAAAACCAAAGGAATTACACAAGGCATAATCCATACTAATAGATTTGGCTTTATGAGCGACAAAATCCAAATCACAGCCCGGGCTCGGGTTATCCAGGTTAATAGTCGGAGGGGCAATTTGATCTCTTAGGGCCAAAATGGTAAAAATTGCTTCAACCGCGCCCGCAGCACCTAACAAGTGGCCAGTCATGGATTTGGTCGAGCTCACTAAAAGGGATTGTGCATGTTCAGCAAAGACCTGTTTAATGGCAGCCACTTCAGCCACGTCGCCTGTGGGCGTAGATGTACCATGGGCGTTAATATACCCAATGGCAGAGTAGGATAGACCGGCATCCTTAATGGCATTTTCCATTGAAGCGGCCGCACCGGCACCATCGGCAGGTGGCGAGGTCATATGATAAGCATCACCACTCATACCAAAACCAACTAGCTCTCCATAAATTTTCGCACCACGGGCCTTGGCAGTTTCATATTCTTCTAGTGCCAACACACCTGCCCCCTCGCCCATCACAAAGCCATCACGGTCTCTGTCCCATGGACGACTGGCGGCTTGAGGGTGGGAATTTTGGGTGGATAAGGCCCGTGCAGCAGAAAACCCCCCTATGCCTAAAGCACAGATAGTGGATTCAGCCCCACCGGCTAACATGACATCAGCGTCACCATAGGCAATGGTTCGAGCCGCGATACCAATATTGTGCACGCCTGTAGTACAAGCCGTCACCACATTGATATTGGGGCCTTTGAGTCCTTCAAAAATTGAGAAAAAACCCGAAATCATATTGGTAATAGTGGCAGGTACAAAAAACGGTGAGATTTTCCTAGGCCCATGCTCTAACATTCGGCTATGGTTCTCTTCAATTAAGCCTAGACCACCAATACCAGAACCAATAGCAACACCTATACGCCCGGCATTTTGATCTGTGACATTAATACCTGAATCATTAAGGGCTTGTTTACCCGCGGCGACGCCAAGCTGGATAAACCTATCCATCTTTTTAATTTCTTTTTTAGGGATATATTGTTCTGGGTCAAAGTTTTTCACTTCACCTGCAAAATGAGTAGATAAAGCACTTGGATCAAAAGAAGTAATAGGGGCAATACCACTTTTTCCGGCTAGTATGTTAGTCCAAGTAGACTCTACATCATTGCCGACTGGCGAAAGCATGCCTAGACCGGTAACTACAACGCGACGTTTAGACACATTGACCTCCGAGCATAAAATACATTTTTTAAGAATAAGAAACGGCTCAGGAAGAGCCGTTTTTAAAACGTTTTACGCGTCTTTATTAGCGTTAACGTAATCAATCGCAGATTGAACAGTAGTAATCTTTTCGGCTTCTTCGTCAGGGATCTCAGTATCAAACTCTTCCTCGAGGGCCATAACTAATTCAACTGTATCCAGTGAATCTGCACCTAAATCATCGACAAAAGAAGCTTCTGATTTAACTTCTTCTTCTTTAACACCTAGTTGTTCAATAATTATTTTTCTTACGCGTTCTTCGATGTTGCTCATAATTCTAGTTATCCTTGATAGTAGCTAGCTATAAATTTGCGAGTAGTGTATTGGGCAAAGTGAGGCCTTGCAAGCAAGTCATTCATCTTTTTTGCTGGTCCAACCACTCGCGGTTTAAAAGTTCGTAATAGGGTCCTTGTTCATAAGCCAATTATCGGAGGCCTTCAGAAGCCTCTTCATGGCTATGCCATGAACATCCCACCATTCACATGAATGGTTTCACCGGTAATATAAGCGGCATCCTCGCCCGCTAAAAACACCACTGTGGCCGCCACTTCTTGTGGATCACCTAAACGACTGGCGGGAATATCTTTAAAAATATTATCCTTTTGTTCATCGGTCAATCCCTTGGTCATATCAGTGTCAATAAATCCCGGTGCCACCACATTTACAGTGATGCCTCTGGAAGCCACTTCACGGGCCATAGACTTACTGAAACCTATCACTCCAGCCTTAGCTGCCGCATAATTGGCTTGTCCGGCATTGCCCGTGCTACCCACTACTGATCCAACATTGATGATCCGCCCATTACGCTTTTTCATCATAGAGCGTAATACCGCTTTGGACATTTTAAATATAGCAGTCAAGTTAGTATCCATGATGCTTTGCCATTCGTCATCTTTCATACGGATCAACAGGTTGTCACGAGTAATGCCAGCGTTATTGACTAGAATGTCGACGCCCCCAAAATCAGTTGTTAACTCTTCGATCAAACTTTTTATAGACTCAGGCTGTGCAACGTTTAACACTTTGCCCTGACCCTTTCCTTGCAAATACTCACTTATTGCAGCAGCGCCATTGGCGGATGTTGCGGTACCAATAACAGTGGCACCCTCTGCCACAAAACGCTGGGCTATCGCTTTGCCTATGCCCCTGCTAGCGCCTGTAACTAATACAATTTTACCATCTAATTTCAACATCTTAGCTCTCTATAATATGAAAAATTTTGTTTGTACTATAAAATTTCAGACAAGGACTGCGGGCTATTTACTGGACGACAGTCTAAGCCCTTATCAATACGTTTTACTAAGCCCGTTAATACTTTACTTGGACCGACTTCCAACAACTGCTGTACCTCAAGCTCCGCTAATTTAAGCACAGTTTCCGTCCAGCGCACCGGGCTATATAACTGGGCAACCAAGGCTTGTTTAATCGCTTCTGGCTGATCAGGGTAGGCCACGTCGACATTATTGATAACCGGAACTGTCGGTGTTTTAAAGTCAATAGTGGCGAGTAATTGTTGTAGTTGCTGGGCAGCAGGTTCCATTAATGCACAATGAGAGGGCACACTCACCGCTAAGGGTAAGGCTCTTTTAGCCCCTTGCTCTTTACAAAGCACTGCCGCTTGATCCGCAGCTTGTTTGTTACCTGCTATGACAATTTGCCCAGGGGAATTAAAATTCACCGCTGAGACCACCAAGTTGCTATCGGCTTGTGCGATAGCGCAGCAGTCCATCACTATTGCATCATCTAACCCTATGATGGCATACATAGCCCCGACTCCCTCAGGCACAGCTTGCTGCATAAATTGGCCTCTGGCTTGCACTAGCTTGATACCATCGGTAAAATTAATCACACCAGCGCAGACCAATGCAGAATATTCACCCAGGCTATGGCCGGCCATATAATCTGGCAAACTGAGACCCTTTTCCAACATAAGCTGACTGATGGCATAGCTTGCCGCTAACAGCGCAGGTTGCGTGATATGGGTTTGATTAAGGGCTGACTGATCATGATTCACAACATCCCAAAGATCATAACCCAAGGCATCACTTGCCTGGGCAAAAACTTGTTCGATCAGCGGATTCTCCCCCGCCAACTCACTTAACATGCCTAAGGATTGGGATCCCTGCCCGGGAAACACCCATGCGGTTTTACTCATATTTAATTCTCTTAAATTTTAATTAATAAGGTCTCAAAGCTAATGCCTAAAACAATCCGCCAGCAAAGGCTGCTACCAGTATATCCTGTGCACATCCAAGGGTATCGGTATCTAAGGCAGTGGGCACTGTTGCTGAATTAACCATAAGGACTAACGCTCACTTATTGGTTATTTCACTAGCATAATCACTAACTGTGCCCATTATTTGGGTAAACATTTATTAGTGGCACTCCATTAATACCGCTTCTATTTTATCTTTGATTTTGTCAGGTACTCGCAATTTTGCTTCAACTACTGCTTGGTCAATTGCGTACCCAAAGGCCTCAACAGAGGCATCACCATGGCTCTTAACCACAATTCCGCGCAATCCTATCAGACTAGCCCCGTTATACTGGTCGGGTTTCATTCTCACAACCAGTTCGGTGAGTAAGGGTAATGACAATTTGGCTAATATTTTAAGCCACCACTTTTGCTGGCAAATTAAGCTTAGCTCTTGTTTTACAAAGTCGTTTAAGCCTTCCCAAGATTTTAAGGCAATATTGCCCACAAACCCATCAGTGACTATGACATCGACTTTTTGACTAAAGATATCATTGCCCTCAATATAACCAAAATAGTTGATGCTAGTAGATCCAGCCAATAGTGTGGCCGCTTGTCTAACCTGCTCGTTACCTTTAATTTTTTCGGTACCCACATTTAATAGTGCCACTCGAGGTAGCGCAATATTATCTACTTGCTGGGCTAACACCGCGCCCATCACCCCATATTGAAATAACACTTCTGGTCCAGAATTTAAACTTGCGCCCAAGTCCAGTAAATACACTTTTCCTTTATTAATAGTGGGTATGGTGGCGATCAATGCTGGGCGAGCAATGCCAGGTAGGGTTTTTAGCACATAAGTGGCCATAGCTAGCAATGCACCCGTGTTACCAGCACTCACACAGGCTTGGGCTTGCTGACCTTTGACCAAGTCCAACATACGACGCATTGAAGAATTTTTTTTATGGCGTAAGGCATGAGCCGGTGTTTCATCCATGGCCACAGACTGCTGACAATCAGACAACAGAACACGGTTTTGAATATCGATACTTTGCTTGGCCTGCCATGGTTTAATAACAATGCTAGGTCCACATAATATTAGGTATAATTGGGGATGTTTTTGAAGGGCTATTAATGCTGCTGGCAAAATAATATGGGGGCCGTGATCGCCCCCCATGATATCTAACGCTATGGTTAGACGACTCAAATTTTACTCACTTTAAATTAAAGAGATAAAACTTTTTAGCCTTTATAGTAGCCATCAGCCGTCCCGTGATGACGAATATGTGTCTCACCTGAGGTTGAATCTACAGACAAAGTCGCATTACCTAATGCATCGTGTGAACGACGCATACCACGTCTTGAACGAGTTTTCTTACTCTTCTGTACAGCCATTACTCTACTCCTAGTCTCGCTTAAGTTCTTTCAAAACCGCGAACGGGTTTGGACGTTCAGCAACCGGTTCAATTTTTCCGAAGCTCATTTTATCACGCTTTTGACTGCAATCCTCCTCTGCATGAAGGGCTACAATCGGCAGTGATAGAATCAGTTCGTCTTCAAGTGTTTGAAGTAAATTGATCTCTCCTTGGTCATCGACCTCTACCGGTTCATAAACTTCCGGTAATTCGGCTTTGTTTTCGTCTTCAACTCCCTGCACAGGGCTAAAGCAAAAATTCACATCAATTTGATGTTCAAAGACCTCATTACATCTTTCACACAGCAGTGAGGTTAAACATGCCATTTGGCCTTGAAAATAAGTAAGACCCTGCTCGTCTTTTGAAAACTTAATTTCAACATCAATGTGCTCGTCGACCGCAACGACTGAACCAAGTAATCTTGGCATATCAGCAGCCAACACTACCCCCCGATAATCGGAGCGTTTATTGGCACTTTTAACTGGGTCGACTTGCTTTGGCAATTTCACTTTCTGCATAGCGCGCGGATGTTACAGATATCAAGGTCTTGAGTCAAAGAAAATATAAGTAATAATCACTACCTATCTTAGATTAGCTATGCTTTGATCGATAGTCCAAGTTTACTAGATCACCAACATATGAATATTATCTTAGCTTCAAGCTCTCCTTATAGGAAAGAAATCCTAAAAAAATTACATTTACCTTTTAGTAGTTTATCTCCGGAGATAAATGAAACAGCTCGTGAAAATGAATCCATTACCGAGCAAGTCAGTCGCTTAGCCCGAGAAAAAACCCTCGCGATAGAGGCCCATTACCCCTGCCCCAACAGTTATATTATAGGCTCTGACCAATTGGCCTGTTTTGGGGATATAAGACTAGGTAAGCCAGGGGACTTTGCCACGGCAAAGAAACAACTGAATATGGTCAATGGTCAAACCGTTATTTTTTATACGGCATTATGTGTGTTCAATACCGCTAACCAAGAAATTGTGCATTGTGTGGAAGAATACCAAGTGACATTTAAAACGCTTTCCTCCCAGCAAATCAATACCTATTTACAGATAGAGCAACCTTATGATTGTGCAGGTAGTTTTAAATCTGAGGGTTTAGGTATTAGTTTATTTGCATCCTTAACGGGAAGAGATCCCAATAGCCTGATTGGCTTACCGCTTATTGCCTTAATCGAGCTATTTAATAAAATGGGCGTAGATTTATTTACCCATATGCAGGGGCATTCATCAAGCTAGCCGCCTAAGCTGTGCATAAGTGCATAGTGTTTAGTGTTTAGTGTTTAGTGTTTAGTGCATAGTGTTTAGTGTTTAGTGTTTAGTGTTTAAATCTAGACAAAATTCAACAGATCTTCGAGCTTATCAATAATAGCTAAAGGCTTATGCTGCTGTAATCTTTGCGCTTCATGTACGCCAAAACTCACGGCTACCCTGTCGACATTGATCGCTTCAGCCATCGCCATGTCGTAGGTAGTGTCTCCTACCATCAGCACTTCGTTGGGCATTAAGCCCAGCTCCTGTAAAATCTGTTGCAGCATATCCGGAGAGGGTTTGCTTAGTGCGTCATCGGCACTGCGTGAACTAACAAAATACTGCCCGCTGTGGGTATCTTGCCAAGCCTTATTTAATCCTTCACGACCTTTACCTGTGGCCACAGCTAACAAATAGTTTTGTTGCTGTAGCTGTGCCAGTAAGTTAATTGCACCAGGAAACAATACGCTAGTGAGGGCCGGCTGTTTTGAAAAGTATTCTTTATAAGTGCGAACCAGATTCTGGGCTGTGTCCAGATCCTCTATTTTAAACAATTTTTGCAGCGCTGGTAGTAGACTTATACCTATTACATCTTTAGCTTCTTTAACAGTAGGCACTGTCAGCCCCATATGAGTGGCGCTGGCCTGTATGCTTTTTACAATATGCTCAGCGGAGTCCATTAGGGTGCCATCCCAGTCAAATATTATACATTTATACTTCACTTCTTAGCCTTTTAATCACACTGACCAAGGCTGGCTCCAGTGGCGCTTTAAAACTGACTCTCTGGTCAGTATTAGGATGCATAAAGGCCAGTGAGTAAGCATGTAAAAATAACCGTTTAAGACCCAACTTTTGCATTCTATGGGCGAACTCTTCATCACCATAACGATCATCACAGGCAATCCCATGTCCCGCATGTTTGGCATGTACTCTTATCTGATGTGTTCGCCCTGTCACTGGTGATGCTTCCACCAATGTCGCCTGTTGAAAAGATTCGAGTATGCGAAAGCGGGTATCCGAAGGTTTACCTTCTTCATGCACCACCACCACTCGTTCACCGGATTTCAGCATGTTCTTAAGCAAAGGGGCGTTGACTTTAAAGCGATTGGCTGGCCATTCGCCGTTCACCAAGGCTTGATAACGTTTATCTACCTTCTTGTCTCGTAACTGTTCATGCAAGTGTTTTAAGGCTGAGCGTTTTTTAGCGATTAACAAACAACCTGATGTGGCACGATCTAATCTGTGAACTAATTCCAGAAATTTTTGCTTGGGACGTAAGGCCCTTAAGGCTTCAATTACACCAAAACTTAAGCCGCTGCCACCATGTACCGCAGTACCTGATGGCTTATTCAATACGATAAGCCAATCATCCTCGTATAAGATATGGGACTCTAAACTGGATACTTTATCTAGCTTAGTAGAAGGCAGATCTTTGGGCTCTGACACTCTAACAGGGGGGATACGTAACTCGTCATTGGCCAATAACTTGTATTCGGGTTTCACCCGTTTCTTGTTAACACGCACTTCGCCTTTGCGTAAAATACGGTAAATTAGGCTTTTAGGCACTCCTTTGAGGAAGGTCCGTAAAAAATTGTCAATCCTTTGCCCTTCAAGGGCAGGATCTATAGTTACAAATTGTACTTTTTGAAATATTAAATCAGTCATAGGCCGCTAAGTGTAACTGATTTGCCTGCTTGCATCTGCAACAATTTATTCTCTTGCTAGTCTTGTGCCTTTAATGTGATAATAGAAGTGTTATTCACTCATAAAGTGAAAACACAAAACAGACGCATTAATCGAGTTCTGAAAGCAAAACCGACCTATTGTCGTAGAAGCACATTGCAAGCCAGTTATGGCTAACCAACAGTGAAGTGAGTAACTTTTCATTGATATGGTTAACAGAACCATTATATCAGCGAACTATATAACCTATTGATCGTCCTTGATGTAAAGAATACGAATGAATTGACAAGGTATTTGAAGACACTATATGCCAATACGAGCAGATTAGAATTCGAATGCCAATAAGTTTTAAGAACGTTTATCAGAAGCTAAAAGCAACGTCAAATTTAGCCCCATAAAGTATGGGAAAGTGTTTAAAAACAAGCATTAAAATAATTAATGAACAAACACAATGGCGAAAAACTTAAGATTAAGTATACAGTCGTGAGGCTGGATTGAATAATTGTCTAATGATTGTGTGATTCTCTACCTTTGGTGATCGGTACATTACCGAGCTATAAAGAATGAAAAGAATGTTAATAAACGCTACCCAGCAAGAAGAATTGCGCGTAGCCCTAGTAGATGGTCAAAAATTATATGATCTGGACATTGAAAGCCCAGGGCATGAACAGAAAAAAGCCAATATTTATAAAGGCACTATCACCCGAGTTGAGCCAAGCCTAGAAGCCGCTTTTGTTGATTATGGCGCTGATCGTCATGGCTTCCTTCCCCTTAAAGAAATCGCTAGAACTTACTTTCCTAAAGGCTACAAGTTTGAAGGCCGTCCTAATATCAAGGAAGTGATCAAGGAAGGCCAACAAGTCATCATCCAAATTGATAAAGAAGAGCGTGGCCAAAAAGGCGCGGCTTTAACCACCTTTATCAGCCTAGCTGGAAGCTACTTGGTATTAATGCCAAATAACCCAAGAGCAGGTGGAATTTCTCGTCGAATTGAAGGCGATGAACGTACGGATTTAAAAGAATCATTAAGCGGTTTAGAGCTACCTGATGGTATGGGTTTGATCGTCAGAACCGCAGGGGTTGGCAAGTCTTCTGAAGAACTGGCATACGACCTAGATTACTTGGTTTCTGGCTGGGGACGCATAAAAGACATGGCGGATTCACGCCCTGCCCCTTTCCTTATACACCAAGAAAGTGATGTTGTGGTACGGGCTATTCGCGATTATTTAAGACGTGATATCGGTGAGATATTAATTGATAACGCCAGTGTCCATGAACGGGCCTTAAAGCACGTTGAACAGATGCGTCCCGACTACGCAAACCGCGTTAAACTTTATAATGGTGACGTACCTTTGTTCAGCCATTATCAAATTGAGAGCCAAATAGAATCGGCCTTTCAACGTGAAGTGAGATTGCCTTCTGGTGGTTCAGTGGTGATTGACCCGACCGAAGCCCTAACCTCTATCGATATCAACAGCGCTAGAGCGACTAAGGGTAGTGACATTGAAGAAACGGCTTTTAATACTAACCTAGAAGCTGCCGATGAAGTTGCCAGACAACTACGGTTGCGAGATTTAGGTGGATTAGTGGTCATCGACTTTATCGATATGACTCCTGTCCGGCATCAAAGAGAAGTTGAAAACCGCATGAAAGAAGCGGTGAAAGACGATAGAGCCCGTGTGCAACTAGGACGTATTTCACGTTTTGGATTGCTTGAAATGTCTCGCCAACGCCTTAGACCTTCTTTAGGTGACTCGGCCCATAATGTATGCCCAAGATGTAGTGGGCATGGCACAGTACGTGGCACAGAGTCCTTGGCTTTGTCGGTCTTACGTATAATGGAAGAAGAAAGCATCAAGGATAATACCGGACAAATTGAAGCACAATTACCGGTTAATGTGGCGACTTACTTGCTTAACGAAAAGCGTACTGCTGTAGCCAGTATAGAGTCTCGCCATAGTGTACAATTGGTCATAATACCTAATCCTAGTATGGAAACCCCACACTATAATATTGCCCGTCGTCGTCCAGATGATGCCGCACACGAAATGAGTTATAACCTCCCCTTAATAGAGCAAGAAGATACTATCTCTGATAAGACTATTGCCCCTGCTATGAGCAAAGAACAGCCTGCCTTGCAGAGCCTGATTACGCCAGAACAGAAAAGCAACATGGTGCCGCCAACAGCTAAGTCTGAAGGTCTATTAGAAAAGGTAAGCAAATGGTTTTCTGTGCTTTTCAAGTCTGAAGAAAAAGAGATCCCTAAGAAAACCACGCACTCTAGGAATCAAGGTACGAACCAGCGTCGTAATAAAAATGGCCGCCCTGAGCGTAATAAAAACAGCAATAAGAATTTCGATAAGAAAGATCGTAATGAACCTGCTGCTAACCGTAAAGAGCGTAAACCTAGAAATGACAACCGCAAACCTCGCCGTGACGAGGCTGCAATGGATACACAAGGTAGCGCTGACCAAGCCCCTGCTAGGCAAGTAACTATGGCTGCTGAAGCACCTGCACCTGCCAAGCAAAAGGAACAAGTGGCAGAGCGTCGTAAGCGCAGAGATACTAGACGTAGCGTTAGAGTAGACAATGAACCACAAGTTGACACAGCGGCAGAAGTGCAAGGTAACAACCTAGTGTCTGAAGCGGTTGAGGCAGCGCCAGTGTCTCAGGTACAAACAGCGCCAACTGAAGTTATCGCCGATAATAGTGCGCCAGTAGAAAAGGCCACAGAGCAGGCCGTACAAACACCGCAAGCTGAGAATGACAGTGCAACCACACCCGTTCCTGAAGACGATGCTAATGCACGTCCTCGCAGTCGTAGAACGCCTAGAAATGTCCGCGCAGCGGGTCAAAAACGTCGTAAAGAAGGTGATGATAAAGCACAAAGTACTGATACGGATAAGGGTGAAGTTAAGCAAGACGAATTACCCTTTGATGAACCGGTTACTAAGCCAGTGGTTGCCGCAGCACCAGAGCAGCCGGCAGTAGTTGAAACGCCAGAAGTCGCGGCTCAGCCTCAACAGGCAGACGCAATAGAGGCAGTTGCAACAGTATCTGCCGCAGTGCCAGTAGCTGAAGAGCTGGCCCCAGTGGCAAAGCCTTCTGGCACTAAAACCGCTATAAAGGCCACGTCACTTAAGGTTGCCACCAAGTCGGCTAACAGAGAGTCAATTTCTGCACCTATGACCAAACCTGTTGCTATAGATGAGGCGTTTGTCGATGTGAACATCGGTTCCTTAGGCGATAGTGCCAGACCAGAAGTTAAGCGTTCAGGGAGAACGGCAGCCATTTTAGGTGCATCTAATGCGGCTACGGCTCCCACTACTAGGCCTCCCGCCCAAAGCTAGTATTTAGCTATACTAATAAAAGCCGCAATCTGTTGACTCGATTGCGGCTTTTTTGTCTGTGCTATAAAGATCAATCATCCATAATATCAAGCTAAGAAAATCACAGCCTAAGGGCCTATATTGAAGGGGTTTCGCCATTTATAGTGTAATGAATAACCTCTATCACTATCAAACCTTCATTGTGCTCGCTCTGTGGTGGTAGTTGGGCTGCTATTACTGTATCCTTTTGCGACTATTTAGGCTGTGCGGATTGTAATCAACTCTAGACAGCTCACTTTTTAACTTTATTTGAGAACTATCTATGAGTTTTGCCGATTTAGGCCTTTCACCCAAAATATTAACGGCTATCGAAGCCAAAGGTTACACCATACCATCACCTATCCAAGCACAAGCTATACCTGCGATTTTACAAGGTAAGGATGTGATGGCTGCTGCACAAACAGGCACGGGTAAAACCGCGGGCTTTACCTTACCTATATTGCAGCTGTTAAACCCGGGACAACCTGCACGCCCTAATCAAGCACGGGCGCTAATACTGACTCCCACTCGTGAACTAGCGGCTCAGGTGGCCGAGAGCGTGCAAACCTATGGCAAAGATTTATCGTTGAAATCAGCGGTGGTATTTGGTGGTGTGGGTATTAATCCACAGATGATAAAGCTCCGTAAAGGTGTGGATATATTAGTCGCTACCCCAGGCCGTTTGTTAGATCTGTATAATCAAAATGCAGTGAAGTTTAGTGATCTAGAAGTATTAGTGATGGACGAAGCCGATAGGATGTTAGATATGGGCTTTATTCACGACATCAAAAAGATTTTAAAGCTATTACCACAGAAACGCCAAAACTTGATGTTCTCCGCGACCTTTTCAGATGATATACGCAAGCTAGCCAAAGGCTTAGTGAATGATCCAGTTGAAGTATCAGTGTCTCCCGCTAACACCACAGTAGAATCCGTTGAACAATGGGTTTATCCCGTCGACAAGAATCAAAAGTCAGCCATATTAACCCGCTTAATTAAAGATAATGATTGGCAACAGGTATTGGTGTTTAGTCGCACTAAGCACGGTGCTAACCGTATTGCCAAACAATTGGAAGCCAGAGGCATAAGTGCTGCCGCTATACATGGTAACAAGAGCCAAGGGGCGCGCACCAAAGCCTTAGCAGATTTTAAACAAGGTAAAGTAAAAGCCTTGATTGCTACAGATATTGCCGCCCGTGGATTAGATATTGAACAGCTTCCCCAAGTAGTGAATTTTGATCTACCTAATGTGGCAGAAGATTATGTTCACCGTATTGGTCGTACCGGCCGTGCTGGAGCCACAGGTCAAGCTATTTCAATGGTAACTTTGGAAGAATTTAAACAGTTAGCCGACATCGAGCGACTAACCAAACAAATTATTAACCGTAAAACTATCCCCGGTTTTGAGCCCACACAGCCTCTACCAGCTTCACGTTTAGATAATAGACCCTATAAGGCATCGGCCCCTAAAAAGCCTAAGCCTCAAAATGGAGGGGGACAACGTTCTGGCGGCCCACGCAATGGCAGCCCACGTAGCGGTGAAAGTCGTCCTGCCAATAATAGGTCGAGAAATAGACCAGCCACTAGCAACGCCGAAAATAGAGGCAATCGATAGTTTAGTGACTGATGAGTGTTAGTCAAAGAAGGATCAGTGATATTTTACTGGTCCTTTTTTTATGCTTAAGGATTAGCGCTAGTAATGGTTACAAGGGCGGTTTTTTTGAAATCCCTATATCCTTCCTTTTCAGGTACCCTAATTAGACGCAGAGCAAGGCCTAAGCTAAGTCGAGTTTACGACCCGCAAGAGAAGTTACCAAGTCCCAAAATTTTTCACCATTATGGGTCCATGGGCACTCAGCATCAGGCTTGGGGACTTCGAAAAATCACAAAGTGCTGCCCAACCTTCTTTTACTTTATAAAGAAGTCATTGCTCTATTGGGATGATGTCTATCACCTCCTGATGATGTTTTATAAAACGCTCAGCCAATGCAATCATGGTTAGGCTCATAGCAAAACCTGTGTTCACTAACAGGTCATGTCAGTCTTGCCTCTTTTAGGTGTTGAGTACGCTAAGGTATCTAATTGAGGGCAGCCCGCAAAGATAACGCCACCGCTAGAGCGGCCTTAACAGTACAGCTAAAAACGCAGGTCGAATTGGTCTAAAGAACAAACTGCTGTACTTGAATTTTCAGCCTTAGCCCACTGCTGTTAATTATTGGCAGTAAGAATACGGTCCAGATGATTGGCAAAGTTCTGCCTATCACTCTGGTTTAAAGGTGGCGGGCCACCAGATTGTTCGCCACTCGCGCGCATAGTATCCATAAAGTCTCGAATATTTAGCCGTGAACGAATATTTTCAGTGGTAAACAACTCTCCTCTTGAGCTTAATACTAAACCACCCTTTTCAATGACCTCTGCAGCCAAGGGTATATCACTAGTGATCACCAAATCTTTGGCTTCCAGCATTTTCACAATTTCATCATCGGCCACATCAAAGCCTGCGCTAACTTGCATCGAGCGCACAAACTTAGTTTGGGGGGTACGAATAAAATGGTTTGCCACAAAGATAGTCTCAATTTTCTTTCGCACCGCGGCTCGACATAGTATCTCTTTGATGACCACAGGACAGGCATCCGCATCAACCCATATCTTCACTGAACACTCAGCCTATCATCTTGATTATTTTGCATTTTTGTTTCCCTTAGGGGTTATTAGTGAAGCCATATTGAATGAGCAGTATATACCGAATAATATCATGGCAATAAGGCCAAAAACTTTTACATTTCCCGCGGATAGGTTAGCGATGGCACGACTTGGACAGATGCCAGTTAACCTCAGACTAATCCAAACAAGATCCCCACCAATAGTACGATAAAAGCATTCATAGCGTGAGCCCCAGACCATTAATAAAGACCACTATTAGGGCGATTGACATACCCTCCCCGTGGCCAATGAAGAACGAGGTGCCATACGCCCTAGTCCACAAATCCCATATCCGCTGGTGCACCTACCTCCAGACGACTGCCTGTGCCAACCAAGAAGCCACCTGTAATATAGACGGTCAAGACACTTCTATTACCTCAGGCAGATGACTACCAGTGAAACGGGCTAGTCATGGCCCTAAGATCAAGCCAAAAATAAACATCCATCGCCACCTACCACTGGTATTGTTAAATTGAATGGTCCGGCTAACGATACTTGAGATACCCGCAAGCTGACCATTTAGCAACAGTAAGATCAAAGGCGCAAATTTAGCCGATGACTTCACCCAAGAACAAGCTAAGCAGAGTATTGTAAACGTGATGAAGCATATTCAATTTCCGACTGGATATGACTGGACCTTTGACGGCAGTATCAAAGGTCAAAACCAGAACGAGTCGGCTATGCAGGTAAATATGTTGTTGGCTATTTGCATGATTTACATAGTCATGGCGGCGCTCTTTGAATCTTTACTGCTGCCCACTGCGGTGATCACCTCATTACTCTTTTCTTTGACTGGGGTATTGTGGGCATGATTTATTGCCGGACTGTCCATGTCGATCATGATAGGCAAGCTGATCCTAATGGGCATAGTGCTGAATAACGGCATTGTCCTAGTCGGCAGGATCAATTGATTGATTGATTAATAATGGCTTAGCCTTGCAAGCGGCCATCATTCAAGCCTGCTTGACTCGCGTTAGACCTATATTAATGACAGTGGCCACCACAGTATTGGGCCTAGTACCTCTGGCATTTGGCAGCACCCGGCTAGGTGGCTTGATTTTTTCTACCCTCTGCAGTCTAGTGCTGGTGCCACTAGCCTACCTATGATTATTGAAATTAAGAAATATCTGTATCCGGCTAATATTTACCCGTAAACCAATAGTAGGTCGGATCTTAAGGGTACAATGATCAATCTTCAAACTTTGCACACCCATTGAATTGACAACAAGCCCTGTGCGTCAGTCTAGCTTAGGGCTGTTACTGCTGTTCGTATTCAAAGCTTATGTCACAGTGCCATCATCTAGTCAGAGCCAATGTCTAACCTAGTTCTATTGTTCTAAGGCCGCAGATAAAACCTCAATGGCATGGTGTTCACTGGGATCTAAGTCACCGTCTGCCATGGCTACGTCTCTTACCAGCTTCATAGCTTGTAATTTCATATCCTTATCGATTAACAGTTTTGCTCTGTGGTGCAAAAAGTCATCTACTGTATTGGTTTTTATGGCGGCATAACATTTGAGCAATACATTCTCATAATACTGTTCTTTGGTCATGGCACTTGTCCAGCTAATAGATTCAAGCCATTGCTGGATAAAGCTTCTTTCTTGTTCAGATATCACGCCGTCGGCAACGATCAAAAATAACACCAAATCAAATAATGCCTGACGTTGTTGTTGATCCTGACATTCTCCTATGTCTAATGCTTGAATAAATTTTTCGAACTTCATATATATCCCATATAGTTAGTTTGTACTTTAAATACGGCTTAAATTGAGAAATGCATTGCTTTGGTTTAGGCTAACGCAAATTTTACACTAGGCGCAGCCAATGCTAAAACACCAACCCAATCCCCAATATATCGCAGATACCGCTCGATATACTAATATGGATTTTCGTCGCGCGGGTAAAAGTGGCTTAAGATTACCGGCGTTGTCATTAGGACTTTGGCAAAACTTTGGGGCGGTGGATCCACAGCATAACGCAAAAAACATGTTACACAAGGCATTTGACTTAGGTATTACGCACTTTGACTTGGCAAATAATTATGGCCCTCCCTTTGGCTCTGCCGAGTCCACTTTTGGCCAAATCATGGCCCAGAGTTTTAAACCTTATAGAGATGAGATGCTGATCTCTAGCAAGGCCGGTTATGACATGTGGGCGGGCCCCTACGGCATAGGTGGCTCACGAAAGTATTTACTGGCAAGCTGTGATCAAAGCCTCAAACGCACGGGCCTAGAGTATTTCGACGTATTCTATTCACATTGTTTTGATCCACAGACACCGTTAGAAGAAACCATGCAAGCCTTAGATCATATAGTGCGCTCTGGCCGTGCCTTGTATGCGGGCATTTCCAGCTATTCCCCAATACAAACCAAACAAGCCATACGGATATTACAAGACTTGGGTACGCCATTGTTGATCCACCAACCCAAATACAATATGTTTGAGCGCCAGATAGAAGCAGGCTTAACCGATGTATTACAAGAAGAAGGCATAGGTGCTATCGTTTTTTCACCCTTAGCCCAAGGCTTTTTAACGGACAAGTATTTAACGGGCATTCCGTCAGACTCCAGAGCCGCTAGAGCTGAACAGATCTATTTGAATGCCGATCAGATAAGCCAAGATAAAATAGCAAAGGTCCAAAAACTCAATCTACTGGCGCAACAACGTGGTCAATCGCTGGCACAAATGGCTGTGGCTTGGGTGTTAAACAACCCTGCGGTAACCAGTGCTATTATTGGTGCCAGTCGGGTTGCACAAATAGAAGATTGTGTGGCGGCCTTAGATAATTTGCAGTTTGACCAAAAAGAACTGACCAATATTAACCAGATATTGAACCAATAATATGCCAGCTCATTTAGCTATAATCAATCCAAAAAGCCCACAAAACATGGGCAGTATCCTGCGGGCAGCAGGATGTTACGGGGCCACTAGCATTCGTTATACCGGCGAGCGTTATGCCAAAGCCAAGGCCTTTAGCACAGACACTAAGAACAGCCATCTAAAGATCCCGGTGACACAAGTTGACGATATTATTGGCCAAGCTATAGATAAAGCATTGCGCATAGTGGCTATTGAGTTGGTAGAAGGCGCCACTCCTTTACCGAACTTTATCCACCCGGTGAATGCCCTATATATTTTTGGTCCTGAGGATGGCTCTATCGAGCAAGACATCATCAACCAATGTGATGACGTAGTCTACGTGCCCACAATAGGCTGTATGAACTTAGCGGCAACGGTTAACGTTTTGCTTTATGACCGCATGGCAAAAACCACTAATCTTAGTATTGATAATACTCTGATTAAGGCCAGTCGAGACACAAATAACAGCACCAAGGTCTCGCAAAAGTAGGCCTAAGTGTAATTTGTTTGGCCGTTTCCTATCAAAATGTTAATTATTTGTTTATAAACTCACTTTTCCTTTGTCATCCCCAGTTAACCATGTAAATATTATCATTCTAATCGCGCCGCTAACTGTGTTAACAGCCACCCTACCGTATAATTATTTATAGGAAGAATTTAATGAGTGATGATAGCCGTATTCCACGTAATTCAGAAAATGATCACAGCCATGAAATGGCGAAAGTTCGCAGAGACTTCATTAAAGAAAAAACCGGTGCAGATCTAATACACACAGGACAATTCAGCATAGATCCAGCTGTGTTACCCGGCAATATAGAAAACTTTATTGGTATAGTACAAATGCCTGTTGGTGTGGCCGGACCGATAAAGGTTAATGGTGAACATGCCCAAGGCGAGTTCTATGTGCCATTAGCCACCACTGAAGGTACATTAGTGGCGAGTTATAGCCGTGGCATGCGTGTTATCAATGAATGTGGTGGCGTGAAAACAACAGTGGTTGAAGGTTTCATGCAACGAGCCCCTGCTTTTATCTTTAACGATGCCCGAGAAGCCCGTGATTTTGGTCATTGGATAACAGAAAATTTTGATGAAATCAAAGCACAAGCAGAAACCACTACCAGCGTCGGTAAATTAGAGCATATTCAACAGTGGTCGGTGTCTAAAACCAAATATTTACGCTTTAACTACACCACAGGTGATGCAGCAGGACAAAACATGGTAGGCAAGGCCACACTTGTTGCCTGTGAGTGGATAAAAGCCAACTCCCCTATTCCTTGTATTTATCTATTATCGGGTAATATGGATACCGATAAGAAACATTCGCACCTGAACATGCTGCACTCAAGAGGTAAAAGGGTCATCGCTGAAATAGTACTTAAGAAAGAAGTACTAGCCGATATAATGAAAGTTGACACTAAAGTGTTAGCGGGAGCCACAGTATTAGCCAATACCGGCGCCTTGATGGCAGGTGCAGCTTATAACGGGCCCCACTCCGCAAATGGCATCGCGTCTTTGTATATAGCCACAGGCCAAGATGAGGCCAATGTGGTTGAGTCTCATGCGGGCATGTTGTCTCACCAATTGTTAGACAATGGCGACTTTTATATTTCAGTTACCTTGCCTTCGTTAATAGTGGCCACATTTGGTGGTGGAACAGGTTTACCCACTCAGAACGAATGTTTACAAATGATGGGTTGTGTGGGCAAAGGTAAAGCGAATAAATTTGCCGAAATTGTCGCTGCCACTGTATTAGCTGGGGACATTTCTCTTGCTTGTGCGGTTATTGCGGGTCACTGGGTCAGTAGTCATGACCAAATGGGCAGAAATAGATAGCGCAAAGCATCTACTGACAACCTTAGGTTGATAACCCTTGTTATTAGCCTAAGGTTTTTATACGTTGGCTATCATTTTTATTTTCTCCATTTATTGAATGGATAATCCAATAAGCTAGAGTTGTAATATTTGACCTGGCCTGTTACCTCAGTGGTGACCCAAGGGGGCAAATCAACCTCTTCCGACTCACTTTCAAGCTCTACCTCAGCCACAATGAGTCCGTCATTAGAACCATGAAAAATATCTATCTCCCACCTGTGTGAGGCGTATTCCACCAAGTATCGGGTCTTATCAATGACGGGTCCGCTGCAAAGTTCCAAAATGATGTCATTTGCATCCTCTATTGGAATTTCGTACTCAAATTCGGAGCGAGTGGCACCTCGGTTCTGCCCTTTCAAAGTGAGGTATGCAGCCGTGCCAGTCACCCTGATACGGACAGCGGTATTATCAGTGGTTGATATATAGCCTTGCTGTATCCGAACACCAGGACCAATGGATCCCACACTTGAAAGATCAATCAAAAACTTTCGCTCTATTTCTTTTGCCATAATTAGGACGCTCCAAAATGCGTAAATTTAACACCTAGTTCATCAATATTATAGGGACATCCAAAATAAATCGACGCCCCGAGTCGTCAATTTAGCAATGAGACATATTAATTCGCTGGTGTACTCAAAAGGTCATAGGCCACTTAGTGGTTTGGTGTATTTATCTAGGCTATCTATTAGGCTCGCTTAAGTCTTATGTACACAAGGCAACACACAGTGCTAACGAGCTCACTTGGCTTTTTGGAAGGGAAGGTATGAATCCCCTATCGATCTCAATATAAAGAATCTTATTTTGAGGGCGTGTCAAACTTGATTTGGTTAAATAACGTACTACTATTTTATTTCAATAGATGTATTAAACATTCAACCATTGAAGGGATAGGAACATGCCAAATACATTAACCAGCGCCCAAACAGATAGTATTGCCGATGTATTAAAAGAGTTGCAAGATATACAGTTTGAGGCAGGAACCACAGTCGATCTGCGCACTATTGCTGAAGAAAGAGGCATCGATCTTGGTGATATTAATGATGAACAAGGCAATCCATTAGCCTGGGGGATTTCTTACGATACTTAAGGCCAAGGTAATGACTAACCCCACAACAATATCGAACGCTCAATGGCAGGGCGTTAACAATCTGCTTGATGCCTATATCAAAGTAACAGCCAATGATCATCTTATCATTGCCTTTGCTAACGATAGCACCACGGCTGCGGCTTGGATATTATCCGCCCTTGACGACAGGGGCATAAGCAGAAGCGCAGTGCCTATGCGTCCTCTTGTTGATCCTTCATTTTCGGCACGATTAAGCGGTGCGGTGCAAAGTGCCTTGGCTCTTAAGCCAGCAGCAAGAATGGTCGTAGTCACCCTTGAAAGAGATACCATGAGCCATAGCGCCGCTATCCTTGATGGGGTAAAAGGCTTACGGCCAAAAGATTGTCTGTTAGTGAGATGTATTAGTGTATGCGCTGATCTATTTGCACTAGCCCTAAGTGTATTGCCAGAAGAGCTAAGCGCTATTAACGCATTTTTGCTCAATAGACTGATCCACGCCAAGTCGATACGGGTGGTGACCCAATCTGGAAGCGATATCAAGGTCCAATTAAACTCAGATAAGTATCGCTGGATCAGTAATAGAGGCAAAGTGCCAGAGGGGGGCTTTATGATCATTCCTGCAGGAGAGGTTGCCACCTATCCCAGTCAGATTGACGGGCGCTTCGTGGCTGACTTTGCCTTTAATGTGAATACCTTTGTTGATATTGACTGCCGGTTCCCCGCTACACCTGTCACTGTGGAGATAAAAAATGGCAAGGCGGTTTCATATTTTTGTGAAGACAAAAAGATTGAAAGCTTACTCTCTGGATGTTTTAAATTTGAAAATGGTCGCAATGTAGGGGAAATAGGGTTTGGTACCAATCGCGGAATTATCAATGGCACCGCTCTCAATTCTCATATCAACGAGCGGAGGCTAGGGATCCATCTGGGATTTGGCGATCACAATCAATATGACTTAGTGGACTACAAATGCCGTATCCATCTCGATCTTATCGCAAGGGGCGCAAAGATTTGGATAGATGATGATTTGCAGCCCATTGATCTTGATAATTTATCGGTGGGTTCGGAGCCTCACCCCGATAATACTCTGCACCAAGATGCTTTTGAGTTTAACGAACTAGGTGAAGGGCAACATTGTTGTGGTGCTCAGTCTATGTTGCCAGTCAAAAACATGGGCTAGTGCCATTAAAGATTAAGGTGTGTGAACTCAATCCCGAGCATCTCTAGTGTCTTGCTGCCTTGATGGTTTAACCTCAAGCTCGAATTATTAGCTCTTTTCACCAAGAAGTGACTTAGCTCCCCCCACCCCATAGGTTTAGATCGAGATCTAAACCTTAACGCCATACGTAATAGTACCGCAGTATAACCCTTAGCCTGAGTCCTAATGACATGGAAAACATTTTAAATATTGTGCGTGAATACGGCATGATGAGTTACGCCATTCTTTTTTTATATTGCGCCCTTAAGAGTGGTTCATTACCTTTATTTGCAGGTATTGCCGCCCATTTTGGGGCACTCAATGTAGCTTTAGTGGCACTGGCCGCTTTTACGGGTGGCTATTTAGGGGATGAACTACGCTTCTATCTTGGCAGGAAATATGGAGTGGCTAACTTATCCTCCAAAGCTTGGTATCAGCGCTCGTTGCGCACCGCTAAAATATTATTAGACCGTTATGGAAAAGCTTACATATTCCTCTACCGTTATCCAAAAGGCATGCGCACTATTGGTTCTTTACCTGTAGCCTTAACTAAGATGAAATGGGCGCAGTTTTCTATGCTTAACTTTGCCTCTGCCATCACTTGGACCTTTGCCTTGGTAGGCACCGGCTATGTATTTGGCTCGGCTTTGGAACATACAGTTGGCGATAACTGGGGGGTGTTCAGTGTTGGATTATTATTGTTATTTACTGTGATGACCTATCTTGCATGGCGTAAAGTGAATGCCATCGCCAATGAGTAGTTCAGCAAGATTTCAATGAGTCTCTTTGAGCGATAGACTGTGCCACAAAATAAAGGCCTATCTCAATAGGCCTTTATTAGATGGAGCCTGCTTTTTATAACAGGCTGCAGTCTATGGCTGTTAATCCACATGTCATGAGCAGTGACTTAGTATCACGCCACAGCGATACTAACAGGCACGCCGTTTAATACGGCATTGCCCGACAGTTCATCTAATACCATTTCATCGGTTAGATCATTGACGCTGACACCTGCATGTTGTTGTGCTGTGCTCCACTGACTGCCTTTTTTGTTGTGACCCCAACCATGAGGTATAGAGATCACACCGGGCATGATCTTTTCAGTGATCTGCGCAGGCAATGACACTTGCCCTACCCTTGAGGTCACAGTGATCATTTGTTTGTCAGTAATAGAGAACTTCTCAGCATCATCGGGATGAATTTGTGCGGTACATCTAGACAGCCCATTATTGGTGCCTTTCACCATACGCGGGCTATTATGCAACCAAGAATTGTTGGTCTTGAGGTGGCGACGACCTATCAGTTGTAAACGGTCATCAGCCTGGCTTCTGTGAGCAAAGAAATGGCCGTTTAAGCGAGTGAGATCCGCCATAAAATACTCAAAACTAAGATCTATCTGCTTGTTGTTATGATAAATAGCCTCTGGCAAGTCTTGCTGCAAGGGTCCAAGATCAATGCCGTGAGGGTTGTCTAGTAACACATCTAGGCTAATAGGTGCGCCTTGATGGGAGTAACGACCACTTTTAAGCATGTCATCTACCACTCCTTTTGGCTCTTTTTGCCAAAGTGCCTGATATCGTTCTATGGGCAAGCCATTCAATTGGTCCATGCGTTCAGCCAAACCAAGGTATATCTGCCAGTCCGTTCTACTATTTTCTTGTGGGGTGAAAATAGCCGGTGAAAATTTAGTACTATTTCTAACGGCAAAATTATGAAACACCACATCGTAATGATCTCGCTCAAGTGCGGTAACAGGCGGCAAAATAATATCCGCATGGCGACTGGTCTCGGTAATATAGAAGTCGACTGCTACTACAAAATCTAGCTCTTCAAAAGCTCTATCTAGTTGAGGGCCATTAGGAGTGGTTAATACCGGATTACCCGCCCCTATTAAGATAGCCTTAATTTGCCCTTCGCCTGGGGTCGTCATCTCTTCGGCCAGAGCAGACACTGGAAACTCACCGGCGAAAGCAGGCAGCTTACGCACCCTAGAGTGAAAACTAGCAATGGAGCCACGTCCAGAATGAGGCAGTAAGTCGGCGGCAGGTTGGGTAAACATCATGCCACCTTGCCTGTCTAGATTGCCGGTCAACATATTAAACAACATGATGAGGTACTGGGTTAATGTGCCAAAAGCTTGCACACTTGCACCCATTCGACCGTAACAAACCGCAGAGTCTGCATCACAAAAACTTTCAACCAAGTTGATGATCTGCTGTTGTGTCATGCCTATCTTTTCTGCCACAGCCTGTGCAGGGTAATCCGCCACATACTTTTCAACTTCAAATAATTGCGGAGCAAATTCTATTAATCGATCCACCTTGCATCTACCCTGAGCAAATACAGTGTTGATCATAGCTAACATTAACAAGGCATCAGTGCCCGGCTTGATAAAGTGATGCTCGCTACTCATATCCGCAGTTTCAGATTTTTTAGGATCGATGACTACAACCTTGCCGCCGCGAGATTGTATGGCTTTTAAACGCCTCTTGATATGGGGCACAGACATAATGCTGCCATTTGAGGCCATAGGATTGCCGCCAATGATCATAAAGTGTTGAGTATGATCAATATCTGGAATAGGTATTTGTGATTGGTGACCAAACAATTGGCGACTAACAATATGGTGGGGCAATTGGTCAACAGAAGTGGCTGAATATCGATTATGGGTTTTAAGGGCCCGGTAAAAGTAAGGACCAAATAAGATAGCCCCCATATTATGAGAATTAGGATTACCTAGGTAAGTCGCCACCGATTCAACACCATGTTTCTTTTGAGTGGAAAACAAGCCCTGTGCCGCTTTATCTAATGCATATTCCCATGACACTTCTTGCCAACCTGTGGCTGTTTTCTCTAAAGGTGTGCGGATCCGCTCAGGATCGTCATATAAATCCTTTAACGCCATAGCCTTAGGACAAACATGTCCTTCACTAAATGGATTTTGTTTATCCCCCACTATAGATAAAATCTCTCTATCTTGGGTGGTCACTTCTATGCCACACATAGCTTCGCACAAGGTACAGGTAGAATAATGTTTTTGAGTTGTACTGGTCATGGCGTCAATCACGTTAAAATATTGTTACATAAAATTTAACCACTTATGACCCTATATACAAGCATCACTTAAACTTATGAAAAATTCAGTTGGTACTCCCGGGGTCCTAATTTTAATGGGATAGCGAGAGTTGCAGCCTCTCTTTAAGCTTGTCACTACTGCCTGTTTTAGTTAATCCACCATGTAATACCACTGTGGTTAGCCCAACCATAGGCAAAAATATTAATGGAAAAATAATCTTTAACACTTTTAAACTTTTGTATCTATGGATACGACTTAGTATGTGATTGTTCAAAAATTTCGGGAAACAACATGAAAATCGCAGATACTAGCGGCCAAGATACAGCGGTGGCTAAAGCATCCAATAACAAGACTTTATGGTGGTGCGCAGGGACGGCAATTTTAATATTGACTGCCTATACACTACTGGCCCCTACTATTAGTAACTGGTCAAATTCAGACACCAGCATTTCAGCCCAAAGGGTCCGTTTAGCCACGGTATCTCAAGGCAACTTTGTGCGCGATCTATCAGTTCAAGGTCGGGTGGTCGCCGCGGTAAGTCATAAGTTATATAGTCCGGCACCCGGCACCATATCTTTTCAGGTCGATGCCGGGGATAGCGTACTCAAAGATCAAGTTTTAGCCACCATTGACAGCCCAGAACTCACCCATGAGTTAAAACAAGAGCAGTCGGGCTTACAAAGATTACAACTTGAATTGGATAGGCAAAAGATCCAGTCCAAAAAACAGGCCTTATTTAACCAAAAAGCGGTAGATCTAGCCAAGGTCTCTTTGACCGCTGCAGATCGGGAAAAACGTCGAGCCGATCGGGCATTTTCCACTCAATCCATCAGCCAAATAGATTTCGAAAAAGCACAAGATGATTTGGAGAACGCCAAGCTAGTGTTCCAGCATTCGGTGCGCGATGCCCAGCTCAACATAGAAAGCCTAGAATTTGAAGTGCGAACCAAACAACTACTGGTTGAACGGCAAACCCTATTGGTTAAAGAACTAAGCCGTAAAGTCGAGGAGCTAACCATGCGCTCACCCGTGAACGGCATAGTCGGCAACTTAGCAGTAGAACAAAAGAATCAGGTGGCCAAAAACCAATCTATCCTCAGTGTTGTAGATCTATCTGAGTTCGAATTAGAAGTCGATATACCTGAAAGTTATGCCGATGATCTCGCCATAGGCATGGCTGCCCAAATCCAACTTAATGGTGAAACGTATTCCGCAAAACTGGTGACTATCTCACCCGAAATTGAGAACAATCAAGTCACAGGTAGAGTGCGTTTCGCCACCACTAAAGACTCAGATATCGCCCAACCTAAAGGCCTACGTCAAAACCAGCGATTAACCACCCGCATATTAATGGAAAACAAACAAAACGTATTAATGGTGCAAAGAGGACAATTTTTGGAAAGTGGTAACGGTCGCGTGGCGTATATAGTCAAAGACAATATTGCCCAGCGCACCGCTATCAACACTGGGGCCAGAAGCCTATCGAGTGTTGAAGTACTAGCTGGTCTGGCCGCTGGCGACACTATTATTATCTCAGGCACAGATCAATTTGAAGGTGCAGAGTCTGTGCTGATCACCCAATAAATCCTTATTTAGATCCCCCCCTACCCCACACAAAATTATAAATAGGAAACACTGCTGATGTTAAAAATGACAGATGTAAAAAAGGTATTTCGTACCGATTTGATTGAAACCCATGCCCTGCGTGATTTTAACTTACAGGTGGGAGAAGGTGACTTTGTTGCGGTAACTGGCCCTTCTGGTTCAGGTAAAACCACCTTTTTAAATATAGCCGGATTACTAGAGACATTTGAAGGCGGGGTATACGAGCTAGATGGAGAAAATGTCAGCCATTTAAACGACAAGGCTCGCAGCCAGCTTCGTAATGAAAAAATAGGTTTTATTTTTCAGAGTTTTAATTTGATCCCAGATCTTAATTTGTTTGATAACGTCGATGTGCCCCTCAGGTACCGGGGATTTAATAGTGCAGAGCGTAAGAAACGTATCGAAAATACCTTAGAAATGGTGGGGTTAGCCCAACGTATGAAACATTTGCCATCACAGCTGTCTGGGGGGCAACAGCAGCGAGTGGCTATAGCACGAGCCCTAGCCGGTGAACCGCGATTTTTATTAGCGGATGAGCCAACGGGAAATCTAGACACACAAATGGCCAGCAGTGTGATGGATCTACTAAAAACCATTAACGATGCCGGCACTACTATTATTATGGTGACACATGATGGTCATCTTGCCCAACAAGCAAGGCGCAATATATATGTCCGTGATGGCAAAGTCAGCGAATTAAATGAAGTGGAAGAACTGGCCATTTCACAGGTTGCCGTAGGCTAAGGTAGGAGTAACGACTATGTTTAACTATTATCTCAAACTGGCATTTAAAAGCATTAAACGCAATCTAATCTTGAGCCTGCTAATGGTGACAGCCATTGCCTTAGGCATAGGGGCAAGCATGACCACAATCACGGTCAACTACCTTATGTCTGCGGACCCTATACCCCACAAAAGTGATCAACTCTTTTATGTACAAATAGATAGCTGGGATCCCAACAGTCCATTTAATGACGACAACGACTTGCCACCAAACCAGCTTACCTGGACAGATGCCACTAACTTAACCCATGCTAAACAAGCCTTTAGACAATCGGCCATGTCTAGAACGGGCATGGTTATTGAACCTGCCGGTGATGACGCCAAACCCTTTGAGGCTTCTATACGCCTAGCTTACACCGACTTTTTTGCTATGTTTGACGTACCATTTTTATACGGTAGCCCTTGGGATGCCAAGGCCGATCAAGATCCTCAACAAGTGGTGGTCTTGAGCAAAGCCACCAATGAGTCGGTATTTGGTGGTGAAAACTCTGTAGGTAAAAACATTATTTTGTCAGGTAAACATTTCCAAGTGGTAGGGGTAATTGATGATTGGAAACCCATGCCTAAATTCTATGATGTTAACAACGGAGCCTTCGATGGATCAGAGCAGATGTTCATGCCCTTTAGCCTCAGGCAAGCACTACAACTACCTAACTGGGGCAACAACAACTGTTGGAAGACCCCAGAGGGTGAAGGCTTTGAGGCTTTCTTAAAATCTGAATGTATCAACACACAAATGTGGGTTGAATTACCTAATGTTGAGGCTCAACAAGCCTACATGAATTTTTTAAACAACTATGTGATGGATCAAAAAGATCTAGGGCGCTTCCCTCGCCCACTCAACAATCGTCTACCTGATGTGATGCAGTGGCTGGCAGACGAAGAAGTGGTAGAAGAAGATGCCAAAATGATGATGTGGTTATCCTTTATGTTTTTACTGGTCTGTTTACTTAATACCATTGGCTTATTATTGGCTAAATTCACCGGTAAATCAGCCGAGATAGGCTTACGCTTGGCCTTGGGAGCCTCAAAGGCAGACATATTTAGACAGCACCTGGTGGAAACGGCTTGTATCGGCTTGCTTGGTGGAGTCGCTGGCCTAGGCATGGCAATGTTAGGTCTACAAGGTATTAAGTCTCTGTACGGTGACTTTATTGAAGATTTATCCGCCTTAGATATCAACATGGTACTTGTGGCTTTAGTCATTGCCTTATTATCCAGTATCGCAGCAGGTCTATACCCTACATGGCGCGCTTGTAATATTTCGCCAGCCAGCCAACTGAAAAGTCAATAAGGAGCCAGATCATGTCAAACAAACCCGCTAGCACTTCAACAAATTGGGAAATTGGCCCCATCTTTAGGGCCATGTTACTCAATAAAGTCGGCGCGATCCTTATTGCCCTGCAAATTGCAGTGACTATGAGCATAATAGTGAACTCTGTTTACATCATAGTTGAGCGCAGTAAAGAAATGCAGCGAGAAAGCGGTGTTGATACCGCCAACAGTTTCTACTTAAGCAGTCTTGGCTTTACCCCAGACTACAACGCCATCATTACAGTTGAAGAAGATCTAAAGCTACTCAGATCATTGCCAGGGGTGGTTGATGCCATCCAAATGAATGCCGTACCTATGAGCGGCAGCGGCTGGTCTATGGGTTTACAGACCCAAGCCGGAGCGGAATTTGACGGAGTCGGCACAGCTGTCTATATGGTCGATGAGCATGGTTTAAATGCCTTAGATGTCGCACTTATTGCCGGAGAGAACTTTTCAGCCACAGATATAGGGGTGCGCACCACGGGACAAGTAGAGTGGCCAAATAAAACCATTATTACCCAAGCTATGGCTGACAAGTTATTCCCCGATGACGGCTGGCAATCAGCTGTAGGTAAAACTGTGTACATCAACGATCTAGAGCCTCTGGTAATAGTGGGTATTATTGATCAGTTACAAGCCCCATGGGTGGGTTGGGATAATGTTGAAAACGTGATGTTATCGCCAGAAAGAATGGACTTTAAAGGCACTCGATATTTTATTCGAACCGAAGCTGGCGCCCGTGACGACTTAATGAAGCAAGTAGAGGAGTTATTAGCCCAAAGTAATGATGGCCGCCTTATTAGAGGCATGCGCAGTTTGCAAGAAGCCCAAGAACGCAGCTATCGTAGTCATGCCGCCATGATAAAAATCCTGAGCACTGTTATGGTAATTCTGATCATAGTCACAGGCTTAGGCATAGTCGGACTGGCCAGCTTTAGTGTCAATCAACGAAAGAAGCAGATTGGCACCAGACGCGCATTAGGCGCTACCCAATTAGCCATAGTACGATACTTTATGTTGGAAAACTTCTTGATAAGCACTGTGGGAGTGGTGTTAGGCGCCATATTAACGATTGGCCTTAATATTTTACTGGTGAATGTCTTTAGTTTAGCAAGAATTGAATGGTTTTATATACCCATTGGCATGTTAGTACTGTGGATAGTGGGTCAAGTCGCGGTCTTGGGTCCGGCAAAAAAAGCGGCCAACATTCCACCGGCACTGGCCACCAGAACGGTGTAATCCCCTCCCCTAATAAAAAAAGCCCCGGTATCGAAGGGCTTCTTTTTATTTAAATAATATTTACTTATCTAGGCAAATTTGGCAAAGGTTTCGCCCAACTGTTGTACCTCTTGGCTGTGATTGTACAGATGAAAAGATAATCTAAAGGTGTTGTGCCTAATATCAAAATAACACTTTTGGTTTATTAATGCTTGCTGCAAGGGCTCTACCGCTATGCTAGGAACAGTTAAACACAAAGTGCCACCTATCTTTTTTAAGTCGAATGATTGAGCTAATCTGTGGGGTACTAGCCCTAAAAACGTTCTGACCAAAGCTCTATTATGAGCATACACAGTATGCACCCCTATTTCATTGAGTAAGGTCAAACCAGCCAAAGCCAATGCATAAGGAGCAATACTAGGTGTGCCTCCCCAGAATCTATTTGCGGTATCGTCATAACAAAAATGATTAATTTCAAATTCGAATGGGGTTTGGTGGGAAAACCACCCTACATCTATGGGGTGTAATGTCTTTACAAGATTAGGGGCAACCCATAAAAAGCCCGCGCCTGGACCGCCACATAACCATTTAACACATGAGCCTATTACCGCATCAGCTTGCCAACGCCCCAGATCGATGTTCAATATACCCACAGATTGCGCCACGTCTACTATTGCTAGGCTGGCATTGTGTTTGGCCAAGGCAACGATCTGTTCAACGGGTGAGACCTGTCCAGTATTTGAAAATACATGAGTGATTAAAACACAGCAAACATCATCTGTGATCTGCTGCTGCCAGTGTTTTAAATCGTCTACCGCTACCTCGGGCTCAATTAACTTCAATACAAATCCTTGGTTGGCTAACGCTTTAACCACAAATCCCATGGATGGAAAAGCATTAGCATGCATCAATACTGTGTATTTCTTTTTCCGTGCAGGCGGTAAGGCACATAACAGTTTAGTCAAAGCACTGGATAAATTAATCTGCGGGCAAATATCCTGTGGCTCCCCGTTAAGCAATAATGCTAGTTGCGCCTTAAATTGTTCTATCGTGTTAAGCCAGGCAGGCCATGCAGCACCACCGGCATCTTTCCAAGGTTGCAGTAGATCTTTAGCTAAATATTTTTCGGCAGATTTAGGTAAACAACCTACAGAGTGACTTAAAAAATAGGGGCCATCTGGCAGGTTGAAAAGCTCGCGCATTATTTCATTCCAGCCGTAGATTGTTCAGTGATGGGATCCCGCACTTTGCCATGGGTTTGACCCCAAGCATCGGTCATTTTATCGCGTATTTCCCACAGTTCTGGAAAAAACTGAAACTTGGCACCCGATTTCAACATATCAACTGGGCGCCCCTTCAACGAATGAGAGCCTATGCCAATAGAACGTTGGATCAAAAATAAATGCTGCCAGCGAAACTTTTGTAAAAGCTCGTCAAATTCAATTAAGGCTTCCGCCACCACATAGCTATCATCATGTTGATAGGCGCTATCATATATAGCTTCGATACTGCTATTACGGGCCTTTACATAATATTCCACAAAGTGTGACCACAGATCAGTGGGGATTTTAACCAAGGTTCTAAAACCCGGTGACTCTTGTCCACTGCCATTGCCCAGCTGTAAGCGTATCTGTTGATACTCTTTGGGTGACATGGTTTCAAGTATATCCATTTGCTCAATCATCATTCTTTGTAACTTATGCACACGGCCCATCAAGGTCACGATCCGATGGCTCTGCTGCTGAGGTATCAGCTCCAACACATCAATGAGTGTGTAGGTGATCAACTTCATCCATAATTCCTCTACCTGATGCACAATCTGAAATTGTAATTCATCGCCATTACACAATTCATCTAGGGGTTTTTGACAGGCTAACAAGGTGTCACATTGCAAATATGCGCCATAATCAAGGATTTCAGGATTCTGTAACATTTCAAAGTATTGACTGCGTAACAAGGATTGAGTCTGAGTATTTTGCATAAGCCATTAAGATTATTAGATTTTTACTAGTTTAATCTGCAAATCATTAAACTTTGTTCCGTATGCTCTTGAAAAACACCGATATATAGACCATCGTTCTATTTTATGCGGATTTTAAGGTTCATATGGATAAGAAAGACTTGCAAATAATAGGCCTGCTAGAACAAAACG
This sequence comes from Paraglaciecola sp., assembly GCA_034111785.1. GTDB lineage: Bacteria > Pseudomonadota > Gammaproteobacteria > Enterobacterales > Alteromonadaceae > Paraglaciecola. The sequence goes on from JAWUWP010000055.1 coordinate 51,722, forward strand.
GACGATTATCTTTTGCCGCTGTGGGTGAACAAATTGGCTTAAGTAAAACCCCATGCTGGAGCCGCGTGCAACAATTAACCGAGCAAGGCGTGATTGCAGGTTACGCCGCCACTATTAATCCTAACAAGCTCGGATTACAGGTACGGGCTTTGGTGCATGTGATAGTGGACTTTTCCGTATACCAAGCATTTGAACAAGCTATTGTTGCCCATAAAGCAATACGTGCATGCCATGCGGTGACAGGAGAATTTGATTATGTATTAGAGGTCTTAGCGGCAGATATTAATGACTTTGATAGTCTGCTAAGAGTACAACTGAGTCAATTGCCTGGTGTGCAACGCTTCAATACGGCTCTTTCTACAAGAGTGGTTAAACAAGACGGCCCATATAGCGCCATGTTATGAGCTGATAGAGATCTTAATACCACCGCTAGAAGGGCCAAAAGACTTGGCCCACTAACACTATCTGAGCACTATACTGTAGCCCTGCCCTTCAAACTCAATGGTATCACCGGCCATTATCTTCTTGCGTCTTTGGGTTTCAATACTGCCATTAACCAACACCAATCCGGAGTCAATAACGGCTTTAGCTTGCCCGCCACTGGATACCAAACTTTCAAACTTCAAAATTTTGTATAAGGCGGTGGGCTCTTCTAAAATAGCGACGTCTATCATGGCACAAGGTGCTCCTGTAAATAACGGGTTATCAGCCAATCACTCAGTTCTTTGAAACAATAGTAAAAGAGGCTCTTTATTCAAGTAGATTAACACCGACGAGACTATCCAAATAGCGCAAGCCGAAGTAAAGAGTAGTCCACCATCGCCCAACACTTCCACACCAAGGGGGGTAAACAAGTGAAAGAAGATAGCACCTGAAATGATCCCTAAAGACATTAATGCCCCCAGTGGAATGAGAAATTTGGCCTTAGTAAATAATCCCAATAACATAGTGATCGAAGCTAGCAGTTCGGCAGTGCCCACCACATATGCGCTAAATATGCCTGGCGGCACAAATAAGCCCTTGAAACCAAAGGTTTGCTCTGCCCACAGATCAAGGGTACCAAATATATGTACCGTATCCACTGAGTCGGTAAACTTAAATCTTAAGGCTTGAATAAAGACAATGCTGATATAGAGCACCATAACTGCTGTTATGGTCTTTTTGTTGATGTGATCTTTTAACATAAATATCCTAGTAAATTTCGGTGAAATTATTTAATTATGGGCCAAAAACCTCAACCTGGGCATTGGAGTCTGATCAGCCAGTTTTGGTCTAAGCCGTAGCCCACTGCTTTACTCAATAATTGATTTGTAGCACAGAGTAACCCCTTGGTATTCATCCATCATTTTTAACCCCTGTTACATTTATCCGCAGGTATCACCTTTATGGTTTTGTAACCTATTGGTTATTCAGATGACTTTTGAGCAGCACGGAGTTCAGCTTCAAGTTGATCACTTTCATCCGCTCTGGGTTTGCTAAAAGGAGCGATCAAACCGTATAAAACAGGGGTCAACAATAGCGTAAAGACCACAGCTATACCCAGTCCCCCAAACACCACCCATCCAATGGAGTTCCGAGACTCAGCCCCAGCGCCCGTAGACAAGATAAGTGGTAGCCCACCTAGAATAGTTGACATCAATGTCATCATTATAGGTCTAAAACGCACTTCAGCAGCCAGTAAAATGGCCTCTCTCACTGCTTTTCCTTGGTCTCGTAATTGATCAGCAAACTCCACCAACAATATAGAGTTTTTAGCGATCAGTCCAATCAACATGACCAAACCGATTTGCGAATATAGATTGATAGAGGTACCGGTTAAATACAAAGCAAAGATTGCAGCGGCTAAACCAAAGGGCACAGTGATCATAACAATCACAGCACTGTTTATGCTTTCAAATTGTGCGGCTAGTACTAACAATACAATAAGAAACGCAAATAGATAGGTCATGGCAATCTGATCTGAGGTTTCTTCGAACGTCAGGGCTTCACCCATAAACACTAGCCCGATCCCTGGGGGTAAATGCTCATTGGCAATATCTCTGAGTTTGTTAACGGCTTGCGCCATTGATAGTTCATCAGGTAACTCCAACTCAATTTGTATGGCTCGCCTTTGGGCTTGACGCTCAAGCTCTGCAGCGACCCCCTCTTCCGAGATATAAGCGAGACTCGACAAGGGCACCGGATTGCCCTCTCTAGACTGCACATAGAGATTGGTTAAGTCTGAAGGATTGGCCGTTCCTCGACCATTGGATTGTAAAATTAGTGGTACGGCTTGATCACCTATGTTTAAGTCCACGAGGTTATCACCACTGATCGCGGCGCGCAAGGTACCTGCAATATCAGCAAAAGGCACACCTAGCTCTTCAGCTCGGCGTCTATCTATATTCACCTTTAATTGTGGTTGTGTAGGCTGGTAACCTATTCTAGGCCGGCCTAGTTCTGGTATCTGTTGTTCAACCATTTTACTAAAAGCCAACGCTGACTGATAAATTCGCTCGTACGTATCCCCGGTTAAGGCCAGTTCTAGTCCCCCGCCTTGCCCTCTTAAATTCAGACTGTTCGAACCAAATGCCCTACCGGGTGCGCCGGGTATAGCTTGTAATTGGGGGCGCATCTCGCTAATAATCTCTTGCTGCGACTTGCTTCTGTCATCCCAGTGTTCCAGAGGCACAGTAATATATACGATATTGGGATCCCAGCGCCCTACTACCGTATAGATTGAGTTAACGTTTTCATCTTTAACATAAGGTAGCAATATTTCTTCCATTTTCCGCGCTTGCCTATCCATGTAGTTAAGACCCGCACCATCGGGCCCTCTTGCAAAGATCCTGACTGTGCCTCTGTCTTCAGATGGTAATAATTTACTTTCAATTTGCTGGTATAGGCCAGCGGCTGAGACTGCTGCTAACACAGAAGCTAATACTGTTACCCATGAGTATTTCAAGGCCAAGTTTAATGCCCCTTTGTACCTAGCTAACACCGCACGACCCAATGCCCCTAATGTGCGCTCAAACCACAGGTTTTTTTTACTCTTCAAGGGTAATTTGGCAGTAAGGGCTGGAACTAAACTCAAAGCGACAAATGACGATATAATCACCGCTCCGGCTAATACGCCGCCAAACTCCCGAAATAATCGACCGGCAGTAGAAGGAAGGAAAGCAATAGGCACAAAAACCGCTGCCAACACCGCAGTAGTGGCAACGACTGCAAAAAACACTTCTCTGGTACCTAATACCGCAGCGGCACGAGCACCTAAACCTTGGGCCCGCCTGCGTTGAATGTTTTCTGAAACCACTATGGCATCATCGACTATTAATCCCGTGCCTAACACTAAAGCTAATAAAGTCAGGACGTTAATAGAGAACCCCAAGGCCCACATAATGACCAAGGCACCAATCAAAGAGACAGGTATGGACAATGCTGGCACCAATGTAGCCCTAAATGATCCTAAAAATAACCACAAGGTACCAATTACCAACAACACAGTCAGGGTCAAAGATGTGATCACCTCATCTACTGATCCACGAATGAATTGCGCATCATCTGAAGTAACAACAATATTCAAGTCAGTAAAACGTTTGTCTAGATTATTCACCATAGCCAAAACTTCATCAGAGATCTGTATGGTATTAGAGCCTGCTTGTCGAATGATCCCCAGCCCAACTACTGGCACACCATCCAATCTAACGAGGCTTTTTGCATCGGCAGGGCCAAAATAGACGCTCGCTATATCAACAACGCGGGTGTCTCCTGACACCACTATGCGTTCGATATCTTCAGGGGTAGCGGCGTTAGCGTTAGCGCGAACAATTAATTCCTGATCTTTTGACTTGACACTACCTGCGGGCACATCAAAGGGAGCTAAACGTAACGCCGCTGACACGTCAGACATGGACAAGTTAAAGCTGGTTAAGCGCAAAGGATCAACCGACACTCGCATCACTCTTTGTCTTTGCCCATCGAGTGACACATCGGCGACCCCGGGGATACTTAAAAACAAAGGCGCTAAATCAATTTCAACGCGCTCAGTCAAGGTTTCCATATCCAAGGTATCGCTGCTGATCGCTAAACTCACTACCGCTTGCGCATCATTATCCGCTTTTATGATAGCCAGGCGCTCTACTTCGTCCGGCAGACTGCGTTGTACGCGACTCACTGACTCTCTGGTCTCGTTGGCGGCATCTTCTAAATTGGTGCCAGGCCTAAATTCAACACGCACCCTAGAGGATCCTTCCTCGCTCGACGCTCGAATGGACTTTACACCGCTGACTCTGGCAACCGCACCTTCTATCCTACTGGTCACTTCGCTATCGACTGTCTCAGGCGAACCGCCAGGATAGCTGGCAGACACTGTCACTATTGGTCTATCAACATCCGGCAATTCACGTATTTCTAGATCATTAATAGCAGCAAAGCCACCTAAAATGATCAGCAGATTGAGCACTATTATCAATACGGGGCGGCGAATGGCTAGGGAGGGTAAATCATTTAACTGAGGTAATGAAGGAGGCTTCATTATTCATCCCTCTTTGGCTTAGTTACATTGCCCTGTATAGTTTGTAGCTGTAACCCTTGTCCTTCACGCAATTGCTGCACCCCTTCTATCACTAGTGCAGCCTTGGGATTAAATGCCCCTTCAACCAGTATTGTGCCGCGCAGTCTTTGTTTAATCTGTACATCTACTCTGGATGCCTTCTCGTCAACCATTTGCCATACATACGCCCCAGTGGCACTCCATAGCAAAGCGGCTTCAGGCACGGCCACATAGTCCTGACCTGGCACGCTTAGACTGACCCGAAAACTCATACCGGGTCGGTATTTGTCTTGACTATTATCCAACAAGGCTCTAACCCGTATGGTGCGATCTTGCTCGTTAATTCGTGAGTCGACTTGGGCGATACTTGACCTTATTGTCACTTGTCTATCTTGCCAAGGGGTGAGATCAACTTGGGGTTGTTGCGTTAACAGATCCACCGCTATTTCGGGGGCTTTGAAATTAATCAACAAACTCTGACGATCGTCAATACTGGTGATAGGGCTGAGTAAATTAACTCTGTCCCCTACTTGTATCTCTGTTAAGCCAACTATCCCTGAAAACGGGGCCCTAAGGATGCGTTCTTCTATGGCAATTTGCGCTTCTTTCACCGCCACTTTTGCCAAAGCAACGAGGGTCGACGAGTCGTCTAATTGACTTAGAGATGCAGCCCCTTTATTAATGCTTTGCTGTAGGCGTTGGTATTGTCTTTGGGCGTCTTTTAACTGGATCTCAGTCCTTTCTAGCGTCACTAATTGGCGTTCGTTATATAATAAAAGCAATATTTGATCTTTTGCTACTTGCTGGCCCGGTTCAAAACGAACGGCCACTACCCGCTCGCTTACTGCTGGGAAAAGTATGACCGACTTGACTGCTTGCGCTGTGCCCACAGCTTGCAAATTGCTTTTTTGGGTTTGATAAATAAGATCCTGCACTATTACCGTCTTTTTTTTAGCGGCTTTGCCACCCCAAGATTGAGCCGCAACCTGATTACATATAAGCATTAACGCAACAACACAGAACAAACGACTCGGCATAATGACAACTCTTAATTAATTTTTAACGTCTCTATTACGGCCATTTAATATCCTAAGATCAATCAGCTACAGCCTAATCAATGTCAGAAGATAACAAATCACCTTATTTTACTCAAATCAAAACCTTTCCGGATAAATTTTTATCCTACATTTAGGTGGGCAAGTCTTGGTTATAATCCAAGCCACTTTTATTTGATTGACCGCCTAAAGAACCTTTAAATCCGCTGGCCTTGACTATTGCGATTTTTGACTCAGTTAGCTAACAGCATATGGATCTGACTAAAATCAAATAATCTAGACACTTTTATACTAGGGCTTTAGATGAATAACGAGTGGATATAACAAAAAGCCCTAGGGTTTATGGTTATAATAGTCATCCCTTAAGATTAGTTAACTATTATCGAGCCCCATAGATGAGTCTTATCATTAAACTTATACGTAATTTACTTGGCGTTATTATTGCCGCTGTCGACCTTGTTACTCGTGGCTCTAAGCTTAAGCGCAGCGTTGAAGTGCAAACACAGATTGAAAAAGAATTAGTTGATCTGTCTCTATATCAATTCTTTGCCTGTCCATTTTGTATCAAAACCCGCAGGGCTATGTACAAATTAAACCTCCCAGTGGTTACGCGAAACGCATCACAAGGCTCACCTTTTCGTGACGAACTCCTTACCCAAGGCGGCAAGATCCAAACACCTTGTTTGCGTATAGAACAAGAAGGAAAAGTACAATGGTTGTATGAATCATCTGCCATCATTCAATATTTGCAGCAACGCTTCGCCTAAACCCGCCTCTCTTTATAGTGCCGCTAGGCTGAGCTTAATCTGAGCTAATAGCCTAGCTGACAGCTTATCTTCACTAGTGATATCTTCTAGTGCTAATGAGCTGGCACCATTAAATTGTATAAATGCTTTTAAGGCCGGACTGAGGGCTTTAACAAACTCCACTATTTTAGACGTGATAACATGCAAATGTCTCACTCTTAATCGCCCAGTTTGTCGTTCCATTTTTACATCCATCCTGCCAGCAAAGTTTTGTCCCCATAATCAGGACAAAGAAAAATAACCATACTGGCGCTTGTCCAATAGCAGATAACATTCAATCTGATAGTTAAAGCCGAACAATTTAGCCAGACGTTTGCGCTGGATCAATAAATTATCAAAAGGCGAAAGGATATGCACTTGGTGCTGGTTGTACACCAAACTGGCATTGTGGCTCAGCCTTGCTTGCACCTCAGGCAATATAAAATACCAGCCATCCGCCACTTGCACCTTGAGTCACTGCTTGATTTCAATCATCTGCTCACAACGGCGCGGTACTTTAGCTTTTGTCCCCCTTCGCAAATAGCTCATTTCACTGACAGTGCCGATACTATGGGCATGTAAATACTTCATAATTAAATGTACAAAAAACTCATCATCACTGGGCATTGAGGTGTTCAGCACTGAGGGTAAAACGCGCTCGGTAAGATCATAGAATTTTTGGCAAGCACAAGGCTCGGTGACCATTAACTGGCCCTCCATAAAAAGTTGCTCTAGGGGGATTTTAGCGGGTTTCCAATCCCACCAGCCGCTGTCTTAGCGGACCGGCTTTGTTTAAAGTCTTGGGCTCGCAACGGACCTTCTTGGCTGACCCGCGGCAATAGCATGTTTTTTAGGCAATGAAAAACGAAAATCCTGCATAGACAGTAATGCCGCCGTATGGGCCCAGTATTCAAATATATTTTTTTGCTGCATCAGATCTTGTAAAGAAGAGGCTTGATAGTCACAGGTGCGACTCCATAAACTATGATGATGAGCACGCTCAACCACAGATATGGAATCAATTTGTATATACCCCAGATGCTCAATCACAGCTTGGGTGGCTGCCAGGCCCTGCCCCAATGCTTGGGGTTTATGTAAAGCTTGGCTGATCAACACAAGCTTTGCGGCCTCTGCTAAGCTAAGCTGCGATGACAGGCTCAGCTTAGTGGGTTGTCACCAAGGTAACACTTCACCATTGGCGTGCCAAAAGGTGCCGGTGTTGCTCATATTGAGATCGGCAATACGTTGGCGTAAATTCTGCACCGATCCTTGGGTAGAAATGTCACCTGAGTAATTTACCATGGCAGTTTGTACAAACCCGGGGTGTAATAGGGCCACAGCTACATTTTGCGCCTTCAAGTCTTCTGCCAGAGAGACGCCCGCCATGTTCAACGCGGCCTTAGACATACGGTAGCCATAGTAGCCACCTGAGGTATTATCTTGCATAGAGCCCATACGGCTGGTGATCAGCGCCACTTTAGCGCCCCCATTTAACTGAGATTTCAACAATTGCGTGACCAGCAAAGGACCTAGTGCATTCACTTTAAATTGATATTCGATGGTATTGGCATCTAAGTCTTCAAGGGTTTCCTGGGCCAACACACCGGCGTTGTTGATCAATAGGTCAATTTTGACGTCAGATAAGCTAGTTAATACTTTAGTTAAGTTCTCAGTGTTACCCACATCCACCTGATCCACGATTTTCGCCCCAGACGCATTTAATTCATCACTGGAATTTCGGCACAGCGCCAGTACTTTATCTCCTTGGGCTAGATACTGCTTTACAAACTCTAAGCCTATGCCTCTATTTGCGCCGGTAATAACCACAGTTGCCATATCTTTTTCCTTAAAGTTGTCTCGTTAGATGAACATCTAGTTGCGGGCCAACAAGCGCGCTAAGTCCTCTGGGGTATCAATGCCTGATGGCGGTGTGACTTTTGCCACTTCAACATGAATTTTCTGGCCATGCCACAGCACCCTTAATTGTTCCAAAGATTCGATTTGTTCTAGTCCAGAGGGCGACATATTAACGTATTGCTTAATAAACCCTGCTCGGTAGGCGTAAATACCGACATGACGCAGATAAAAGTCTCCTACCTCGTCTATGCTATCCGCATCCAAGAAGCGGCTGCGATCATAAGGAATAGTGGCACGAGAAAAATACATCGCATAACCTTGCTTATCTACCACTACCTTGACCGTATTGGGATTAAAGGCTTCTTCGACATCAGTGATTTTCACGGCTAAGGTCGCCATTTCCGCCTCTTGATGCTCATGTAAATTTTGAGCCACTTGACGAATGTTTTCGGCCGGAATAAAAGGCTCATCACCCTGCACATTGACCACCAATTCGTGGGCCAGCATATTTTGCATCTGCACGACTTCAGCCAATCGCTCTGTGCCAGACTCATGATGGGCGCCGGTCATACAATATCGACCACCAAATCCATCTACCGCACCGGCTATTCTGACATCATCGGTCGCCACTATTACCTTGCAAGCACCAGACTCGATAGCTCGCTCGTAGACGTGTTGCACCATGGGCTTACCATCGATTTTCACTAAAGGTTTGCCTGGAAATCGGGTTGACGCATATCTGGCAGGAATTATGACGCTAAATTGCATAATCTATTCTCATAAAAAGTAAACGCTTCAAACTTGCCAATCACTCAAGCTAACATTTTTTGCATTTCATCACTGGATAAGACTTTCGTCTCGGATTCTAATAACACCGGAATATTTTCCCGAATAGGATATAACAGGCGATCAAACTTGCACAGCAGCTGTGCTTCTTGCTCCAAATATAACAACTTACCCTTACATACCGGACAGGCCAAAATTTCCAAAAGCTTTCTATCAAATGCCATATTCTTCTCTTATTTTAATTTTTTACTGGTGACCACTTGTGCTAATTTCTGCAGTAAGTCGGACTCGAATTTAGCAGTTAAGGTGGCGCTAACGGGTAAATACCACCAATGTTCATGTGCAAATTCGGTACATTTAACCGCATCCTTTTCTGTCATTATAACCGTCTCTTTGGGGATGTCTTTGGCGCTAAACTGGTGATGGTCAACAAAACTTAGGCAGGCTTTAAGCTTAACCTTTTTTTGCTCTAAAAAACTAAAAAAACGTTGTGGGTTGCCAATACCCGCCACCGCCGTTATGTCGCCCGTGAGTTGATCAATAGGCAAACTTTTATTGCTTTGTTTAACATTCACTAAGCGCCCAGACTCCAAAGCCATCAGGTGTTCACCGTTTTTGGATAAGCCCCCGTTGAGCACCACAAAATCGGCACTATCGAGACGCCATGTTCCCTCGCGCAGCGGTCCACTCGGTAACAACAAATTATTACCACAGCGCCTTTGCCCGTCCATTACCACAATTTCAATGTCTCGTTGCAAGGCATAATGTTGTAAGCCATCGTCACAAATGATCACATCGCACTTATGCTTATGAACTAATGCTAGAGCCCCTCTAGGCCTATCGGGATCGACCACCAGCGGACAATTAATATGTTGACGCATTAACACAGGTTCGTCTCCTACCAACTGCGCCGAGCTATCTTGCTGCACTGTCATTGGATAATCCCCATGTTTGCCACCGTAACCGCGGCTCAATACGCCTGGCTGGTAACCGGCTTGTCTTAACCTCTTAGCTAAGTAAATTACTAAGGGGGTTTTACCGTTACCACCAACACTGATATTGCCGACTATAATGACCGGGACAGGAATGTCCACGGGGATTTTGTACTTGCTCCCGTACCATTTTCTGCGCAGCGCAGACAAACACCAAAATACGGCGGTAAGAGGCAACAACAAAACGATCACAAGCCAATGCTGAGCCTTAGGCCCGTACCACATTTTATCTAACCAGTTCACTTGTTCGCGAGCTCCTCACCAAACTGCATATTATATAATTGCGCATAGGTGCCATTATTTGCCAATAAACGTTGATGATTACCCTGCTCTATTATCTGGCCTGCTTCTATCACCAAAATTACGTCGGCGTTTTCAATGGTCGACAACCTATGGGCCACCACTATGCTGGTTCTGTTTTTTTGCAGTTGTTCTAACGCATCTTGGATCAAACGCTCAGACTCAGTGTCTAAAGCAGACGTGGCCTCATCTAATATCAATATTGGCGCATCCAACAACAACGCTCTAGCTATGGCTAAACGCTGGCGCTGACCACCAGATAACATCAGTCCGTTTTCACCTACCATAGTATTTAAGCCATGGGGTAGCTGTTGCAAAAACTCTAATACATGAGCCGTTTTAGCCGCCTGCATAATCTGCTCTTCCGTGACTTTGCCTTCCGAACCATAAGCAATGTTATTGGCTATGGTGTCGTTAAACAGCACCACATGTTGGGAAACCAAAGCAAACTGGCGACGGAGATCCTTGAGGGACACATCCTTCAATAATTGATCATCCAGCAATATCTCACCACTTTGATTATTGTAGAAACGTGTGAGTAAGCTTGAAATCGTTGACTTGCCGCTACCTGAGCGTCCAACCAAGGCGCAGGTTTGTCCCGGTTTGACCAAAAATGACATATCCCTAAGAGCCGCATCTTTTTTATTAGGATAGTGAAAGGTCACCTGTTTAAATTCAATTTTACCTGTAACTCGCTCAATCTCTATCTTGCCCTTGTCTTCTTCTACTGCTTGGTCTAACACCGCAAAGATGCTGACACAGGCCGCCATGCCTCTTTGAAATTCACTATTAACTGTGGTCAGCTGTTTAAGAGGTTTTAATAACATCGTCATAAATACCACGACACTAACAAACACCCCTGGGGTGAGCGAGCTGACAAGATCCGGGAAACTCGCCACATATAACACCACAGCTAGGGCGATAGAGGCTATCACCTGAATAGATGACACACTTAAAATGCGCGCCACTATCAATTTCATATTTTGTTGTCGATTATGGTTGTTCTTTTCAAAGAAACGTTGGTCTTCTAACCCTTGCCCACCAAACATCAATACCACTTTGTGGCCTTTCAAGACCTGTTCAACACCAGTGGTTAATCCGCCCATTGCTTCTTGAATGCGTTGACTGACTTGCCTAAACCTTTTACTCACCACAGAAACAATAATCGCCACCAAAGGGCCGATCAGAATAAATATTAGCGACAATTGCCAAGAGTAATAAAACATGGCCACCAGTAGACCTATTACAAAGGCCCCGTCTCTGACTAATGTCAATAACGCCTTACCCGCAGCATTAGCCACTTGTTCGGTATCATATATCACCTTAGAGATAAGCTGCCCGGTACTGTTGTTATCGTGAAAGGAGACCGGCAGATGAATGTATCTTTGAAACAACTGTTGACGCATTTGCATCACCACATGATTGCCAATCCAGGATACGGTATAAGTGCCAAGGAAGTTGAGCACCCCTCTAAGAATGAAAATAGGCACAATAAAATAAGAGGCTTGGCGCAAATAGGCATAATCCCCCTTGCCCAGGCTGTCGTCTACTATGGGTTTAAGTTGTGCCACTACCAGCACATCAATAATGGAGTAACCAATCATGCCCACAATAGCCACAAAAAACGCCAACTTAAAATCTTTAAGGTAGGCGCTGAAGCGTCTAAATATTTTGTCTGGCACATCACAGTGCAATTCGTGGCTTTGGCTCATAAAGGTTATTATCTGACCGACATCATAGGTTTGAACTTATTGTAACTGTTGCAGGTAAAATCCCCAACTATCAATAAGATATTTAATGGGTAAACCATCGAGGATAAATGTCATCTCTGAAGGTTAGCACCTCAATGGCATCTTGGCCTGTGAGATCCAGAGTAAATATTATCTGTCCCCTTTGTGAAGTTGAATATAATTGCAGGGGTTGGATCCTTTGTGCATTGTATTGCTGATATCTGGCCAGCACTTCAGGTCGCGGAAAGCGCCAGTGGTTCATAAAGCCTTGGCTAAACACCACATGTTCCGGTTGCACGCTCTGGATGAAAAGCTTGGATGAAGCACTGTTACTGCCATGATGAGGCGCGATCAGGATAGTGGATTTTAATTTATCAGCATATTGCTCAACTAAGCGTTTTTCGATCCCCTTATCAATATCGCCGGTTAGCAAAATACTATCTTGTTGATCAGAAACCTTAAGCACACATGAGCCATTATTACTGTTGTGCTGTGTGGCATCATCTGGCCATAAACCTTCAATTGTTAAGCCTTGCCAAAATATTAACAAAGCATGATCGCAACCATCTTTGTTGCTGAGTAATCTAGATATTGGGATCTTATCCAGCAGTTGCGGCAGACCACCGGCATGATCATTGTCCCAGTGACTAATAAAGACCAGATCCAGCTTAGTTATGCCTTTGGCTCTTAATATCGGTAAAATGACACTGTCTACCATATTAAAGCCACTAGGAAAGCTGGCCCCAAGGTCGTACAGCAAGGCGTGCTGTCCTTGAGTGATAAGCACCGATAAACCCTGGCCTACATCTAACACATTAACCTGCCAATTTTGACTGCGGCTGGGCAACAGATAACTGAGTAAGGGTAACAGGCAGACCAGGGCCCATTTGCGGCTCAGCACAAACTTAGGTAAAAATAGTAACAACAACCCCAAAAATAATATCAACCAGACCACAGCAGGCATAGCTTTGACGATAAAGTACGCCCACTGGTAGTCCATCAAATGCTGGATCTGTGCCAAACCGAAGCCAATGAGTTGGTCTGCTAGCATGAAACCAGCCTTAGCCCATGTCTCTTGCCAAGGCAGACACAAAACGGCTAACAAGCATAAAGGCACTATGAACATGGTCACCAGTGGCACTGCAAAAAGGTTGACCAAAGGGGACACCACTGAGACATAAGAAAATTGCCATGCCACCAGCGGTAACATCAACAAGCTTAACGCCAGTTGTACCTTCAGCAGATTGGTTAAGATAAATAACCAGGAAAAGCCCTGAGGTTTGACCGGCCATAACCAATAAATAAAGCCAATAATAAGCACCGCAAAAAAACTTAGCCAAAAACTCAGTCCATACAAACTCAATGGAAACACGAATACAAAAATTAATACTGCCCTCAATAGTAAGCTTCTGGTGGCTAGATGTTGATACCGTAAAAAATACCAAGTACACAACAGCAGCATCACCCAAGCTCGAATAGTAGGTAAACCAAATCCAGCCAGACCCGCATACAAAAAGGTACTAAGGGCCGTGGTTAAGAGCGCCAGCTTATGCACGTTAATAGAGTGAAATCTGTTGATACGGCTGACCACCCAGCCTATCCCCCAGCCCAGTAATAGATAGCTAAAGCTTGCCACTAGTGCTAAGTGCAATCCCGATATCGCGATTAAGTGGGCAATACCCGCGGTCTGAGCAAGCTGCCAATCTTTATGGGTTAGTAACCCTCGATAGCCTAATGTAAGAGCGGCCACCCAAGATCCATGAGGTAAATCTAAGGCCATGATATGATTAAGGGTGTTTTGCCTAAGTGTGTGGGCATTTTGTAACAGTGAATTGGCCTGATCCTCTTTCACATAGCCGCTTGCGACTAGACCTTGACTAAACAACCATTGCTGATAGTTAAATGTGCCTGCATTAGCCAAACCATGAGGCCCTTTAAGCTTTACGGTTAAACGCAGCACTTGCCCTTGTTGCAGTAACCATTGTGACCTATGCCAACTCAAACGGATTTTACGGGGCAAATACAGGGGTTGTTGATTGATTTGTCGCACCTTCAGAATGAATTTTACATTATCCAAGGCATGCACCAGGCTTTGCACCTTGCCGATCACTTGAATAGGCTTTGCTGTTTGCGCTGAAGACAGTTGCAAAGCATATTGCCAATGGCCTACACTCGCCATCCAGATCGAGCCGAAAATAAAATAGGCAATAATGGGCATACGTTTGTAGAATAGGCAGGCGATAAGGGCAAAAAGTACAACATAAAGAATGGGTGGCAAGACGGTCCACCACAAAGATAGAAATGAAGCTGTAATAAAGCTGAAAAATTTACTGTCCATAGTAGCGGTACGATGAAGTTCACTTCTTCATTAAAATTAAAGTATAGAGAATTATTCTGAAAAATTTTATTAAACAATTTCTGCCAAGTCCCAAACAGGTCAGACAACAAAAGGTGTTATCGGTATTTGGCAGTTTATTGCATGATCCCAACCTTTGGCATTTAAATAGAAGATCTGCGGCCGGGGCTTTTTCCCTAGGCCTATTTTTTATGTTTTGGCCGGTGCCATTTCAAATGTGGCTAGCAGCGGCTATGGCTATCCCCCTACGGGTTAATCTGCCTCTGTCGGTAGCAACAGTATGGATCACTAACCCTTTTACTATGCCTCCTATCTTCTATGGCGCTTATTTAGTGGGTAGCACAGTCTTGGGTACTGAGGAAAAAGAGTTCGCATTTGAGCTAAGTTGGGATTGGGTTGTGCATAGCATGGGAACCATTGGCCCAGCATTTTTATTGGGCTGTATATTGTGCTCCATCGTCTTTAGCAGCTTGGGCTATGTTATCTTCAATTATGTGTGGCGATTATCTGTGGCTAAGGCTTGGCAAAGACGATTACGAAACCGTTTAATCAATAAATAGCTCGATCCAGTTTTAAAGAGTGGCAACAGTGGCGCACGGGTAAATAACTGTCAGGCTTTGTTACAAACTGCATATTCACTGTAACTCTTAACACCTAATTGCACGTTAAAGGGGTAAGCGGAGCGAAGCTTGCCCGAATAGGACTATTGACCCTATGCTCGAGTTTTTCTCAGATCACTGTTATTTTAACCTCGGATTTTGATGGTCTACCCCTTAGTGGTGTCAAGTGTCAAACCTTGCTTGCATAGTCAATGTTATCTCTAATCAGGGCTGCCAGACGGCTAATCATCTACCAGATGGCTTATTTGATACCAGTGATACACAAAACAGATTTGCAGCCCATAGCGATATCGGCAATGAGGGCAGTGGGCAAGTTTACTTTGCTTTGGATGTGGTGGAAACTACGACATTGCCAAGGGCTTGTTAAAGACTGAGTCATGGATGATTAATACCAAAGAAAACTGAGAACAAGCCAAAAAAAAGGCTATCGGAAGCAGTGCGGTGATGGTGTCCCAGCCATAGCAACTTAGTGGCTGTGGCTGGGTATTACAATTATATTAGCGGTTACTTAGGTAGCTTTTTCAAACCAATTTTATCACCGATAATTTTATCCAAGGTTCGTTTGGGTAAGTTTTGTGGGATGATCCAATCCGTTAATCGATTGGGAACTATGGCGTAACGCACCTTAGGTTTGGTCGTGGTAAGAGTGTGATACACCAACTGCCCTACTTTTTCCACCGCTATGCCTTTTTGCCCTAACGCACTCATGAAATTACTCATAGCCCTAAGTGGCTTTTTGTAATCGGTATCATCGTATTGACTAAGATCGACCTCTTCATTTTTATCCCAAATAGGCGTGGCTACAGCACCAGGTCCTATTACAATAACGTCCACCCCATATAACATCAACTCTTGCCTTAATGAGCCTGAAATCGCCTCGAGTGCATGTTTAGAAGCGGCATAAGGGCCCACAAAAGAAGTCGCACGTACCCCAGCCAATGAGGTGATATTGATAATTCTCCCGGGATTGTCTACTGGCGGATTCACCGCACCCAAGAGCGGTAAAAAGGCCTGAATGACGATCAAAGGGCCAATAGTATTGACGTCCATCTGATGACGGAACTCGTCGATAGGGATATGCATCAAGGGTCCTGTGACAGCAATGCCCGCGTTATTCACTAAGCCCGATAATATGGCACCGTTCAATATACCCTTAACCTTATGTGCCGCTGCTTGCACTGCTGAGGCATCCGTTGCATCAAACAGCAATGGCAACACTTTATCGCCAAATTCTGCCGTCAAACTATCCGCATCAACTTGCTTACGCACCGAACCAAACACGGTAAAGCCTTTTTCTATTAGTACTTTGACAGTGCCACGGCCAATGCCCGAAGAGGCACCCGTTACTACTACATATTTTTTCACTTGAATTTCCTCAATTAACAGCACAACTTGATGGGCCATAATAGCCTAAAGCAGGATCAGCATATTCATCTGCCTTGGCAAAAAGACCCATTAGCCAGGCTCTGGATCCACTAAGGCAACAGGTTACGTTTAATAGACAACACAGGGCGACTGTTGCACTTAATTCCTGCCGCTTTACTGTCACCACCTTGGGTATATTCAGGGCAGGACAGGATCAAAAAAAACAACGAGTCGCGAAAAATTTATTGGTTATCTTGCTATTACTGCCTAGCAATCACGAGACTACTATGTCTATCAAGCTAATACTAATGATAAGTCAGACGTGCCTGCTATCAAACTGCTGGCCCAACACGGAACACCAAGGAGCTGAAACCACGCAGATCCACTGTTCACCATTAATGAAGAACAGCCCTTACTGTGATTTAAAAAACCCTGAGGATCGAGTGATACTGCCCGACAATATTGGGGAGACATAGATGGCCCCGCCCCCAGCCAGTTATTATTTACCCCCACGCCGGGAATCAGTGATTGTTTTGAGCTAAGGCAAGCACAACAAAGATGGCCCTGACAATAAACGCATATTTATTTATCTGTACGGTGCAAACAAGTCCATCAAACTGGATAGAGATACCGATAATATGCTGGCAGAACTGGCGGGGCGCCAACCGGACAACATTAGTCTGGATCAAGCAGGAAACTTATGGATAGCCTCACATCAGCATAATATATTAAGCCAAAGCTGCGTGACAGAACGGCTGGGGCCCTGCCGGTTGCCATTTAGCATAGTTAAAGTCGATCCAGACAGTATGCAAGCTGAATGAGTCCTTAGCCATGAAGGTTCCACTGTGGAATACGCCACAGTGGCCATCAAATTGCAAAATCAGTTATTTCTAAGCAGTGCCCAAGGGGATCGTATTGTGCGCAATCAACTGCCCTAGTATGGATAATGGATGGATAAATAATTATTTTTGCACATTTGCTCCATAGTTTTTGCACATTTGTTCACTAACCTTCTAGTTAATCAATGTGCCACACAAAACCTTGGAAGCAGATAACCATGAAACCATTACCATCCACAGCCAATTACGCCTTAACCAGGTTAACCGGTTGCGCAATATTAGCCTCAATATTGATCGCCTGCGGCAGTGATAGCAACAGCGATCTTACAGAGCAAGTGCTTGTCAGCAACAATACGGCTTCTACCGATAGCGGTTCGACTGAGGTCAACAACCCTAATACCGACAATGGTACTGCCTTAACTGCGGGCTCAACACAAGGCGTGATCTGTGACTATGTGTATAGCGAATTTAACGACTCAGCATCGGTTGCCACTACTAGCAACTCTGATTGGTTCTGTACAGCTAGCAGCCGAGATTTAACCGCAAATGGTATCCCTGATCATGAGGTAGGTACCTTTCCCAATGCCGGTAACCCTAATACCATAGGAGAGTCGGCGGTGGCGGCCAGCTATACCTTATCCCCCACACAAACCGACACAGCATCACAACTGGGCGGCCCCAGAGGCGCTATAGGTTATATCTTAAACGGTGTTAAAATCGATGCCGGTACTGCGGGCACTTGTGATGATTCGGGCAGCAATTGCAGCTTAAACGGCCATGTCGGGAGCTGGAGTATTGAAGCCCTAGGACACAACAGCTTTGACTTTGGCACAGATGACAATAACGCCCACGTGCAACCAGACGGTCAATATCATTACCATGGGATCCCTGAAGGTTTTGTGACTAAAAGAGCAGGGGATAGCTCAACCATGACCCTCATTGGCTGGGCGGCGGATGGCTTCCCTATTTATGCTCGTTTTGGTTATAGCATAGCCGGTGATCCCAGCTCAGCACTGGTAGCCATGACAGGGAGTTATCAATTGATCAGCAGTGTCAGTGAAGCCCGACCTGCAACCGACTTATATGCCCTAGGTACCTTCGCCCAAGATTGGCAGTATGTGGCAGGCTCAGGGGACTTAGACCAGTGCAATGGCCGCGTAGGTGTCACACCTGAATTTCCAGAAGGCATTTATCATTATTATGCAACCGATACCTACCCCTACTTTCAGCGCTGTGTCAAAGGCGCGCTATAAAAGTGACTACGCACTCGGCCTTTAACCCGAATCAATATAGGAAATTTTTATTATGCCAACCGCCAATATATTAATGTTTATAAGCTTAATCACCCTTAATTTGCTGCTAGCACCCACGGCCAATGCCCATTTAATGGTGGCCCAACATGGCACCCTTAATTTTTTGGATAATACGGTTTTTATGGCCATCTCTTTGCCGATTTCAGCCTTTGAAAATATCGATGATAACCATAATGGTCAGATATCCATGCTCGAGTTTAACCATAATCGTGCAGCTATTATGCAACAAGTGGATCAAGGCCTTAGCTTACAAAACCAACAAGGTGACTTGCCATTGCATGGTGTGATGCTGTCACCGGTTATGCCCCACAATAGTGGTAAAGATACCATTAGCCAACTCACAGTGATGGGTCAATTTAGCCTGGGGTCTGTTGATGAACGACTGGTTTTCAAGACACAACTTTTCGGTGAGAAACAGGCACAACAGTTACTAGAAATAACCGCAACCCACAAAGCCAAGCGACAACGGCAAGTATTTGAATTAAGCCCAAGCTCAAGCACTGAAACCTTGTTTGTAGACATTGAACATCATCGCCAGTAGGGCCATCAACCTCAGTGCGTTAGACACTTGAGTCACTGTTGATTGACAGTCTGAGGATCAAAATAGGCCATGCCATGGGGTAATATCGCAAAGATGATAAGCGTGCATGTTGCACTCCTAGATATGCAAACTGTTATGCAAACGCCATGGCCATAGATACAAAGCCGGCCTTCACAGCTTGGTAAAATTCATCGAACATAATATGCTGAGTCAACACTGACATTAACCCTTTACCCAATACCGGCAGATACATCAGTCTATTGACACCCCTGCCGCCATGGAATACCCCACTAAATTGACCAAAAGTTGTGGTCAATAGCTTGTTTTTTTATGTCTAACTGGGCTGAGTTGAGCATAAGATAGCCTGTGAACTTGAGCTTACAGCCTTATAATAAATGGTGTTGGTATTCTTTACGTAGACCTACCTTGAGTAACTTGCCAGTGGCGGTGTGAGGCAATGAATCAACAAAAATCACATCATCTGGCATCCAAAACTTCGCCACTTTATCAGTTAAAAACGCTTTTACCTGCTCAGCGGTCACGGTTGAGCCTGGACTACGAATGGCCAGTAAGATTGGGCGCTCATCCCACTTTTCGTGAGCCACACCTATCACGCAACACTCCTGTAAACCCTTGTGACCTATAGCCGTGTTTTCAAGATCGATGGATGAGATCCATTCCCCCCCTGACTTGATCACGTCCTTGGCACGGTCGACTAACGTCAAATAGTTATTTTGATCGATGTTAGCCACGTCACCGGTATTAAACCAACCATCCACAAAGCTATCATGATCGTTTTTATAATAGCTGGCTACTATCCATGGGCCCCGCACTAACAAATTACCAAAGGCCACACCGTCTCGTGGCAGGCTTTCACCTTTATCGTTAACTATCTTCATTTCCACCCCAAACACAGGCCGGCCTTGTTTCAGCTGCAACTGATATCGGGCTTCGATTGGCATAGTTTGCATCGCCCGGGTAAATGTATTGATAGTGCCTATGGGTGACATTTCCGTCATGCCCCAGGCATGGATCAAGAAACAATTATGTATCTGGTCAAAACGTTTGATCATAGAGATTGGCGCGGCCGACCCCCCTACTACTACCTTGTTAACTGAGCTAAGTGTTTGACCAATTTCATCCATGTGATCCAATAACATTAACCATACAGTAGGCACACCCAGCAATAAGTCAGCTTGTTCGCTGTCTACCAATTCCCAAATAGACGCGCCGTCCATGCCCGGGCCGGGGTACACCACTTTAGCCCCCGACATAGTGCATGAAAATGGTGTTCCCCAAGCATTAACATGAAACATAGGCACCACAGGCAACACACAAGAGCCACTGTTGATCCCTAAAGAATCGGCAGCCACACTGCCCATCGCATGGATCACGGTCGAGCGATGACTGGACATCACTCCCTTAGGATCACCAGTGGTACCAGAGGTGTAACATAAAAATGCGGCCTGGCGCTCATCCAACTCAGGCCAATCAAATCGCTCAGATTGGCCCTTCAATAGGGTCTCGTAACATATAGCATTCCCCAAGGATGTGGCGGGCATGGCCTCTTCATCGGCTAAAATAACAAAGCACTTCACAGTATTAATTTGATCTTGAATACTTTCCAACAAAGGCACAAAACTTAAATCTACAAACAGCCATTCGTCCTGAGCGTGGTTGATAATATAAACCAGTTGTTCAGGAAACAATCGAGGATTGATGGTGTGTAACACCGAGCCCATGCCCGACACGGCAAAATAAAGCTCTAGATGCCGGTAACCATTCCACGCTAAGGTACCTATGCGATCACCTTGATTAATACCCTTGTTTTGTAATGCATTAGCTAACTGTTTAGTACGTTTAGCCACCTCACCTAAGGTACAACGATGGATGTCACCCTCACAGCGACGACTCACGACTTCGGCATTGGGGTGTGTTGCATTCGCATGTTCGATAATACTGGAAACCAGTAATGGTTTGTCCATCATGTTGCCTAACATAGGGTGATCCTTGACGTTGTTTAGCTTGACTCACAACATTTTGATATTGCCTGCAGCCAGTATCAAAATATAGGGAATATTGATGATTTAATTTTGCGCATAAAACACGTCGAAATTCAATAGGTTCTGTCTCTACACCCGCGTAATCTTAGATATTAAGCATTGGCGGGGATAATGACCCCACAAGATGCAATTTTTCCTGTTTAACACCGGCCCTATACAGGTTCAATGTGCCCCGCATATTTAAGAAAATCTGAAGAGGTTTACTGTGTTCCCATAAAGACCCAGCAAGGCTTTGTCACTAGGGTGGTGACAGACCAAAGAGGGCAAAGCCTTATTTTGATTTAAGTATTAAGACAGGAGCTTAGGCATTTTACCCTATGAGGCAACGAGGCAACCGCTATCACTGCAAGCTATAAAGCGCTATCAGTGGGATAAAGTATGGCGCCGCATATAGGCGATCTATTATCGAATATAGTCGATTTTTATCTTGGAGTTTGTGTATGTCCCCAATTATTCTTCACCACTATCAGCCCTCACCTTTTGCAGAAAAAATACGGGCGATACTGGCCTATAAAAAACTGCCTTGGTGTTCAGTGGATATACCAGTGATCATGCCTAAACCCGATTTAACAGCACTCACAGGTGGCTATCGTAAAACACCTGTATTACAAATAGGCTCCGACATTTATTGCGATACACGTTTGATTGCCCGGGTATTAGATGGCTTATCCGCCGACAACAGCCTGTATCCCGCAACAGATTTTGCCACAGCGAACATTATGGCCCAGTGGGCGGATCAACAGTTGTTTTCATTAGCGGTAGGCATGGTGTTTTCACCGGCAGGTGTGGCTGCCCTACAGAAAAAAATTCCTGCCGAAATGTTACAGGCCTTAACCCTTGACCGAGCAGCGATGCGCAAAGACGACGGCCAAGGTATGGGCAGCACCCAAACGGAGGTGCAAACACTCTTGCCAATCTACCTGCAACAAATAGACGAGCAATTACAAACCGGCAAAGACTTTCTATTTGCCGACACACCTTGCATTGCCGATTTTAGTGTTTACCACTGCCTGTGGTTTATTGCTGGCAACGCAGGGGTTGCAGCCAGTTTGCTGCCCTATAAAAACATGAGTGTTTGGCTGCAACGTATGAGTGTTTACAGCGGCAAGCAGGGTGAAGTGTTGAGCGCCCAAGACGCCATCACTATAGCCAAAGATGCTCCTATCTGTAACCCCGGCGGCCCATGGCGGGTTATGCAAGGCTTCAAAAAAGGGGATCGAGTCACCATTGCGGCGAATGATATTGGTTGTGATGCTATTGCCGGTGAGCTGGTTATTTCCAGCCCAGACGAAATTGCCATACAACGACAAGATCCACGAGCTGGCGAAGTCATAGTGCATTTCCCTCGGGTGGGCTATCTTATATCTGCCCTTTAATCTGCGCCACTTGGCACAGTGTAATTAACAACAAGCTGCTACTTGGCCCACAGCTAGGGTCTGCTTTGCCAGCCAATACGGATTGGTAGGTGTTTGTTAGCGCCTGGGCGCCGTGACTATGTTCTACCTGCATCTCGCTATCACACAATTGACGAAAATCCGCGAACGAAGCCCCAAGTCCGCTCGCACATAGGGATGAGCAGAAGCATAAGCTATGTTGTTCGCGGTCAACGCTTGAGAGTCAACCTTAAACAACACTTAGTTTGTATTAAGCTCAATATCCACCACTTCGGTGTTAATTCGCGTATTGGCCCAATCATTTCTGCGCACATCGAGCGTCCTCACCGATAGCTGTGCTAAATGCTTTTCAAACATGTTATTTCCTCAGGTAGAGCACCTATATAAATCGATAATACGGGATCATTAAGGCGCTGCGGAAACGTTATCGATGATGATCCTTTGCCGTCTTATTGTCACAGTCAGCGCAATAGCCAGCAGCAAAACACTCAATCCGTAGACGCCTTTGTCATGGTGCTGGCAGATCTTAAGATTTTATGACAACAAAGCATAAACTTAACAGTGGCTGGCCGCTGTTGGCCAATAACACTGGAAGTCTCAACACAGTTGCGGCTTTGCAACTGAATAAGCGGCCCCAATAATTAGCCGATGATAAAGCTCATTATTGCGGGTATTTTAGGTAAACTAAGGAATATTTATTGGCATCGCAGCAATTAACTTATAGACAAATTAGGGTGACACATGTCTGAAAAAACAGTGAAGTTTGAATTCGAGAAAAAGAACAAAAATAGCATTAGATACAAAGAAGTACCAGAAGATGGCATGCCACCCTTAATAGGTAGCATATACCTGCAAACCTGGTTTGCTGGCAGCAGTAAAAATATTGAGATCACCATAAACAAAAAAGACTAAAAGAGATGATGGGGATTGAGGAAATTGACTCTCACCCCAGCTTTTAGTTGATAGCTTGTGATATCCCTAGATACCGGCTGTGTTTAGTTGCACAGATAGATCACAGCAGATCCCCATAGGGTGATGTCATCTGTAAATCTATCACTTCGTCATAGCCAGGGACTTTAATTTGATCAGAGGTGATTTCAATATCATCTCCGCCCATGACATTATGATCGAATTTGTAGATTGGCATCGCTTCGCCTTTAATCGCCAGCGCATCATAAGACGCCGCTTTTTCCAGCACCCCTTCATTGCTGTTTCGATACTTAGAGATGGCTGCCGAACCGTACCTTTTACTCAACATGGCATTGACAATATGTGGCGCTATTATGGTCGCCGAGGCATTGTTACCGCCAAAGCCTTTTGAATTAAGGATAGTTGAATCCATTGCTTGAGCACCTACCTCTAAATGGCTATTGCTTAGCAGTAAGTTACTGTCGTGCACATCAGGCGCCACATGATCGATGGTGCTAATGCCTGGAATAATACCCTCGGCCCACACCCCTAATGTCGCCATTAACTGATCCCCCGCCGAGGCACCCAAAGAATGACCAAGGTAGGCTTTCACGGCAGCTACAGGCCAGCGCTGGATCCCGAAGGCTTTTGCTGTTTCATTTAGTATGTGAGACTCAGTCACTCGATTTTGCGGGGTACTGGTACCATGGGCATGCACGTAGGAGCGCTGTTGCACCGATTCTTCCCCTAACAAGCCACGAGCCGAGGCCACCGCTTTAGCCATAGTGATATAGTTGCCAACACCCGGTGACGCTATGGACTTTTTATGGCCGTCGGCGTTGACAAATACATCGGTCACAGCACCATAAATGGTGGCGCCCATTTCCATCGCCAGCTCATCGTCCATCAAAATAGTGTACTGGGAGGACTCAGCCATAGTAAAACCGCAGTTAGTGCTAAAGGGTCTGGACGCCCTGCGGTGATCAGCACAGGTTAAATTCAAGGCGCTATCGAGATCCAGCAGAGCCTGATCCGTTGCCAACGCGCCCATAGCCGCATAACCATCCATCACATCAGACACCACTGGTGCTTCGCTGTTGCCCACCATCACCACTCTGGCAGCACCAGAGCGTATGTCAGCCACACCTTGCTTTAAGTTGTAAAGATAAGAGGCACAGGCGCCCACATAAGTACCGGTATTACCCATACTGCCCAAAACATAGGCATTAATAAAATCAGCGGACATTTCAGCCAGACCAAATGGACAATGCTTAGATGTGGTGCGCTTACTGTCATATCTGGCCCCCATCATGCCACCATGACCGTTCTGATCCAGTTGTCCCATGGCGCTGCCAGCGTAAACACTGATTTGATCAGGCGCTACCTTGCGACATATTTCTTGCCAATCTATCCCCATAGACTGCACTGCATCAGAAGCACCATAGACCGCCATTTGTAATCCTCGGGGATGGCTGCGGGCAGCGTACAGTGTGCCGGGATCAAAGCCACTGGGCAACTGCCCTGCGGCTTGTACTAAAGACTCCCGGGTTGATGGCACCAGAAGTTCAGAATCACCGGTGATTTCTACCCGCACATTGAGACTGTCTAGTGCTGACACTTGCCAGTTGGCCGGTAACCGATCGGGCAGGCTGCGTGCCTTGGTAATAAATACTGTGCTGTTTGAGCCGTCTGTGTTGGTTGCCACGCGCTTGTTGTAGGATATGTTGTCCACGTCAAATAGGGCTTTTTCAACTCTGCGGATCAATGTGTGGTCGCGCATATGCTGCTTATGCTGCTCACTGAGTGCACCGTTGCCCACATCGAGTTGCATCAATGCTGCAAGGCTGGCATAGGTTTGCGTTGCTGTCGCCGTATCCAAAGAGTCAATCACTAAGCGTCTATAGCCATGGTGAAATGACGTCCTGCCTGCCCCACTAACACCACCAAATCCAACAATAACCGGGATACGAACCATTCTTTTGAGCCTCACACTAACAAACACGGGAATACCGTATTCTACGTCTAATCCTTCACTAAAAATCAAATTTTTAAGCCACATTATGGTAATTATTAGCCATTCATTGCATCATAGGTCTTGATTAGTCCCTATTGTTGAGAGTACATCGCCATGCAGCATATTTCTCTGCTTGCCCTGCCATCGTGCTTGGCCACCAGTATTAGCTTACCGCTGGAGATCTTAAACGCAGCCAATGAGCTGGCGAGGATCCGCAACCGAACGCAAGCTCCCCTCACCATAGACATAGTGGCAAAAAAGCTAGAGCCCATCACCACCGCTGGGGGGTTATGCATTATGGCAACCGCGACCCCTGCCAGCATTCAACAAACTGATCTGCTCATTTTACCTTCGTTGTGGCGCAATCCAGTGGCTACCTTACGGCAGCATCAATGGTTGCTTCCATGGCTAAGCCAAATTGCCGAGCAAGGCACCACTATCTGCGCCGTGGGCACCAGTAGCTTCTTTCTGGCGGAAGCGGGCTTACTCAACTATAAACCCGCCACCACTCACTGGTACTATTTTGATCTGTTCGAAAAACGTTATGCCAAGGTGGCGTTAAAGAGACAACACTTAATCACCCAAGCGGACACGATCTTTTGTGCTGGCAGTGTTAATTCAATAGCCGATCTTATGGTTTACTTAGTTGCCGATCATTACGGTCACAAAATTGCCAGGCAAGTGGAGGCGCAGTTTTCTCCTGAAATACGCCGAGCCTTTGGGGAGCATGCCTTTTCAAACCGTGACAACAGCCCGCACAATGATGAAGTCATTATTGAAGCCCAAGAATATTTACAACAAAACTACGGAGCGCCACTGAGTATTCCCTTGCTGGCCACGCAATTACGGCTTAGCCCCCGCAGTTTCAACCGTCGCTTTAAAAAAGCAGCAGGTATTACCCCATCAGATTATCTGCAAAACCACCGGCTACATATTGCATGCGAGTTACTGCGCACCAGCAACCTATCAATTTCAGAAATAGCAGATCAATCAGGCTACCAAGACAACAGCTACTTTTGCCTGCGTTTCAAGAAAAAAATGGGACAAACCCCACTCTCTTACCGTCACTCCGTCCGTGGAAAATTGTTTAAAGGCATCTAGGCCCTTAAGCGTCGAGCGTCGAGCGTCGAGCGTCGACCGAGTAAAGGCGTGAAATATCGGGTTGTGCAAACACTTCTGCTAAGGGGGCTTTTTTAAGACCGCTAAAAAATGATCCGACTCAGATCTTTGCCTAGCAAGCCTTCTGTATTTATTGCAGCAAAAGCAAGAGATGATTAACAGGTAAAGGGACAATAGCCATTAAAAACAGGGGTAGGCTGACAAACAGGAAAATTCATGACAGCCACAACGATCAGTTGAATTGAGCGCATCTGGATAAAACGAGCTGATTTAACTGGATAGGGGGGTAGATGAGTTTTTACTTGAAATGGTGCCCGGGGCCCGAGCAGGATCATTGGCATTGCCAAACGTACCGGCGAACCTATTTTTACAATGAATATCGTCCCAATGCCTGTAAAACTTAAACTCGCTGACGTATGAGTTTTAAGTTGACCCTGCCCCTAACTTTTTGGTGAATACGCGGGTAGCCTGACTAGCGAAACGCTGTCAATGGCAAACGCTGCATCATCAATATGCCAACCTGCACCGTCCATAATCACAACAGCGATGGGCGAAAGTGAATAATACCTTGATTAAAGACAATCAATCTGAGGGTTTCGAGCCATTAATACTAGAAACAAAAATTCTGGTAGAGCAAAACGAAGACAGGGCCGCCCCCTTAGTTTGGCTGGGGATCATTCAGACCCGCTATGCAGGAGAAAAAGGTGTCTTGACCGTGCTTTCCTTGGCAAAAGAAGCCAATAAGTCCCTTGAGCACTCACTTTAAATTGACGCCACTGTACTCAATGGATCCGCCTATACCAGCTTAGGCACACTTTTTCATAAAGTACCTGAATGGCCGATTGGATTTGGAGATGACGATAACGATGACGCAAAGATAATGTTTGAAAAAGCCATCACCCTCAATCCAAAGGGGATAGACCCCAACTATTTTTATGGGGAATGTCTTTATAATGAACGGGACTAGGCTCAAGGAAAAGAGCATTGACTTTTGGCCTTCGCCGGGCCATCTAGAGCAGAACGTCCCTTGGCAGACCAGTCTCGACGGGCAGAAATACAGCAATTGATGACTGAAGTAGACAACAAATTGAAGAAGAAAAAGAACCATTAATTTAGGAGCTATCTTCATGCAGCCTAATTGCCGTATTGCGACATTAGCCCTTAGTCAAACATTGCAATAAGAAAGCAGCGAAGGGACCTTTTTAATTCCAAAGTGACCCGTCCTAAATAAGGTTGAAACCTTCTTAGAATAATTGACAAGTGTTGAAACAGTTTTTACTTGACCACGAACCCAGTGATTCAAATTGGTTTTCGCGGTTGCCCATCACTTTTTCTGCGCTTATCTAAGGCGTCACTAATTTCCTGACCGAGTTCTTTGATGTCATAGGGTTTACTAATAATGCTATCACATCCCCACTCTTGCATATTTTCTAAGCTTCCTAGATTGGTATATCCGGTTATTAAAAGCATAGGAATATCCGGCCGAATGACTTTTATCTTTGCCATCAGCTCGGGGCCAATCATATGGGGCATCGTATGATCCGTGATCAACAAATGAAAATCTTGAGGATTGCGTTCAAAGGCCTTTAAAGCGTCTTGACTGTCAGTGAAACTGCTTACTTGATAACCTAAGGTTTGCAAGAATTCGGTGCTCAATCGATTGACCATTTCATCGTCATCAACGAACAAGATATGCTCGTTTCCAGATATGACTGGATAGAATGTCTGCGCAGCAACAAGAGGCTCTTCCATTGTTACTACGGGCAGATAAATCCGAAAAGTGGTTCCGACACCGACAGAACTCTCCACTTCTATATGTCCATTATGTTGACTGATAATGCTCGATACGATGGAAAGTCCTAGTCCTGTGCCTCGTTGTTCTCCCTTTTCTTTGGTGCTAAAAAAAGGTTCATAGATGCGATCTATAATCGCTTCATCAATTCCACATCCGTTATCCTGTAAACTCAAACACACCCAATCATCTGTTGTAGCTTGGCCTTGTTCGCTGAGCAATAGAGGGTGTTTAACATGATCTATGCTTATCCTTAGCTCGCCATCTCGGGGTATCGCTTGAGCGGCATTGGTACATAGATTTAATATCACTTGATGAATTTGCGAAGGATCCGCATAGACAAGGGGTAGGCTTAAACCAACCTCTAATTGAATGTCTATGGTTGTCGGAATTGAGGCCCGAAGAAACGTCAGTACTTCCAGCACAATATTTTCTAAGTTAACCGCTTGGATTTCAGCTTCGGATTTACGGCTTAAGCGTAGGATCTGTTTCACCAATTCTTTAGCCCTAATGGCTGATACGTTGATGCTCTCTAGATAATTGGCCTCCTTAGATTTGGGAACAATAGTCATTAATGCCATTTCGGTATAACCGAGTATTGGCGTTAAAATATTATTAAAATCATGGGCGATCCCTCCTGCCAAGATGCCGATAGCCTCCATTTTTTGTGATTGACGGAGTTGTTCTTCCAGCTTCACTCTATTTGTGATGTCAGAACCGACACAAACAATCCCTTCAATATCTCCCTTGTGATCTAGCATTACTGAGCTTGAAAAATACACAGGAATACTTAACTCATCTTTTGTTAAATATTTTTTTCTCAAGCCTCGAACAAATCCTTTTTCTAACAGCTCTGCAATCCCGGTCCAAGGGGTCTCCCCTAGCTCATCTTTGATTACATCACTAATTGATTTGCCTATGAGTTCTTGTTCCTCGTATCCTAGAAGCTCAAGGGTAGCCCGATTGACGGTTCGAATGCTTGCATCATGATTAACAACGATCAAGGTGTCAGCCATTGAGGCAAGGATATTGTCAAGATAACTTTTGGCTACAACGAGCTGAGCGGCAGACGCTAGCTCCGCAACCATTTTGTTGAAAGACTCGGCCAGTTCTGCCATCTCATTGTTGCCATTAATTTTTACATATGTGTTTAATTCCCCTTGCCCAACGTTAAATGCCGCTTTCTTTAGCATCAAAATGGGGGGCACGATTCGATTCACAATGAGCAGGCTTATCAACAGTCCAAAGGATAGGGAAATTATTACCGTAATTATCAATAAGTTAAGGGAGTCAGTATAATTTCGGTCACTGAGGAGTTTGTCGTTGGACATGTCTTTATCATTTTTATCAACAATGTTTTTAATCAATGACAGGGCATGATCGTGCAGCTCACGTCCCCGTTCTGATGAGAGCTCAAATGCCTGTAGATTAGAGTTTTCTCGGGACAAAGCACGTACCTTTTGGTGGAGTCTTAAATAGACTCGGTAATGGTAGTTAAACTGTTCCAGCTCATGCTTGCCCTCTTTTCCTACTAATTTTTCCAAAACGCTTATCCTGCGTTCCATCTGTTGTTGAATAGTGTCAATCTCCACAGAGTAGCGGTCCATTTCTGTCTGGGATGTGGAAAGGATGATGTTTTTTTCTCCACGTTGGATTTCCACAAGATTGCGATGGATCCTAGCTCCCAATTTCATCATTTCGGCAATATTTTGCAAACTGGATAAATTTATGGCCGAATTGGTGCTATCGTCATTTTTTTCTACTATCGTAACGATGTTGGCAATCGCTATCTCGAAAGCAATTCTGGCTTCATTTTGAGACATTTCCCTGGCCTTTACATTCGAGTTTTTCCGCGTTAATTGGCGAACCTGTCGGTTGACTGCAATGTACTGAGCCCATATTGTAGAAAATTGGTCTAATAGGGTTTTTCCATCTTCATTGACCAGTTCTCGCAGGGTACTTCGACGGACCTGCATCTCGCTTAGTGTCTGCTCGATAAAAGCAGCATATATGTCCATTTCTTTCTGGGATTTTGCAAGTATGATGTTTTTTTCGGCACGGGAAACAGCGATGGCATCTTGGTTGATCCTGGCACCCAGTTTCACCTTTTCAGCGGATACATCGACAATCGCATTGAGCCGCTCATTGATACCTGACAGGCGAGTAAATCCGTTGAGGGCAGAAATCAGCATCAATATTAGAAGGCTAATGAATCCGCCAAGCAGTTGTGTTTTGAGCGTGAGTTTTATTTGGGACATCCTTACTGAAATTGTTCAGCACCTACGAGCCAAACCAGTTCTCTAGCATCTGTTTTGCGTATAGCGAAAACAAAATATCATTTTTCCTAAAATCTAATCACATGATCCCTCATATATTCCATATTGACATCGATTTTATATGCTTTAGCTAGTGAGAGTCGGCTATTTTCGACTATTAATCAAATATTTATACATAATTCAGAATTTAGAACAAGCGGTAATCGATTTATCAGTAAAGTGACAGATTTATCAGGACATATATGGACGCGCCCGTGAAGTCAACGCACTACTTGCCCCTTCGTGCTGATTTTCAGCACAAATACCGTTGTAATATTCTTTTACCGCGAGTCTGTTGTGTTGAAGGCAGCCTTAAAAATGGCTTAGTTCTGACATATATTCAGGCTCTTTATTGAAATAGATTTATAGATTTATCAGGACACCCATTGTAAGACCCTTAAGCAGTTATTACCCCGATTCAATGTGGAAGTGCACCATCTTTACTGGCCTATAGTTAAAGAGGTGCATCATGAATGCGCACTATTCACATCTATCCGTTTTTGAACGTTGCCACCCCTTTA
>JAWUWP010000056.1:0-38605 GCA_034111785.1 Paraglaciecola sp.
GCATAAGGGTATTTTTCATCCACATATTCGCCTGCTTTATTTGCTTGAAGTTAAACAACATGCCGCATTGTCCACACATGGACTCACGATACATTAAGCCTTGGGCACGTTGCTCGAAAGACTGGGCATATTCCACCTTAATGGTCTTTGCATTGACGCTGACAGTGGCTTGGTCAAATTCTACAGCGTCCATATACTGGGCGAATAGTACCGTCGAAAAGACACATAGTTGCAGGTAAAACATCACATTTATAAGCTTTGACATTGAGAAAACCTTGTTTAACGTTGTTACAGATTATTTTGCAGTTTACAAGAACAGCCGGGGACGCCATCACTGGTTTCCCACTCCTGATACTCTGCCCGCTGCATTGCATACTGATATGCTTGCATTGGGACGCCGTGTAAGGCTTTTGGGTGTCGGTTGCTACGCCGATTCAGCCGCCCACAAACGGCTTAGTCTTGTGCATCCGCAGATGAGTAAAATACTTAGGCCAAGTATTAATGTTTTTATCATTCTTTCTCCTGTGAAGTATACAAGTCATAGGCGGAACAACTCACTTAAGTTCAATCTTATCCTAGATCCTATAATAAACCCTGACTTAGCCAGGATCGTTTACCCTTAGCGCAATATCATTCAGTGATCAAGCTTGGCACAGGTAGACGGGTGTAAAGCAAAAAGTAGTCTTGGTACAAGGCTTCAATTGCACCTCTTGCCAACATACTTTGCCAAGCTTAAGGGCCAAGTTGGGACTTACCGATTTTCGGCTCAAACCAAAAAACACCGGATTATTCGAAAATTTAATTTCATAACCTAAGCAGGCTCGTTAAATACCCCGGTGTGATGCTAAGTTGACTATTTTGCACTTCGGGCATGGCCATAATTCCTTCCAGCTCATTGCTATAATAGAGTATTGAGTCTTGCCGATGGCTGCTGGGAACCTCAGTAAATCAAGGGGTATTTAAATCAGCGGACAGATTTTGATTCACCATGGCGACAATTCTTTCCATATGCTGAGGACCAATGAAATAAGCAAACTTTTATGCTCTGCACTTGCGCAGAGATTGCAGCTTGCATCAACATCACCAAGCTCTAATCAATATTATGCCTAGCTAAGATAGGGTATGGCGTTTAGTGAATTTAAGATTGGGGGTGACGCATTTTAATTGATTTCAAGTTTACCTTGATCGACTAAAACAAGTCCCCCTTATTTTTTATGCCCGCTAGCTAGGATCGGCAATTCTAACTGGAACAGCAACCGATGCCACAGTCGTTAGCTGTTCAAGAGGGGGAGCAAAATCAGTAAGGTTGATCCCCTCAACTGCTTTTTTGTACTCATCCAAACTAGGCGTGCGGCCTAAGATGCTTGACAGAACCACCACTGGTGTAGAAGCAAGCAATGATTCACCTTTTTTGCTATCCGTATCCTCCACTACACGACCTTGGAATAAACGGGTTGAGGTGGCTAAAACCGTATCCCCTTTTTCCGCTTTTTCTTGGTTACCCATACATAAGTTACAGCCTGGGCGTTCAAGATACATAATATTTTCGTATTTTGTACGGGCGGTATTTTTAGGATTAACGTCATCAAATTCAAAACCTGAATACTTCTTAAGCACTTCCCAGTCGCCTTCAGCCTTAAGTTCATCCACAATATTATAAGTGGGCGGCGCGATCACCAGCGGTGCTTTAAACTCAACCTTGCCATGTTGCTTTTCTATGTTTTGCAACATTTGTGAAATAATTTGCATATCACCTTTGTGCACCATACATGAACCAACAAAAGCCAGGTCAACTTTTTTGCTGCCTTTGTAGTATGAAACAGGTCTGATAGCGTCGTGGGTATAACGTTTTGACACATCAGGGTTGTTAACATCGGGATCGGCAATCATAGGTTCGTCAATGGCATCTAGATCCACCACTAATTCCGCAAAATAATCTGCATTAGCATCGGGTCTTAGGGCTGGTTTTGCACCTGATCTAATATCAACAATTCGCTTATCTGCGATATTAATAAGTCCTTGTAGCACTTGAGGGGCATTATCCATACCCTTGTCTATCATTATTTTAATTCGGCTTTTGGCTATTTCTAAGGACGCGATCAAGGTCTCATCTTCGGAAATACAGATAGAGGCTTTGGCCTTCATCTCAGCGGTCCAATCGGTAAAGGTGAAGGCCTGATCAGCCAGTAAAGTACCAATATGTACCTCTATAACTCGACCTTGGAACACATTATCGCCAAATTTCTTCAACATTTGTGCCTGGGTAGCATGTACCACATCGCGGAAATCCATATGGCTTTTCATATCGCCTTTAAATGTCACTTTTACCGACTCTGGGATAGGCATGTTTGCTTCACCTGTCGCAAGGGCCAGTGCCACAGTCCCAGAATCAGCACCAAAGGCTACACCTTTAGACATTCTAGTATGAGAGTCACCACCTATTATGATGGCCCATTCGTCCACTGTGATGTCGTTCAATACTTTATGAATAACATCCGTCATGGCGTGGTATTCACCCTTAGGATCACGAGCGGTGATAAGACCAAACTTATTCATAAAACTCATAAGTTTAGGAATATTAGTTTGGGCTCGGCTATCCCATACCGAAGCAGTATGACAACCTGATTGATAGGCCCCATCAACAATAGGAGAGATAACCATGGCGGCCATAGACTCCAATTCTTGGGACGTCATTAAACCAGTGGTATCTTGCGAGCCAACAATATTCACAGTGACACGTACATCAGAGCCCGCGTGAAGGTCCGTTTCAGACGCTACGCCTACTGCATTTTTATTGAATATTTTTTCGACGGCAGTTAAACCTTGGCCTGCATGAGAAATTTCTTTAGAAACGGCAAATACTGGTTCTATAGCCACACCTAGAGTTTCACAAGCAAAGGTCTGCAACTTTTTACCAAATACAATAGCGTAAGATCCGCCGGCCTTCATAAACTCAACATCTTGAGGCGTGAAAGCGGAAGAAACATCGACTAATTCTTTATCGCCGTTATAAAGCTTTTTCTCTTTAGTATTAATGGTCAGCACTGTGCCTGTTGCAACAGAGTAAGTTTGCTCTAGAACAGGATCACCACTTTCATTCAGGATCGTATTTCCGTCAGCATCAAGCTTCTTAACCCAGTTCTTAAGATCTAAACCAATACCGCCAGTTACACCAACAGTGGTTAAGAAAATGGGTGAAATACCGTTCGTCCCAGCAACAACTGGCGCAAAGTTCACGAAGGGAATATAGGGACTGGCTTGCTCACCCGCCCATAGGGCGACGTTGTTAACACCGGACATACGAGATGAGCCCACACCCATAGTGCCTTTTTCAGCAATCAACATCACTTTCTTGCCTGGGTATTGCTTTTGCAGAGCTTGGATTTCATCTTGAGCAGCAGGAGAAATCAAGCATTTACCGTGTAATTCACGATCAGAACGAGAGTGAGCTTGATTACCTGGCGATAATAAATCCGTAGAAATATCACCTTCAGCAGCAATATAAGTCACCACATCTATGGTTTCCGCTATTTCAGGCAGTTTTGTGAAAAAGTCCGCTCGTGCATAACTTTCAAGAATATCTTTAGCAATAGCATTATCTGCTTTGAGCGCGGCTTTAAGGCGGCTGGTATCTGCTTCATATAAAAACACTTGAGTCTTCAATACTTCAGCTGCAGGCTTGGCCACTGATACGGCATCAGATAGTGCTAAGTCTAAAAGCACTTCTACCGAAGGTCCACCTTTCATATGGGATAACAATTCAAAAGCAAAGGTGGGAGTGATCTCTTCGACTAAGCTGTCCCCTAAAATGATTTCTTTTAAAAACTTAGTTTTTACACCCGCGGCACTGGTTGTTCCCGGCAAGGTGTTATAGATGAAGAAATTAAGAGAATCCTCTCTGTGTTCATTTGTTTGATCTTTAATTTGTTCGATAATTTCAGCCAATAAATCGGCACTATCAATTGGCTTTGGTGCCAGTCCTAAATCATTTTTACGACTTGCAATTTCTTCAATGTATTCTAAAAACAAACTCATACACACCTCTCAGGGGCTATAACGTGCTAATCATAAATCATTAGCAGGGTGGAATTCTGTCGACAGCTTAACTGATTTTCACTTGGTTAAGCATCATTTGCTAAAATAAGCACTATTTACATAGGTGGATTGGGTGTCAGGTCATACCCTATCTTTGCCTTAGGCTGCCAGCACTGCTGCAGTCTTAATATAGACTCTAGACACAACAACCAACATTAACCAATAGGCAGCTTGTGAACAATTATAAGGGTTATTGTGAAGAAGTGGAATTGCATAGCTAAGAAGTTTGCATATAGTCGATATTTTTTTAATTTATGATCTACAAATTCAGGGGCACTTATCCAACATTTTATAAGATCACTGCGCTACTTTTGCATGACCCGAATAATCTTACCCGGCTGCTATCCGTAAGTAAATACAGTGAACCATACTTGTGTACTCTGACATCTCTGATCCGTTGCGGCAATTCTTTAAACAAAGAGTATTGAGCAATGACCTTCATTCCATCTAATTGCATCCAACGCACTTCCTTAAATTTTAAAACACTGATCAGTAGATCCCCATTCAATGCACTAAAAATCATACCTGAATGCACCGCCATAGCAGAAGCCGCGATAGAAGGCGTCCAATCTAAAAAGGGGTATGCATATTGGGGTATACCTTGAATGGACTAATTCTGGAGCCCAAATAATTTTTTCCTTGGGTAATCACCGGCCAGCCATAGTGGTTGCACCCTTGGATAATATTAATTTCAGCACCGCCGTCTAGACCCTGCTCGTTAGAAAAAATGGTGGTGAGGGGGTCATAGACAATGACCTGAGCGTTTCTGTGACCATAGGAATACACCTAAGCTGACAGTGACTAGTTGTCTTGTTCTTTAGCCCCAGTATCGGTATTCATAGCCATTACCACTAGTAATCAGTAGCCAGTGGTCCGCTAAAAATGTCATCCGCCCGGCAAAGTGCTCTGGGGTGGATTTAACGGGTGAAACAGTCAAGATGATCTGCTGCTCAACCAGCTGAAGCCCGTCTGACTTGGCTCGCATCACCCGCAAAGCATTTTTTTTCATCGGTGCCTCTGGCATAGGACAAATATAGCCAACCGTTATGGGCATAATTGGGGTGTAACCGTACATCCAACAAGCCCCTTGGCTCTTTACATCGATAGCCTTAGGCAGGCCCTCGATATGGGCGCTCACCCCGCCTTGATGGACAATCCTAAGTTAACCGGTGCGTTCTGTGACTCGTCTTTTATCATTCAGGAAAAAAGCCAAAGACCATGGGAAGTCTAAGCCAGTGGCCACTTCTTGCAGCACATACTTTGGAAATGAAGCTTTTTTTGGCTCGGCTCTAAGCACGGTATGACTGCCTAAAGATAATGTGAGAAACGTCACTATTAGCCAAAGGTTCTATACTTGTTCATTAAAGGTACCCACAATAGAAGTTAAAAATAAAAGCTCCAACCTTGACCTCAGCATTAATTCAAGTGGTCATTGCCTGTGCTGTGCTGCCCTGTCTCTGCATTTGTCAGGATAACCTTATGTGGTTAATTGACGTTTTTTAAATTAGCTGAGATATAATAGTCGCTATTAACTATTAATAGACAGGGATCACAAAAACAATGAATAAAGCCTTAACATTCTTTAGGGATCTCTTGCTTGTCACTGTACTGACTTTTGTTTTAGCCAGTGCCTTTCACAGTCAAGTTGTGCTATTTGAATTGATTGATTTGGGCGTAGTAATAAATTTAACCGATCGCTTGAGCATGACTATAGACGACATAGTGGGTTTGCTGCCAACTTATGGTGTGGTGCTGTTGATCAGTCTGTTACTGGCCTTTTTAGTCGGCCGCAAGCTCTGTGTTTATACAAAGTTGTCTGAGACGATTATTTATCCCCTGGCCGGCAGTCTCGGCATTGCTGCAGCGCTGCTAGCGATGCCGCCCATTTTGAATATCACCTTGCTAGCAGGCTCCAGAACAGCCGCGGGCTTTATCAGTCAATGCCTTGCAGGGGCAATAGGCGGATGGTGCTTCGCCAAGATACACATGGGCCAATCGGCTCAATCCTAAGAACACTGGCTGCGCCTAACACCTCAATAGAATGGTTGAAATTGCCCCCTCAGGCCTATTTTTTAATCTTTTTAAATTTAGATTTTTTATTAGGGTTATTGCCAGTGTTGGCCGCATCATTGTGTGGCTGGTTATCGCTAAAACGGGTCAAGCCTTTCTGAGCGTTGCCAAGGGTGGCTTTAGCTTCATTGGCAGACTTACCTTTGGCATACGCTTTGTTCACAGAACGTTTGGCGTATGCCTTATGATCACGACCTTTTAATTCGTTACGACTCTCAGCAGGCACTAAACAACCCGGGGTTTTACCAATCAAATGACCTTTGCCCATTTCTTTTAAGGTGGTGCGTAACAAGGGCCAATTGGCCGGATCATGGTAGCGTAAAAAGGCCCGATGCAAACGACGATGAATTTCACCCTTGGGTACTTCTACCACTTCACTTTTATGGTTGACCTTATGAATAGGGTTTTTATTGGTGTGATACATAGTGGTGGCATTGGCCATAGGCGATGGATAAAAATTCTGCACCTGATCTAATTTAAAATTACGCTCCTTCAACCACAAGGCTAAATTAAGCATATCTTCATCTTCGGTACCTGGATGGGCCGAGATAAAATAAGGGATCAAAAACTGCTCTTTACCGGCCTCTAGGGTATATTTGTCAAACAACATTTTGAACTTGTCATAGGTGCCCATGCCCGGCTTCATCATTTTATCTAGTGGGGCTTTTTCCGTGTGTTCAGGGGCAATCTTTAAATACCCTCCCACATGGTGGGTGACCAACTCTTTGACATAATTAGGATCTTCAATGGCCAAATCGTACCTAACCCCTGAAGCGATCAATACCTTCTTCACCCCTGGCACTGCCCGCGCCTTACGATACAAGTTAACAGTCGGTGTTTGATCCGTGTCTAGGTGGCCACATATCTCTGGCCATACACAGGACAAACGTCTACAGGCCTGTTCAGCCTTAGGGCTTTTACAGCGTAATTTATACATATTAGCGGTAGGCCCGCCAAGATCTGAGATTACCCCAGTAAAACCTGGCACTTTGTCACGAATGAGCTCTATCTCGCGAATAATGGACTCTTCTGAGCGACTTTGTATGACCCTACCCTCATGTTCGGTGATAGAACAAAAAGTACAGCCGCCAAAACAACCACGCATAATATTCACTGAGGTTTTTATCATGTCATAGGCGGGGATCTTCGCCTTGCCGTAACTAGGGTGCGGCACTCTAGCATAGGGTAAATCAAATACCGCATCCATCTCCTCTGTTTCCAATGGATAGGCAGGAGGATTGATCCAGATAATCCTATCCCCATGGCGCTGGGCTAAGGCCCGCGCACAACCGGGGTTGGTTTCTTTATGTAAAATACGTGAGGCATGGGCGTAGTGAGTCTTCTCAGCGCGAACGACATCATAAGCGGGTAACAACACATAGGTTTTATCCCAAGGCTTACGTCTTTGGGTCTTGGAGGTAAAAGGCTGCACCACTATTGGTTGGGCTTTTTGCTCAGCGATGGCCGCCTGTTTTTCAGCTTCAGATGACACCGCACATTTATCTTCGATCATCTGGTAGGGACTGATCACCGGATCTATTTTGCCAAGGCTATCCAAGTGGGTAGAGTCCACCCCTTGCCATCCCGGTAATGGCTCTTTACGCAACACAGCTGTGCCTCGTATATCCTGCATCTGGTCGATGGTTTCGCCCGCAGCAAAACGATGGGCCATCTCAAGCAAGGGGCGCTCTGCGTTGCCAAACATTAACATATCGGCTTTAGAATCAAACAATACACTGCGGCGCACTTTGTCAGACCAATAATCGTAATGGGCGATACGTCGTAAACTGGCTTCGATGCCCCCAATAACAACAGGTTTTTTATAGGCTTCTTTACAGCGTTGGGTATACACTGTGACCGCACGATCAGGACGTTTTCCACCCTCATTGTGGGGTGTATAAGCATCATCATGGCGCAATTTACGATCGGCCGTGTACCTGTTGATCATGGAGTCCATGTTGCCCGCGGTCACCCCAAAAAACAAATTGGGTTCACCTAATTGCATAAACGCGTCTTTATTGTGCCATTCAGGTTGGGAAATAATGCCCACTCTGAAGCCTTGTGACTCCAAAACTCGCCCAATAACAGCCATGCCAAAGCTGGGGTGATCCACATAGGCATCACCTGTCACAATAATAATATCGCAGCTGTCCCAACCCAATATATCCATTTCTTTGCGAGACATAGGTAAAAATGGCGCTGGTCCAAAACACTCAGCCCAATATTTAGGGAATGAAAACAAGCCTCGGGCTGCCTTCATACGTGCAACTGGGCTAGTGCGGGCTGGTTTCGCTTTGGCTACTGCAGGCTGTTGAAATACTGTCATGGGACTCCGGCGCAATAAAATTGCACTTAGACTAAAAATCGCGCTTATTGTAGCAGACTAGTTAGGCCATTGAACAATTTTCAGTGACATAGAATATGCATACCCGCAACTGCAAATTTCAACCCTAGGCCTAGCCTAGGGGTCTAAGGCTAGTGACACCTTTGTCGATTGTCAGCTGGGCCTTTTTGAGGTACCCCAAGGGCTAATATTCAGCCGGTTCTTTTGGTGTCTGATGATTGAACAGAATAGGCGTATCTTTAGCGGCTTGCACGGTTTCTAGGGAGGGATATCCATCAGCAATTAAGCCTTGGGTTGCTTGGAAAACCCTTACGCCTTTTCGAGTGGCAGGTCCTAAGATGCCATCTGCGGGACCCACATCAAATCCCAATTGGGCGAGTTTTGATTGAAAGTATTGCATTTCAAGCACAGTATAATTAGGCAGCTTGGGGAGGGGTTTTGACAACCGACCCTGTCCGGCTATGCGATCAGCCATATGTCCTACCGCTATGCCATAATATTCAGAATTGTTCCATCCGAGTATCACATCAAAGTTAGCATAAACTAAAAAGGTCGAGCCTTGGTGACCCACAGGTACCAACAACGCCCCTAGCAAGTCACTGCTGCCTACGCTTTTCCCCGATACTTGGGTGACGCCTTGGTCACGCCAAAAAGACAAAGCTCTAGGTGAAGATTTTCCCGCTAATTGATAGTTAAAATTCTCGGGCAATTGCACTTCTCGGCCCCAGCGGTATCCGGTTTTCCAACCTAAATTCTTTAAAAAATTGGCCGCCGAGGCCAACGCATCTTGTTCACTGTTCCACAGATCAATCTTGCCATCTTCATCGCCATCTCGCGCATGGTTCATATAGGCCGTAGGCATAAATTGGGTGTGCCCCATGGCTCCAGCCCATGAACCGATCATATCCTGGGATTCAAGTTGTTCACGCTCCAGTAATAATAAAGCCTGGATTAACTCTTTAGAGAAATATTGACTGCGTCTTTTATCACATGCCAGTGTGGTTAAGGCGGGAATAATAGGGATCTTACCTTTGAATCCACCAAAGTTGGTCTCTAGCCCCCAAAAAGCCACTAAATAATGGGCGGGTACACCATATTGGTCCGTCAGTGTAGATAAGAAATCTTTATGTTCGGCTAATTTTTCGCGACCTTTATTGATACGCCAATCCGTGACACGTTTAGAAAAATAGTCACTAAAGGTTTTTACAAATTCTGGTTGATTACGATCATAGGACAAGATCCTCACTAAAGGCTGGACCTTGCCCAATACCTCATTAGTGGTTTGTTCAGACACCCCTGATTGCAAAGCTTGTTGCTGCAAGCGCACAATACATTGGTCAAACTGCTCTATGACCTTATCCTTGCTGATCACCAGAGCGGCACTTGATGAAGTATCTGATGCCGTGCTTGCCACTACAGCCACAGACACCAAACTTAAGGCACATAACCCACAATATTTTTTAAACGCTGAAAATAGAATCAAGATAAATATCCGAAAAAGTAGATAGGAGCCAATGCTAACTGACTATGAATAAATTGGTAGTAAAAATCATTAAACAAAGCGTGCTAACCACACTTCATTGGCCATAATATCATCGGTACTGCTAATATGATCCAACCAAGTTTTGCCGATCAAGTGATCATATTCATGTAGAAATATTCTCCCTACAAAACCCTCAAAACGTCTGTGTTGAAAGACACCATCTGCGTCATAGAAACTGACATCCACCCAATCGGGCCTAAGGACCCGTCCACGTAATCCAGGCACAGACAAACAACCTTCCCACTGCCATACCTGTGTTTTGCTGGCAGCCATAATTTTTGGGTTAATCAACACCATGGGGTGCATATCGGGCGCATCGGGATAACGTTCATTGGCCCGTGAAGCGACAAACATTATGGCTCTGGGATCAAAGACTTGTGGTGCAGCAATGCCTATACCTTGGGCGGCTAACATCACCTTCAACAAGGTTTCAATAAAGTCCCTCAATTGCACCGTTGCAAACTCCTCCCCAGACACTGGGGTGGCGATTGTCTTCAGTATAGTTTCACCCACTAGGGCAATTTTCATAGTGTTTTCCTCCACCGAGCCTAAGCTTAGTTAACCAACTGTAATTCGGCAAATTCTCTGTATAAGGCGTTATTTTTCACTAACTCCTTATGCTTGCCAGTGGCGACAATCTCACCTTTATCCAACACCACTATTCGGTCCGCATTGACCACTGTGGCCAGTCTATGGGCAATAATCAAAGTCGTTTTATCTTTCATCAGCTCTTCTAAAGCGAGCTTCACATCTTGCTCGTTGGCGGCATCTAGAGAACTGGTTGCCTCATCCAGTAACAATATCGGCCTATTCGCCAATATTGCCCGAGCAATAGCGATACGTTGTTTTTGCCCACCCGATAGCCTAACACCACGCTCGCCCAGATTGGTAGCATATGACTCGGGCAACTCCGTAATAAAACCATGGGCTTGAGCTGCTTTGGCCGCCGCTTCTATCTCGACTTGTGTAGCCTTGGGTCGTCCATAAGCGATATTATCTTTCACTGAACTGGCAAAAATCACTGACTCTTGAGGGACTAAGGCAAATTGTTCACGTAACGCCGACACATCCAACTTTGATATATCCTGGCCATCTAAGTAAATTTCGCCCTGTGTCACATCGTAAAACCGCAACAGCATTTGAAACAAGGTTGATTTTCCTGCACCACTTGGGCCCACCAAAGCGACACGCTCCCCACCTTTAATATCTAGGTGAAGATTTTTTATCACAGGCATATCCGCGGCTTCTGGGTAAGCAAAGTCAAGGCCCTGTATACTAATGTCACCACTGATAGTGCTAGGCAAAGATTGCGGATTGTGTGGTGATTGAATGCTCGTTTGAGTATTGAGTAATTCCATCAAACGTTCGCTGGCTCCTGCCGCTTTTTGGATTTCACCTATAACCTCACTAATAGTGGCAACTGCCCCCCCAGCCATTACTGCATAAAACATAAAAGCGGTTAACTCACCGGCACTCAGTTCACCTGCAAGCACTTGTTGCGCCCCTAGCCATCCCACTATAGTAATAGCGGTAATACTAATACCCATAATACAAGCCACCAGCAAGGCTCGGTATTTAATTCTAAACTGTGCGGCCCCCATCACATTTTCTACCCTAGATTGGAATAACGTCTTGTCCGCATCTTCATGAGCATAAGCTTGTACTGTGTGGATTTCATGTAAGGTTTCATCCACATAAGCCCCTAGATCAGCCACCCGATCTTGGCTTCTTTTGGCATATAGGCGCACTTTGGCACCAAAAATTCGTATGGGTAACAATACAATGGGCACAGCAACTAACACATATAAGGTTAGTTGGGGGCTAGAAAAGAGCATCAATGCCAAGGCCCCAATAAAGGTGATGCTGGAACGTAAGGCCATAGAAAGCCCCATGCCCACCACGGATTGCAATACTGTGGTATCAGAGGTAAAACGGGAAATGACCTCACCGGTGCGTGTTTTAGCAAAAAATGCCGGAGATAAGGTCAATAGATGAGCATATACATTTTGCCTAATATCGGCACTCACTCTTTCGCCTAACCAAATCATCCAATAAAATCGGTAATAAGCGGCCAGACTGCCCACTAATGCAATGGCCAGTACCAGCAACATCATTTGGTCCAACTTACCGGAATTACTGGCAATAAAGCCCTCATCGACCACAGCCTTAATGCCTTGTCCTAGTGCCAGCCAAGATAGCGCTCCCACTAGCAGCGCAGTCATCGCCAACAGGACTTTACTTTTGTACGGCAGGAGTTGTCCAAACAACCATTTCATTAAGGTACTGGTTTTTACGGTTCGCACGCTAGATCTCGTATATTTGTTCGGGACTTTTGAGATATGGGGGCGATATTCGAAATTTCGATAAGGCTTTGCACTATAAATAGATAAAAACAGTCTATTCGAGCGCCCCTGAGCCTTGGCTGTTAGCCTGTGTTTTCATATAAATCAGACAGCCCACCCAAGTACAAAAAGCCGTCAACATCAGCCCCCATAACCAGTCGATAAGTGTGATAGCTAAAGACCAATCCAATAGCAGTGCGTAATTGGTTAAGTTGTAAGTGCCGTAAGCTGCGGCCCCCAATATTGCCCCCCTCAGCACAGGTAGTTTGACACTATCGGTGTCTTTGACTGGCAGTATGCCTAAACACAAAATAGCTAAGGGGTAACACAGATAAAATACTATCCACGGCCAAATCACTACCACCTCGCGCATCAAGTGGCCCATAGCCTGCACGTAACTGTCTTTCGACACAAAGCCCAGCCACAGAGCATCGGCCAACAACAAACTGCATAATATAGACAAATAGGTAAAAATTAGTGCTCTCATCGTTATCCTTGCTCACGGCTGACTGATATTTTATTCATGGACTCAAGGATCCTTTAGCTAAAATCGCCCTAAAGCAATCTTAGTTTGGTTGAGCATATAATCATTTATCTTAAAGTGTTCTGGG
Source organism: Paraglaciecola sp. (assembly GCA_034111785.1). Taxonomy (GTDB): domain Bacteria; phylum Pseudomonadota; class Gammaproteobacteria; order Enterobacterales; family Alteromonadaceae; genus Paraglaciecola. The sequence continues at coordinate 13,006 of JAWUWP010000056.1, forward strand.
CTCCAACCCAACAAAAACCGATGAAAATCGGCCCAAGCCAGTGCATACATATCTCGCCATTCTTGTTCAATAGGCCCCAGCTCAAGGCCTGTTTGATAATGTTTGAGCGCCTGCTGCAGTTGCTTAAAATACTCCTGTAGCAAGCTTAGTTCATGGTCATACAATGCTTGTTGGTCAAAACAAGAGCCCAATAAATAAACCAAGTCTTTGATACCCACACCTTGGCCTATGTATTGAAAATCAACGGCCGCCACGGCATTAGAAGCCAGGCCTTGGGAAAAACAAAAGTTAGCGAGTTTGGCGTCACCATGAACTAAGGTTAAGAACTGAGCTTGATTCAAGGAATGGTCTATGGCTAAGGCATGGTCTTTTAAGGCACTGGAGGGCATTTGTTGAAACTCGTCTTGACGGGTTGCCAAGTGCCAATAGGTGCCAATAGGCCACAAACCTTCGGGAGATTTTTGCATAAATCGCCCGTGAAAATAGGCCAACCAACTGATCAATGGCTTAATATCCTCCGCACTCAGCTGGGTTTTGCGTCCAGTATAACCAGCGTCATCTAAGTCTTCTAGGATCAGCCATTGCTGCTGCAACTCTTGATCCTGAGCAAGCAACTTAGGCACAAAACAAAAGCCATCACAGTGAAGGGCATAGTCACGGTAAAAACGAGCTTCTACCTCATAAGATTGTAACTTACGTTGATGGCCAGCAGAGGTATTCCAGCCTTTGGGATGGGCGGACTGCGCAGGTGGGCAGACGTGTTTCACTACTATAGGCCGATTTAATCTTGGACTAAAATATCGGCTTATTTCACCGTAGCCACTCCACAAACTTTGCATTGAAGCTATTCTATAGGCCTGGCTATCATCCAGAATTTGTTGGATACGTGTTAGCACAACGTCCTCAAAAGTCGTCTCAAGTAATACTTGAGAGTCTACCCTTAAGCTGACTCAATGTTAGTCTCTTTTTGGCCGTGGAGGCGGTTTATGCTCAACAAACTCTTGCTCGGAAATCGCACCGTCGCCATTGGCATCAATATGTCTGAATATTTGCTCATGGCTTACCCTGTGCACTGGCCTTTGTTTGAACTCTGCCAATAGCACTTGGCCATCACCATTCAGATCCAGTTCAAAAAATTGCGGACGTTGATGTTTGCCTTTGCCCTTTTGACGACTGTCGTCAGACTGAGCAAAAACTGACACCGACATGGCAAATAAACAGGCAATGGCAAACAATTTTGAGGCTCGGTTGTTAGAGGATAAATACATAAGGTTACCTTAGAGTGGGATGACATTGTCACTAAGTGTAATCCTTTACCGACAACATAATGTGCAACAAAAGCCCAAAGATAGTGCAAATAATGTGCACGCATTCTTAAGGGGCTAGGTGTAATCACAAAAATCGGCCCCCTAACCTAGATGCAGTCAAAAGATGGCCCAGTTGATCGCAATTTCACAAGCACAAGGCCCGATAAACTGGCACAATATTAGGTCTATGTGATGCAGGCTAGTCTGCGTCGCGCGATTACTCAGAGCCCTTTCTTATGACAGTGTACCAAGGCAATACTCGTAAAATGCAGGTCAGTACTAATGCTGATAATTTGGCCCAGTATCAATTGCCCATTGGTCAACAAAGCGTTCATATGAATGGCTTGATTGGTCAGAATATTAGTGTGCAATATGCCGGTGAAATTCATTGTGTGTTTTGTGCGGTTAAAACCAAAAAAAGTTTTAACCAAGGATACTGTTATCGCTGTTTAATGAAACTTGCCCAGTGTGATAGCTGTATTATAAAACCCGAACTTTGTCATTATGAGGCTGGCACCTGTCGCGAACCCAAGTGGGGCGAAGCCAACTGCTTATCTGATCATTTTGTTTATCTTGCCAATACCGGTACCGTCAAAGTGGGGATCACCCGCCATGTTACCCAAGGCGTATCTAGCCGCTGGATCGATCAAGGGGCCACACAAGCTATCGCCATTATGCGTGTACAAAATAGGTTAACCAGTGGCTTAGTAGAAAGCGCCTTTAAATCCCACATCGCCGACAAGACCAATTGGCGCACTATGCTCAAGGCGCAACCGGATAAAGTCGATTTGGTGTCACTAAAAGAATCCTTATTAGAACAGGTAGAGGGTGAATTGGATGAAATAATTGAGGAGTATGGTTTTCAAGCCATAGACATAGTCGACTCCCAAGCCATAGACATCCATTACCCGGTGCAGCAATATCCGGAAAAAGTGACATCGATTAATCTGGATAAAGAAGGGGGATTTAGCGGCCAGCTGCTAGGTATTAAAGGCCAGTACTTATTATTAGATGGCGATCGTGTTATCAATCTACGGAAATATTCCGGCTATGCACTTAGCCTAACAGTGCCGGATTAACTCACCACAAGATAAATAAAAAGGCCCTATGATACAAACCTATAAGGCCTTGTTTGTGACTAAATAAGATCGGTTAAAGTTCGCTTCGAGCGAGGCAAGTAATAATTATCGGGGTCAAGGGAGATCAGCACCTTTTTGGCTTTACCCTGAATTTCAACTTCAGGCACTAAGCCATAAAATCTAGAGTCTGCGCTATTATTTCGATTGTCACCTAACACCAAATAAAATCCCGTGGGTATTAATATGGGTTCGAAGTTATCTCGAGCGTTAGCCACAGGCGTAAACTGCACTAAATGAGAAAACCCTGGTAACTGTTCCGTTTGCCGAACCTTGTGCTCTTCATCTTGGCTATAAGTGACGGTTTTACCATTAATGATAAGCTGATTGTCTTGCATTTCGATCCAATCACCAGGCTCACCTATCAGGCGTTTGACCAGCCTATTGCCGGCTTTTTTAGAGTTAAAGACCACAATATCACCCCGTTTAGGTTGCCCTAGCTGTTTTAGTGAGATATCGGTAAAGGGCACTTCTAATCGATAAGCCATCTTGTCGACAAATATTCTATCCCCTTCGACTATTGTCGGTTGCATTGAGCCTGTGGGTACTAGATACCAATCTGCCAGACTGCTTCTAGAAGCAAACATTAACAAGACAAATAGCACTATGCCCCAATTGTTTTTAGCCCATTTTTTTAGATTATTAGTGATCTGCATGATGTGTCTTTGTTAGTCATTGATAGGCCTTAAGACTGGCCATGGTGAAAATAGTTCTGATGGATTATGCAAATAAATGTGACAAACACAGCCGGTGATTGGCAAGGCAGTGACACAAGTATGCCAAGCAAGCAGCCTATATTTCTTGCCCGGCATATTTGGCCGCTAAATCATCTAACTCAGAACAGGTATAGTCAAAGCCCCTGCCGTCAAATTCATAAGTGATCTTGACGCTATCTGAGCCATTAAACAACTTAGCTTTAACCTCAGCCACTGACCAATGCTTGAGTTCGTTTAAAAAGCGGTTCGCCACCTGGGATGATATAAACCCATATGAAATTTCTGTTTGCATTATCTATCCCAGCCGACTCAAATACAGCATTTGTGCGGCGTTATAAAAATTGCCGCATTTGTGCAGCATTATAAAAATTGCCGCATTTTGAGGGAATTAGGTGGTGAGTCAAGGGTTGACTGCACCAGCCCTTTTGGATCTCGCTCAATCGGCCCTCAAAAAAGACTTATTTACAAGGCCGTTAGCTGTTCACGCACGGCATTGAGAGCTTCCACAGAGAAACCTCTATCATAAAAATAAAGCACCTTACCTTGGGGATCAAGCAATATCACCCGGGAGTTATTAGGGTTCTGATTACCGGTGAATTGTTGTATTTTATCACCGTCTGCATAGACAGTGATGACCCCCTTCCATAAATCTTTGGGGATCCCGCGGCGCATGCCATTATCAATATAGGTACTAAACATCCTTGGGGCCATGCCCTGAATAGTGGGTATTTCATATACAGCCACTTGGGTTTGAGTCATATCTAAGCCGATCAACCAGCGGTCGATATCAAACTGGGTATCCTGCTTATAGCCAAACAATAACAAGCTAGCTTGTCCTGAGAAATCATCGGGTATCAACATCTGCTTACCTTCAAGGCTTTCACCTTGAGCTTGGATCATAGGCTCGCCTATTTTGACTTGACTAACATAGTCATAATTAGCACAGCCCAGAAAACCAAAGACCATTGCAACGACAAAAAACGGCATAAAAAATTTCTTCACTAACTACACCTAGGTATTCACTTAATGTATTGGGTTACGTGCAAAAATCAAAATAAGTTTAGATTAGAGGTAAAATTACTTTAAAAACAAGCAGCATCCCTTATAGTGAGGTACAGATCGGACCCCAATAGGCAGAAATCTATCTTAGGTAATCTATATCTCAGTGGCAGAAAATTAGACCGAACATCCTTTGAACTGCGGGTTCGAAAACTCGCTAGCATATTACAAGCCGGCGGCGTAAAACCTGGCGATCCCGTGGCTTTACTGCTGCGTAATGATATCAGCTATTTTGAATTAATTGAGGCTTGTCGATATTTACAAGCTTCATTCGTGCCTTTAAACTGGCACGGTACCAGCACCGAAACTGAACATATTTTAACTGATTCTGGCGCCACAGCGCTGGTGGTCCACCAAGACTTAGTGGCAAACTTATCACAGACCTCTCTTAAAGATGTCTTGCTATTAGTGGTGCCCACAGCCCCTGAAATCAGCGAAAGTTATGGCTTAGAAACAGTGCTTGCGGCACAGCCTATTGCTGATAAACATAATATAGAATTACTGTTGCAAGATGCTCAGCCGATCACCACAGCCACCCAGAAATTCCATGGAATGTTTTCCTATACCTCTGGCAGTACCGGACGACCCAAGGGGATCAAAAGGGCAATGGACGACAGTCGCCCTGACTTACACTTAGTCTACACTGGCTTGGCCAAAACCTTGTTGGGGTTAAATGCAGGGGACAGGTTTTATGTCACTGCCCCCCTTTACCATAGCGCGCCCAATGCCCTGTCTTTGTGCTGTATTGCGGCGCAAGATGTAGAAATATATATTGAGTCTAAGTTTAATGCCGAACAATTTTTAGCGGATATTGAGCAATATAAGATCACCCACACTTATATTGTGCCAACTATGATGGTTAGACTATTGAAGTTACCGGAAAAGGTAAGAAATCAATACGATGTATCTAGTCTACGTTTTGCCATTTCATCGGGATCCCCTTGGCCTTCAGAGATTAAACACGCCATGATCAATTGGTTTGGACCGATCTTTTATGAGTCATATGGGGCCAGCGAAATTGGCTTTATGACACTTATTTCCTCGGCAGAAGCGCTGAAGAAACCGGGCTCTGTGGGTAAAGTACTACCAGGGGGGGCGATAAAAATATTGAATGACGATAAACAAAGTTTGCCTGCCGGTGAGTCTGGACTGATTTACATCAATTTACCGATGTTTGGCGCGTTCACCTATACCAATGCCCAGGGCGGCACCGAAGATTTACATCACCAAGGTTACACCACAGTCGGTGATATAGGTTATTTGGACAGCGAAGATTACCTGTTTATCAATGATCGTAAAAAAGACATGATCATCTCTGGGGGCGCCAACATATTCCCCGCAGAAATCGAAGCAGAGCTCATCCATATGCCAGAAGTACTAGATTGTGCAATATTTGGCGCTCCACACACAGAATTCGGTGAAATGGTGGTCGCTGCGGTGCAGTGCCAACCCGAGCAGAGTGTAGACTTGCAGCAAGTTAAAGCTTTTCTGGAAACCAAACTAGCCCGTTTTAAATTACCAAAAAAACTGGATATTCACTCCGCTTTGCCTAGGGAGGACAGTGGCAAGATATTTAAGCAACGCTTGCGCGCCCCTTACTGGGAAAATCATAAACCTTGAGCATTAGCGCTGATGGACATTGCCAACAAGGCGTCCATGAAGATAATAGCCTTAGGGACCAGTTGTGTTGATTCCCCCCCTCAAAAAGGGCTTGTAAGCCCTGGGGGAGAAGCCTTGAATATTGCGGTGCACTTGTCTTTTAGAACAGATGTGAGGTGTTTTTAATGAGTAAGATTGTCACAGACAGCTACGCTGTGGCCATTTTAGCTAGCATTGACGGCCTGTATATCGATACCCAGCACTTGTATTCGGTGGAAGGGCAAACTGTCCACCATCTGATCCAGGACGATCTGACAAGGTGACAGATATTTTGAAACGGGTGCATGGTTTGCTGGCGTATCCAATGAGTGGGTTTTTAATGAGCAAGATCTCATCTTACTAGGGAGCACAGATGCGGCATTGGCCACCCTTTGGGAGCCTAAGCTAGTGCAGTGATAACGCTCAAAAAAATAACAAAATTTCTCTCAACGGTAGATTTTAACCAACAACAAGACCTGCACCAATAGCAGCAACATATTGATCATCTGGATATGTTTTTTATCAGAGCGAAAATAGCACATAAAACCCTATTTCGTAGCCGTTCAACCACCACTGACACCCTACTTGCATTAACCTTTGGCGAGCACGGCAGTATCGCTTATCACCAGAATCAAACCTTTGAGTGTCAGGCCCTAAGTGATAGATACCACAGGTTGTGGCGACGGCTATCAAGGGCATTTTGTGGCTGAATAAATACGTACAGCCGATGTACAGGCCGCCATGAAATATGCATCTAAACAGGCGGCACAAGTCACCATCTACCTCGGGGCTTTACCCATTAAGCATTGGCGGTTGCCCTCATAAAAGCAGCAACATATTACCCTATTAGCCCTGTGTTATTACAAAATCGATTGCCGCTGTGACCGCTGCAACTTGTGCCAAAATACAGTTTTCCGGGTCGACTTTGGGGCTATCTGGATAGACTTCTGTAGTACAGGCATAACGAGCATTCGTTAATCCTGCACATAAGCCTAGTGATTGAAGGGGGTAATTGATCACACCATGCTGCTCTATAGGCACGCCAATCAGCCTATTGCTTTCATCTGCAGGGGCGATATGTGTGACTTTTTGTACTGCGGCTATAACGGATGCATGAAATTCTGCGCAAGGATTGTCCTGATCACCCACCAAATAAAAGCCATCTGGAATAGCCCATTCTTTGCTCTCGATTGCGTCTCTGGCAGCCAGTGCCGGTCGAAACTCAGAATTGTCAGTATCTGTGGTTTCATGTAAATCCATATGCAACAACACTTCTACAGACGCCAGAAGTTTCATCAAACTGGCAGATTCTGTGGCAGGGCTATCAGCATAAAAAGAGCGATTAGGATCCACCGCATTGGGGTTCCAGCGATTAATGGTTTCATAGGCCCAAGGACTGACACAAGGTACTATTAATAAATTAAACTGCTGTGCATATTTTAGCCCTTCAGTCGCCGCAAATCTTAAGGCACCGTGCACTCCGCTGGTTTCATAACCATGAACGCCTCCTGTCACTAAAACCGTGGCTTTATTCGGATCCCAATCTTTACTTTTTAGGGCCATTAATACATAGCTTTGTTGTGCATAATGCAATTGCCCATACTGCTCAAGCGTAAACTGCCCAGCTAATGCCAATATGGGTTTTAATACCTCTTCGCTATAAGAGCGCTTAACAGACTGTTGGGCCAGCCATTGGGCTTTTTCAATTTGTTGCCATTTTTTACCTGAGGTACCAATTGTATCCTGCTTCAACATCTAGTGTGTTCTCCTGATCCACTGGCTACTGCCAATCGTTGCTGAGTTAACAACATTTTGTGGCCAGATAATAACACTTAACCTAGCGGAAACTATCTTTACTAGAGGCAATTTGCTGCTATTGCTAGGTATTCTAAACAATTGCCAGCACCGAGCATGTTCTTATGCACAAGCATAAGGTAAGCTAGTTTTACTGATCCATAACCCACAGGCAAGCTATGAAACTCACCCTAATAATAACGCTTTTCAGCCTTTTTATGAGCAGCGCTATTAAGGCTGGCGCCCCCCCTTCTATTTCGACTCAAGACCTTTTCTTTGATGGGCTGCGTGCCCTATGTGGACAGGCATTTACCGGTAAAGTCACCTTAGACAATGCCCCGGATAGTAGCTTTGCCAATAAGAAGCTGATCATGCATGTTAGAAACTGTACCGATACGCAACTGCAGATCCCTTTTAAAGTAGGTGATGATGCATCTCGCACTTGGCTTATCACCAAAACGGGTTCAGGCTTATCCCTAAAGCATGATCATAGGCACAAGGATGGCAGTGCCGATAAATTAACCATGTATGGTGGCCACACTATGGATCCCGGATGGGCGCAAGTACAATCCTTCCCCGCGGATCAGATCACCAAAGAGTTGTTTGTAGCCAATGGCATACCTCAATCCAATGGCAATACTTGGCAAATATATCTGTACCCAGATACCTTTACTTACCGAATGATCCGACAAGGTCGGGAGTTTCGAGTGGATTTTGATCTTAGCCAAGCGATCACGGCTCCCACTGCTCCTTGGGGATATAAAGACTAATTGCCTGAAGCCCCATGAAACAAGCTAACTAGAGAACCTAGTTAGCTTTACCAACAAACACCATCAATCAGACCACTGACCTAACAACAACTAGTGAGCCACACCAAGACAATATCGTCTTGCTGGTCTAGCACTTTATTCGCTTCGTCGCCTCAGTAGGCACTAATAATGCACCGGTGTGATGGATTATGGCTCAGCCATTAACCAATCCATAATAGTACGTTGTTGTTTAATCTAGTCTCAACATACATTTTCACACCGCGAAATAATATAGGCATATATTGTTACCTGTATCTTGTGAAAGGCGCCGAAACGACCAGGCATAAGGTTGTTTATCTAAGATGTAAAATTAATAAATGCACTCTACTGTCACAACTTAGTAGTGTAAAATATTGAGTTTAGCCGACACTGATACTTTGAGGAAAAGCATGATGCTAGCTAGTGTACGTCTTTGCTTGATATTAACCGGCATATTGATCATGCCATTAGCTAATGGCCAAGAGACCCTCAATGACTGCGTGATGCAGCAATATTCGAAGGGTGATGGGAGCCTTACCTTGGCCGAAATTAGGCAGTTGTGTGCTAAGGTTTCGCAGGCTGAAGAAGAGGCGGCAGAAATAGCCACACTTGTGATAACACCTAATAATAGAGGGATGCCAGGGGCGATTTCCACGCGGATCCAGCAGGAAAGAGAAACTGAGTTTAAGCCCTATGTGCTTACCCCTCACAAAATTAATTACATGCTGCCGGCCTATTCAACCGATGGCATAAACAAGCAAGCCTACACCTCTTTCGATGGATACGAAGATAACTTGGTAGATATTGAAGCCAAGTTCCAACTGAGCTTTAAGGTGCCTTTGAATCACAAGAGTATGCTTATCGAAGGTGATGGCCTGTATTTTGGTTTTACCCTGCAGGCTTGGTGGCAGATCTATGCTGACAACATTTCGAAACCATTTCGCGAGACAAATTACCAACCTGAGCTTTACTATTTAGCGCCTGTAGATTGGCATCCCTTTGGCGGCAATACCGGGTTTACAGTAGGGATCGAGCACCAGTCAAATGGCAGAGCACAAAATCTTTCAAGAAGCTGGAATAGAGTGTATGCCAATTTTTTGTATGAGAAAAACAACTTTGCCCTGTCCTTCCGCCCTTGGGTAAGACTGTCCGAGGATGATAAAGAATTTCCTCTCGACTCAGAGGGCGATGACAATCCTGACATCGATGATTTCCTCGGCTCTTCTGAGTTGGGCTTAGTCTATAAATGGCAAGATTTAGAGTTTAGTTTTGGCAGTCGTCGGAATTTCTCCACCCATAAAGGTTCCGCAGAGTTTGGTCTGACCTTTCCTTTGTGGGGCAAACTTCGAGGTTACGCCACGGCATTTAGCGGCTATGGCGAAAGCTTAATCGATTATAATTACAGTCAAACTCGATTCGGACTAGGGATCGCCCTAAGCAACGTACTCTAGCCCTTATGAGTAGATAAGGGGCGCAGGCCAGTGGCTTCATCCCTGATATTCTGCTTGGCAATGAGATGGGTTGATCAGTCTGTTAGCCTAACGTCTACTATTGCGCTGAGTAGAGTCTGATCACAATAAATTTGTACACTGCTAAATTGAGATATAGGCGTGTTTAGTTGGTAAATGACAGGCACAGGGGTTAACACTTGGACCCACATGTGATCCAAGGCTTTAGGTAACAATGACAGTCGCAATCCCGGTGGATACATGCGATCCGTTGGACCCTGTGACCAATGTATTTCAAACCCGGGATGGGGTAGCGTCACCTCACCTTCAACAACCAGTCTATATTGCCCTTCATCTTCAGTCACTTTATCTAACCAAGCATGCCATTTGCCGCTTGCAATAACAGGGCAACTATCAGTGCTTGTGTTTAGGCTGTGTGCGATCACTGTCTGCTGTTTTGGTTTAGACGTGCAGCCGCTTAATACCAATATTGTGCATAAGGTCACTATGCTGGCTTTTTTCATGGTTAATATCCTCCTGCTAGATCTTTTTTTACTCATGGTGCAATGACAGATCATAAACTTAGCGCAAAACGAATAACAAAAGTATTACTTATAAACACAAATAATGCCCCAACTCATGTCAAAACACTAAAAGCGGTGGGTGCCGCGCCGTGATCTTTAGTCACGGCTGTCATATTCGCGATAGCGGTGGGTGTGGCCCTTAATGCAAATCCCCCAGCGCCGGCACTCAATACAGCGGCCTAATATCTGCTGGGCTAAATGCCCCCATCTAGCATGAACCTGAAGTAGGCTCCTATTATACCTCACCATGCACTCTATGATAGTGGCTGCTGATCCCTGCATGCATAAACACTACCATTAAAAACCCCTTTAGCAATAGTCATCCGTTAGTAACAGATAGTTAAGGTGAAATTCTTCACAACATTATCTTTATTAAGGAAATAACATGATCCCCACCAAGTTTATCCATGGCGTTAATAACGCCATCAAGATCTCAAGCATCAGTTTAGCTGTCATGCTCGCTATTGGCTGTGCGGGACCTGCTACTGAAGAGCACAACCAACCAAACAACGGCGGGATTGAAGTAAAGCAAGACCAAAGCCAATTCCTTGGGGTGGATAACGCTGTTGTGGTTGAGCACCTAATGTCTGAACAACCGGCAGGGCTCAGAGCAAGAGCGCCAGACATGTCAATTACCACTAATAGCCATGCCCCAGGATCAGAAAAATATCAGAGCATAGATGAAAACGGCGTTAAACAAGTGAGGCTTGAGCCCACCTCTACTTTTTCAATAGACGTAGATACTGGTAGTTATACCAATACAAGGCGTATGCTCACCCAAGGTTATTTGCCACCACCCCAGGCTGTTCGAATAGAAGAGTTTATAAATTATTTCGACTATGACTACCCTGCCCCAGACAACATAAAACAACCTTTTAGCGTAAATACCGCGCTCTCGGTAGCCCCTTGGAATAGCCAGCGACACCTTTTATCCATAGGCTTAAAAGGTTATCAGCCTGCACAGCTAATGAATAAGGGCAGTAATCTGGTGTTTTTGTTAGATGTGTCTGGCTCAATGAACCAGGCCAACAAACTGCCCTTATTAAAACGCGCACTGACCCTGTTAACCAATCAGTTGAGTGACAAGGATAAGGTCTCAATTGTGGTCTATGCAGGGGCATCGGGGGTGGTTCTCACACCGACCAATGGCAATGATAAAGGCGCTATCGCAGAGGCGCTCAACAAGCTTAAGGCCGGCGGGTCAACTAATGGCGCGGCAGGGATCCAACAAGCTTATCAGCTAGCCGAACAGGCCTTTATTCAGCAAGGGGTTAATCGGGTAATACTCGCCACAGACGGTGATTTTAATGTGGGCATGACCGACCAAGACGCCCTGATAGATCTGATCAAACAGAAAAAACAAAAAGGCATAGCCTTAACCACCCTGGGTTTTGGCCAAGGCAACTACAATGATTATTTAATGGAGCAACTGGCCGATGCAGGCAATGGTAATTATGCTTATATTGATAATATTAATGAAGCCCGCAAGGTACTAGTAGACGAGTTGCAATCAACCATGGAGACCATCGCCAAAGACGTGAAGATCCAAGTAGAATTTAATCCTGCTACAGTGGCTGAATACCGTTTGATCGGCTACGAAAACCGCGCCCTAGCCAACGAAGACTTTAACAACGACCAAGTGGATGCCGGTGATATAGGCGCAGGCCATACCGTCACGGCACTATACGAGCTGACTTTACTTGACAGTGACGATAAATATAATGATGAACTGCGTTATGCTCAACCTGGCACTCACCCAGGCCAGCCCATATACAGCCATGAGTTAGCCCAAATAAAGCTACGCTTTAAGCAGCCAGAGCAACAGCAAAGTCAGCTAATAACGCATATAGTTGGCCTTGAACAAATAGCCAAATTTAACCAGCAAACTGATGATTTTCGTTTTGCTGCGGCGGTTGCGGTTTTTGCACAACAGATTAAACTGAGCAAGTTTAGCCATGAACTCGACGATCAATGGATTGCCAATACCGCACAAAATGCCAAAGGCGATGACGAATTTGGTTACCGTAGCGAATTTATTCAACTGGTAAGAAATGCCCGTCAACTCGACACAGATAGGACAGTGCTTGAATCAACTAACTGATGAAACCTTGCTTGGGCACTATGCCAATGGCGACTTTAGCGCATTTGAGACCCTGTACCTGCGTAACAAGGGCGGGGTGTACCGCTACTTGTCGCGCCAAGTGCACAATAAAAGCCAGGTTGAGGACCTCTTTCAAGAGGTGTGGGCAAAAGTGATCAGTCATGGGCAACACTATCAACAAACGGCCAGTTTTAAGACTTGGTTATATACCATTGCCCGTAACAAGGTAATTGATCATGTGCGGCACATGCAGGTGGTGGATCACGTCATAGACTCAAGCATTGAAGAAGATGAACAGCAGCCCCAGCATACACAATCAAAACATGCACTGGGCCAAGCCCTAGGGCCGGCAAATCTTCACCAGCGGTTATTACAAGCACAAGCCATTGACTACTGTCTGCATAAACTGCCCATACATCAGCTTGATTGCTTTTTATTGCGAGAAGAAGCGGGCTTTACGGCAGCGGCGATAGCCGAGATAGTCAATATCAATCTGGAAGCGGCCAAGAGCCGATTAAAGGCCGGTTATAAAAACTTACGAAGTTGCTTAAGCTTAAAATTAGAATTGTCGCCAGGCTCAATTAGCGCTGTCATGGAGGGCAAAGCCAATGAGTGATCCATCCGCAGATAAGGTATTATCCGATCAAGCCTTGGTGAGCCAGCTTTATCAAGGCGCACAGCAACACACCCCAGCGCCAAGCACTGATAGAGCAATACTGGCGATGGCCAAAAAGAAAATAAAGCTTAGTCCTGACTCACTGGCAAACCAGCCAAGGGTAAAGAAAACCTCAGTTTGGTGGCAAAAAATGCAATATCAAGGCGCGGTGGCGGCCTCCATTGTTTTAGTCTGTTTTGTCGCATTATTGCAACCACAAAGCCCGCACATATCATTGCTAGACCCTTTACCGGTAAACAGCCCTGTTGCGACCGCAATGCAAAATGACGCCCTGGTTAGCGAAGTGCTAGCCGTTAGATCAAGCACGGCCCCCCAACAAGCTGCCCCAATGATGGCTAGAAGAGAAGTAACGAACAGTCGTTTCCAAGCTCAGAGCGCTGAACTAGCAGATGTGACTATGGCAGATGCTGCTATCGTCAATAAATCCATGGGCGAATTGTCTAACAAACCCAATAATCATCCAAAATTAAGGGCTAAGAACCATCTTATTATCCAAGAGTTATTAATGATACAAGCTAAGTTGTACTTAACCCATGGGCAAATTACGCTCACAGCACAAAGCCCGGATGTTAAATATAGCAAGGTACAAAACAGCTTAATTAAACATTACTTAGCCTTGCATAAAAACATGAAAATCCACCTCAGAATAATACTCAACGGTACCTCAGACCCAACAATATTAGAGGGCTATTCAGGGGTCTTAAGCAGACAAGAAATAAATGGATTAAAAAAGAATAGGCCAACACCATGAGTGTAAAAATGCAAGGGATCAAACTCTGTAACTAGATGGAACCGTGCCCATTGATTCGCCTGTCCCAGTCAATCTTGCCCATAGGCTAGCCTAAGTTCTGGCATTGATCGGCTGATGATTATCATTAATAAATTGAGCGGTAAGATAAATTTGCTAATAGGGTTACTCATGCCCTTAGTGTTAGTGCTAAACTAGCCTGTTCCACTGGCCACAGCCTCTTCACCCAGTTGTGTTTAATGGTATATCTCAAAAAACACATCTAGGTCACTCATGCCTTACATTTCACTATTTTTCACCGCCTTTATCGCCGCCACTTTGCTACCCACAGCGTCAGAAGGCCTGTTGTTGTTTTTGTTAAAAGAACAGCATAATGCAGCTCTGCTGTGGTTTAGTGCGACCCTAGGCAATACGTTAGGCAGCTGCGTAAATTGGTGGTTAGGTAAAGAGTTACACAGGTTTCAGGATAAAAAGTGGTTTTTTGTATCGCAGCAACAATTACAGGCTGGGCAATCTCGCTTTAACCGTTACGGAAAAGTCAGTTTACTATTCGCTTGGCTACCTGTTATTGGCGATCCGCTCACCTTTATTGCCGGGATCATGAGGGTGCCATTTAGCACTTTCGTCGTTTTGGTCGCTCTGGGCAAGGCATGCAGGTATGCCCTGATACTATTGATCGCCCTTAAGGTTTTTTAGCCTAGGGACAGAACATTAAAATCACCTCTAAGACGACTCAGGCTAAACATTTTGTATAGACTAGGACACAAAGTGCTTTAACTCACAGGCGCCTTGTGAAAAAAACAGATTAATAGACAATAACCGGTTCTAAGCATTGCTAAAAAACATGACGAATATCAGATTGAAAGTGTCAGTCACTGCCGCCTTTTTAACCATACTCCATGCCTTCAAAAAGATCTGGTAGATATTTCAATACCTAAAAAAAACCAAAGACAATGGCACCCTAGTGCGCACCGATAGACATAGCTTCAACTGAGTGGCTAATTGCGAATAATCCCGTCGCTAAAAATATAGTGTGTCCCACAATATTTACCGCTGGGCGATTAGTTACATCGCCTCACTTTGTCATTATTTTTAGGTCATGATCACTTCTTTCTATTATTGAACCAATGTCACGTCATAAAACACATTATTTCAAAATTGGTTACTTAAATAATCATCCAGGTTCAGCCCAGCGTTAGTTGACGTTGAACACAAGCACTCACGAAAAAATGCCTGACACACATCTCTAATGATGTCTAAATAACTGGCTCGCGCTTGGCTTGAAACCTTTTTTTGATCACCGCCTTGAGCAACCAACCCTTAACTATTTGTCAGTAACCTTGACATGCAGAAGCATCTACCTGGTTAAGGCAAGCGCAAGACCCGAGCCTTGCTAACAAACAAGCACCATGCTTTGGCCGCTGATATTTTTCACTAGTTTGGGTATACTGCAAGGCTAGAGTTGGAATATTTCTTCGCCGCTATAATGGGGTTAATTCACGCTTTTGTTAATAGACATTGAAAAGTAGTTTACATCTTAATGTTGATTCACGGTCGAAGGCTACAAATTCATTTATTAGTTTCAATAATATCGAGATGATAACGTCCATCCGCGTAGATCGCTCGGTCATTTTATCACCATGGCAGTGCAAGTACCAAAATACTGAAGGAAGGACCATAAGCAAGGTGAAAAGATCAGTATTATTCACTTTACCATTGAACAGTTGGCGACCTTGTTTTCGTTATTAGCGAGCATAGGTGCATGGGTCGTATATCAATAAATGTTAGGAGCAAAAATTTTTACACAAGCAATGGTGCGCAAACCCAGCCGAACAATGCTGTCGGGACTTACCGAAGCAAATATGGGCTTACCCGATTACGCTTTAGCTTGTGAACAGCATCAGGATTATATTAGGGCGCTTAAAGAGTGTGGTTTACAAGTCACAGAACTGCCTGCTCTCGAAGCATATCCAGATTCATGTTTTGAGGAAGACGTTGCTCTGCTCACAGCAAAATGTGCAATTTTAACCCACCCGAGCGCCACAAGCCGCAGATAAGAGGTGCTGCATATATAGGACTCAATTAAGTCGTTTTATCCTGATATAAAACGCATTGAGCTAGACGGTCATGTGGAAGCAGGCGATATTATCATGTTAGCTGACCCTTTTTACATTGGTGTATCAGCGCGCACTAACGCCCAAGGCGCAGTCCAGCTGATCAAGATATTGGGCAAGCATAATTTGTTTGGCTCTATGGTTGAAATATCAGAATTATTACACTTAAAAACCGGTTTAAGCTATTTAGAGAATAACAACCTACTCACCTTTGGCGAAATGCACTCACACCCTGATTTCACTGGGTTTAATCGTATCAAGATCGATAAGCATGAAGATTATGCAGCCAACAGTGTATGGATAAATGGCACTGTATTGGTGCCCAAAGGTTTTCCTAAAGCACTGCATGCCATCCAACAATTAGGCTAGAAAACACGGGAAGTGGCAATGTCTGAATTTCAGAAATTGGATGGGGCTTAAGTTGCTTATCACTGCGTTTTTAATGCATTAACTAGGTTTTGCGTTTGAGTATTTTCCTAATGAGTAGCGATTAAAGTCACCCGTGTCTGTTCACTGCTATTTGCAGAAGTAATGGTTATCTTTTAATGGTGGAAATCTTGCTGTGGGATTTGTGCCAGCGTCCACTCATAAAGTGGCAGGTTAAGTGGTCACCCATCCCATTAGAAAATTGCAATAAAAAGGGGATATTTCGAGTCACTTTTTATTATTGTATGAGGGCTTAACCCCGTTCGTTAAATATTCACAACCGCTACAGTCGATCTGTCATTAAGTTTGTGACAACGTTAGAGACGTTAATCAGCAATAGAATCCACAGTTCTCTATTAATAATTTGACCAAGGCTGACAAAGGTCTTAGCTGCAACTGCGTGCCTGTGATTCAAAAATATTATATAAGCAGTTTTTGCCAGAACTGGTCGTTTAGGCCTCAGTAATATTTCCTCAATTGATAAAATCCGACATTTCAGAATAGTCCTTTGATAGGCAGCAAAGAGCAGTTAGGAGACGTCGCTATTTTCGCGGATTTAGTCTTCTTTGAGGGATCTATAGTCATACGACTGAATACAACGCGACTGCCCCCTGAAAGCTCGATTGCTGCCGTGGTTATTTGGGTAATAAACCTTAACCATTAGCCTATCTAGTCATTAAAAAGCTATGGGGTCTAGCTCGCCTTGGGGCAAATAGTGAGATAGGATCCCAACCTTAACCGGGACTCATTGATTAGATTTTTAGACATGAACACATCTATTGCAAAGACTATTTGTGACAATACTGTGTGAAAGGCTTAGCGTTACATTTTTATGTGCCATTAGGTGAAATAATATGTGTTTTTACACCTTATATATCGGCCTTATCTTCAATATCATCAGACTGCGTTTGTACGGCTTCTTGTAATTGCTGCTCTACGATGCTTTGTAACGGTTTTTTATCAATAGCAGTGCTTAACTCACTGTCTTCAATATCGTTCGAGTCCTGCAATATTTCGAGCATATCCGAGGCAACTTCGGGAAAATGATCAACAAATTTACTCGCAACATCTACCGCATGTTCAGGAATATTTTCAACTATATGATTCACATAATTATTTGCGGCAGACTCTATATTTTCTAACACACCTTCAGAGAAAGCTTGCTCACTGTCATTTTCACTATCAATCAAGTTCTGAACATAGGCTTCAGCAACATCATTTGACGATTCAGGTAGGGATTCTGATACCGTAAAGGCAAGTTCTGCCGACTGCTCAGGGGACACATCTGTTAAACGATTATAAAGCTCTGTTGCCGTATTTTCTGAGGCAGCCGCGACCCTATCAACGGGTCGCATTGCATCTAAAGAGTCCGATAGATTTGTCATATATTCTTCGGTCATTTCTAGCAGTTCAATAGGATATTCTTCGACCATATTTTCAGCGGCTAACTCTATTAAATCAATACCGTTATCAGGCATTGCATTAGCAATTGCGACCACAATGTTGGTAAATTGATCAGGATACTCAGAGGTAATCCAATCAACTAGCTGATCTGCTTGTTCAGGAGATGCATTGGTTAATGCCTGAGCAATGTGAATGCTCATTTGTGGGGCTGCCGATGTTATTGCGGCATATAACTTACCAATGTCTATTGCCTCTATGGTGCTTAATGCAGCGGCTAAGTTTGGCGCATTATTTGGATCTCTTAGTACTAAGGCTTTAACCATATTAATCGCAGCCGAAGGATTTTTGTTCGCTAAGCTAATCGCCACTTCTACTTCCGGAGTTGATTCAAATTTTGCCTCTGCGTAGTGTGTACGAGGATCCAGCTCTGACACTACACCACTGGGTGTTTGCATGATAAAGCTTTCTTGGTCATCAAGGGGTAAAGCTTGTTGTAGCTTCATACGAATACCAATATAAAGTAATAGAGATAATGCGACGACATTCATAAAGCTAAACAGCGCGCTGCTACCGAAGGTGCCCATTACTACAGAGGCAAGGTAGGGACCTAAAATACTGCCCAATGCATAGATCAATAATAAGGCGCTCATTGCTGCCAAAATCTGTTCTTTTAATACGGTGTCAAATGTTTCAGACATACTCATGGGATAAAGACAGGCAACCAAGCCAGTTATTAGAGCAATAACAAATAAGGTCAGTTTGAACATATCTTCGGTCATAAGTAATGGTACAGATAAGCTTAGTACCATGAGCGTTGCTACCATAAATAGCATGACTTTTCGGCGGTCAAAATGATCCGATAAATAGGCAATAGGGAACTGCAAAATGATCGCGCCAGAGATAGCTGAGCCCATAAATATAGATAAGTCTAAATCTGTAATACCGTTATTACTGGCGAAGATAGGCAGCATATTAATTAAGCTTGCATACATAACACCGCAATAAAAGCAACTGACCACACCCAAAGGAGACAGTTTGAAAACCGTCATTAAAGACATCGATGGGCTATTTTCAATATGTGGGCCTTTTTGTCTGCTAATCACGATGGGGGTAATAGACATGCTGAATAAAACGCCGCAGACAACAAATAGAGTAATATCATCAATCGGCGCTACATTTAATAAAAATTGTCCAGAAAATAGGGCTGTCATTATCATCATCTGATTAATAGAAAGTATTCGGCCTCTATTTTTTTCAGTGGCGCTATGGCTTAACCAACTATCAAGTGTGGCATTGGTACAAACAATACAAAACCCAGTGATCACCCTCATACAGGCAAGCATTAAAGGTTCGGGATAGAGGCCAGAAAGTAAAATAGCCACTGATGTTAAGCTACCGCACATGGCAAATATTCTTATATGGCCAACACGTTGTAATAATATACGGCTGTAATAAGCACCCAGTAAAAAACCCACTGACAACATAGACAATACTAAGCCCATATTCTCTAAGCTCACTCCGTCGTTTTGCATACGTACAGGCAGCAAAATATTGCTTAAGCCATAGCCTAACATTAACAAAAAACCACTGGTTAATAACAGCACAAAAGGTTTAATGGTCATTATCACAGGCTATTCTCTTCTTTATACTTGTTGGACAATTTCTACCCATTGTTAAATGCAAAACATTTTTATGAAATAGGGATTAGTTCCACTCTCAGGTAGAAACTATTAAGACTACTTAAAGTAGCTGATAATGGCGAAGCATAACAACTGAATGTTACGGATTACCGCAAACAAAAATATATAGATTATATAGACATCCACAGTTACAGCATTGCGAGCTCCAAACTTATTGATATAAGCTGCACTACACTTTGTTTAATTAGCTCAATTTTCAATCAAGTGGTTGTGCTATGCCCCAGCCCGCAGAAACCAAGTCAGTTTAGTGAATACCCCTTATTCCCGTTGTGTTATGCGGTCTGTGCGCCGTTCTTTCTTGTGAGGGGTGGCAGCCGCGCTGTGGATAGTTATTCGGGGCAAAGCTATGCGCACCACCGTGGTTGGGTGGAAAAGCGGTTGTTGTTTTTGCCGACCCTGTTTGCCATTGATATCTGTGCCTATGCGGTGATGAGTAATCATCTGCATGTGGATAAAAACGAGGCCCTTAGCTGGGATGTTGATGAGGTGTTAAGTCGTTACCACAAGCTACACCAAGTTACTTTATTAACCCCAAAATAGGTACGGGCAGGAGTTGGGAAGGGCAATAGCCCTGCTCAACTGGTCTTAACTAGCCCGCTAAGTCAATCTAAACCCCAGTATCAGATGATGCTCATATCCATATGTCTTTTTATTCGTAAAGCGTTGTTATTTATACAATTTAACGAAAGAAAAGCCCAAGTAAGCAACAGATCCTGGCTTGTAAGTAGACATTGAGCGTTATTTTGCACCCTATCACATCCTCCCACCACCTCGATCCCAGAGATGGCTTAGCATTAATGGGTGGCTATGTAATTTATTATGAGTGTTTTTTAAAATTGACTGTCCATATAACTTAAGTAGCCACTCATTGCCCGGCCCATAAAAAGTAAGCAACTGCAATTCCGAGTTTTATTTTTGACTTATCATTGATCCTATATAATAGGTTAGGATAATTTAATTAATTATCAATCTTGAGTCGTTGAATATCAGTATCTCTCGTTTCAACTTGTGCTTGAATTTTTGCAGAAAACAATTCAGTTGAACTGTCACCAGGAAATCGTCTCCCTGTTTTTTCCATTTCCTTATATTCAGACGTTAAATTTTGATTTCAACCTAAAAAAGAACACATTGCAGCTAAGGTCACATTTGTTTTGGTTGTTATTGCCACACTTGCTACACATATCACTAGAAAACAGGGTGCTTAATCCTTTTTTTTAAATATTGGAACAGCTCCATGTTAGCCCTTTAATTTTGCAATCATCGATAAGTAATGACTATATAACCACCACTTAAAGGTAAAACTTAATGCTGAAGCTTTTTGGGCATAAATTGCCGCATTTTCAGCTTGTTCTAAACGTATATATTCTTCGGTAATATGTTTAAAAACATTTGCTAAGCCAAGTTTACTGTGCTGTTGAATGCATCGCTTACGCGACAATAATATAGCTTTCTCATAAACGGTAATTTGATATAGGCGCTTCTCAAAGGTACCCACGAGTGTTGACATATTATCTGACTTTTTAGGATCAGGGATGTGGTGTTTAGAAATTACAGAAGGGCAGTATAAAAGGGTTTTTGCCGCATCTACTGTTCGTATGTATATATCACGATCACATTCATATCGAATATTTTCATCCATTCCTTTTATCGAAAGGTAAAGGGCTCGCCTGACAATAGTGCAATTTAAGTGGGCAAAACCGCCACTAGTGAATAAAAATTTTGCGTTAACATTAAATGCATCATTAGTCTCTTTAACTAAGTCATCAGTTTTAGTGGCGAGATCTTCAATCCAAACGTTATTTTGTTGCTTACTACCATCAGAGAAATAAGCATCTTGATTAGTATAGTAGGCATCGACTTCTGTTGGCGAATGTACAATAGAGTCGTGTGCTCGTTGCAAATGCTCATTATCAATCCAAAAGTCATCATCATCAAGAAAACATAAATACTTACCCTTAGCAACGTATGCACCAGTATTCATTGAATAACTCTGGCCATGCCCGTTTGGTCGACGAATTTGATATCGAAAATGCACATTATTATCGTATCGTTTCTCTAACTCTTTGTAAGCACGCAGAAATTCATCTGTAGTCCCATCATTTACTACAACAACTTCGATGTTTTTAAAGCTCTGTGATAATACTGAATCTAACGCTAATTTAAATAGTTTAGGTCTATTCCTAGTAGGAATGATAACAGTGAAAAACACATCAGTAGAGGTATTAGGCATTATTCATTTGCTCCGCATATTGTGCTTTTATGAGGCATGACGTGCCATCTCGGTTTTGTTGAAACCAGATTATATAATCTAAAAAAGTTTGTAAGAAGTCTTTTTCTTCATGTTTGTTTTTTACCGGAATAGACGAGAAATGCCAGGGTCAAATGTTTGAACTTTTCATCAGCAGATTATCGCATAATGGGTAGGGGTGCGGTTAAGTTGACAGCACCTCTTTAAGGGCTATGCCTTCTTTCTTGTAGCTATAATCAAACCCATAAGACCAAAACCGAATAACAAAACTGATTCAGGTTCGGGGGCGTCTGCAACAGGTTCAGCCACGTCTGCAAAGGTACTAACGCAACCCTCCGCTCCGATTGTGTTTCTTGCACCAAATCCGACGTAATTTTCTCTTGAAACAGCTCCACCACAAGAATTACCTACGCCTAATATTGTAGTGTCGGCTCCTGTACCGACGAAGCCCCGCGCAAAAATAAAGCCTCTAATAGTGGCCCCCGCCGCCGCTTGGAAATAACCGGCTGTGCCCACATTGTCGCCAAGGACATTCCAGATGATTTTGCTGTCGTCGGTAAAGTTTATCAGTTCTAACTTCGCACCTGCAGCAAAGTCTAGGTAGTTATGGATGTTGAAAAGAAAATCGCCGTCTATACCTTGTCCATCGAGGGTGAGGGTTGTATCGGCCCTTATCGTTAGATAATCTGCACTGTCATAGATACCCGCAGTAAGGGTCGCATCAACAGTGCCGAATGTGTTATCGAGGAAAGTCGAATTCACTAATCCAAGCAACCTCAGAGTTTCTTGCGCAGTCCCAATTTGAGTATTTTGATTTTCAACTACAGGTGGCATATAAAGTGGATCGTTCGTCGCTAGATTATCTGTTACAGTGCCAATGACCTCAGCGTCGATGCCTTCTGAATAGAGACCCCCTGCCTCAATATTGCCATTGACTGTTGATGTACCACCTGTACTAGTGCTGGTTCCGCTAAATACATCACCCATTACCAGCGAACTTACGCCAGTATTGACTGCGGTTCCAGCCTGAATATAGCCACCGACACTTGAACCTGCCCCGGTTGTTACCGCGGTTCCAGCCTTAATATTACCACCAACAACTGAATTTACGCCGATAGAAATTGAGCTGGCTCCCAGCATATTGCCACCTACATTTGTATCAGCGCCCAAAGTTAAACCGAAGTTAGCATAGACCGTTTGATCATTTAAGGGTCCACCTAATAACCCCAAGGGTATTAAACTCGCTTGTGCATTAAACATCATCGATAATGTCGTGATCATTAGTACTTTATTAATATATTTCATTGGTGAACCTTTATTTATATTTTTTCCTCAGACTTTTATTAACACTTAGATGTTCATGAACTGTCCCTGTGAAGCGTCCGCAACCCGGCAGTCTATTTGATTGAGACCCGTAGCTTTGCGTCCTGGCCTTGCGACTGGTATGGCAGTTATCATTTGTGTATGAATGAGAATATAACCTCAGGATACCCTAAGCAAGTTCTACGCCTAATAATATGAATTCTTTTGTTTTTAATGGTTTAGGGTAATTTTATAGGCGAGATGGTTCAACGAACTGCTCATTGTGTAAAAAATATCGACACATAAACGGGATAAAGGTTTCTTGGCAAAATGGGGGGTCAGGTCTTTGATTTATGATTGATTTTTGCAATAACGGCTTCCCCCAAGGTGCGCTACCAACTTGAAATACCCTAAGTGAAGGCACCACAGGTGACCGGCGCAGTCATGTGATCTTTACACTGCTGAATTTTATTGCCCGTTTAGCGGCAATGGTGCCCAAACCCAACGTTAATCTGACGCGCTTTCATGGTGTATTTGTGCGGGGCGGCCCTCGCAGGGCGGCCCTCGCAGGGCGGCCCTCGCAGGCGGCCCTCGCAGGTGGCCTCCAGCAAACAGTCGGCACCGCCTGACAATGACGCCGTCCTTAGGAAATAAGGCTAAACAGGCATTGCCGAAAAGACAGGAAACACAGGGCATAAAAACACCAATCGATGATCAGGGCGCAAAGACTTAAACGGATTTTGGGAATAGAAACTGTAAGCAATCTGGTGGTACGGTTAGAGTATAGCGAGCATTGACAAATCGACAGGAAAACCGATTTGCACAGGGATGTGTCTAATGCACATCCGTTGGTGATCCAAAAGAGACTTAGTCACCAGAATACAATAAATGACAAGATCGTCGAATTATTGCCCCGCAAAGTCCAGCACCGCCTCAGATAAGCCTGTTTGAATAAAAGCCGTTCATCATCATAAGCAATATTCAGAGCTGGTTTGCACCACTGTGGGAGGTTCTTGTTTGAAATTCTGAATGACGTGAAAAAAGTTGAGTAATAGACCCAAATAGCCGACTGTCACTGCCTTAAGAATGTAAAATAGATATAATATGGAAAAGATGAGGCACCATGTATTTTCATTTTATGAAAAGTGACGTTTGTTTACCTATACACAGCGGTACCCTAAATCCTCGCACCAACAGTTAGCCCTTGCTTGTTTTTTTCTATTGAACTTAACCGCTTTTTTAACTATCCAGAAATATTAGTATTGAACCCAATCAATATTCGTTATTCCGATTTAGTCCGCGCTGATGTGCCAGCTGGTGGCCTTAAATCGATTTGCACAATGATAATGTTTTGCAAAATAAAAATATAATATTCATGCTGAAATTGAAATGATCTTAATAATCAAACACTTAATATTTTTACGGTCTGGCATGCAACTTGCGCCATCAGTCTTTAAATATGTAGAAAATTTTATTTATAGACTGAGGACAGAAAGATGAACAAGCACAATATTGATCTTTGTAGTAACGCTAGGGTGAAAAGTAGTGGCGATGGTGTCTTGTTGTTGGCTAGTGCTTGCGCGGCTCATGACAAAAACGACGTCCAATGGCAAACGATACGCCATCCAAAATGTGCGGTGGTCGGTAAAGCTCAACACCTTTGGATGCGCGGTGCACAGAACAATGTTGCATTTTTCAGCTCTGGAGTCGCAGATTGTTATCATCAAGCGACTCCCATTGACTCACATAATAATAGGCCCCCGTGTCCTAAAAACCCATTATTGACATTTTTACATCCACTGCTTTTTATTTCGATGTTTTTTGCTGTGCCTAGCGCACAAGCGACTACCCTGACCTTGTTAGATTCAGAGCTAAATATGCAGTCGCTCTATGCCAGTGGTTACATAACCATGGGCGCACGCACAGCGGTTGGGGGCAATGTTCAAAGTGCCACCGCAATAACCCTCGCTGCTAATGCGCTCGTTGGGGGCAATGTGGAGGCGGGAACCGCTGCAACCCTCGGCGCTGATGCAAGTGTTGTGGGTTATATTGAGGCAGGTACCACTGTCACCCTAGGCGCGGCTGCCATTGTTGATGGCTCGATTCAAGCGGGAACCACAGCAACCATTGGTGCTGATGCTTTAGTTAATGGTGAACTTGAAGCCGGAACCACCGTAACCATTGATGCAACCGTAGAGGTAGGGGGCGACGTTTTGGCTGGGACCACAGTAACTATCGGTGCAGGATCAATTTTTCATGGTAATGTGGATGCTGGAACCACCACAACCATCGGCGCTGGTGTTCAAATTGATGGGATCCTAACCGCTAATTCTTTGCTGCTTCCTTCTCCTCCCCCTTTAGTTACCAATCAAGAAGCATTAATTACGTCGCTGCAAAACACGTTAAAGGCA